>CAVTZB010000002.1:0-182528 GCA_963739115.1 uncultured Solirubrobacteraceae bacterium
ACCGCCGCGCCGGGCGTGTTTGTTGCACGGATAGTGGTTGACGCAAATTGTTTCATGAGCTGATGAATGTCAGGCGACGCGCACGCAGACAGGACGGCCAAGTTCCAACATGCGATTAAGCACCTTGACTGCGATTTTCACCTCACACAGACGACGTGCGTCTTCACGCGAACGCAACGCATCCCCAATGACGCGCTTGTAGCGTCCAATCGCCGCTTCGACTTTCGAACGTCGATTGTAGCCGGATGTTTTCTGCCAATTCATGCGCCCATGTTTATTGATTGAACGAATGTGCGAATCCCGCTGGGTCGGAGCGGTCGTTGCGGTTGGTCCCAGCACGGCTCCTTTGCATGGAGGAACGATGAATTTGACGTCAGGATTTCGGACGCGAACGGCGTTGAGAACATGGGCTCGATCGTATGCTCCGTCGCCCATGAACGAAGCTGGCGCATCGTCCAATTGCTCCAACAATGGCTCGACATGAGAAGCGTCGTCAATTTCCTTGTCGGTCAGGTCAAAGGCGACGATCTGACCATTGTCGGCGTCGATGCCGACATGAAGTTTGCGCCAGGATCGGCGCTTCGAGGTTCCGTGTTTTTCGAACAGCCATTCGCCCGCTCCACGAAGCTTCAGTCCCGTGCTGTCGACGATCAGATGCAGCTTGCCTGTTCCAGAACGTGGTAGGTTTTGAACCGGCACCCCACAAGCCCGGCGGCTGAGCGTCGAATGATCGGGAACGGGAAGATCGATCTCCAGCAATTCCATGATCGAGCCGATCAGCCCTTCGCTCTGACGCAGAGCTAACCGGAACACCGCTCGTAAGGTCAAAGCGGTCTCGATTGCGAGGTTCGAATAATGAGGCTGCCCACCTGGCGTCTTGCGAGACTGCGCCCTCCAACCAACCAACGCCTCCTCGGTGAACCAGATCGTCAGGCTTCCCCGATTGCGAAGCGCCGTGTCATAGTCCCGCCAATTGGTCACCCGATGCCTTTGCCGGGGAATATGACGGCGTCCCTTGGAATGATGTTTGAAAGGCACGATAAAGCTCCGGGCTGAAATCGCCTGTCGTCTATCCCCTTCCGCACGCCAAGGGAAGTTCGGCACATCCGTGCAACAAACCCGCGTCGAGCCGAGACCAAGGAAAATGAGAAATGCCGCGCCAGCCACCGTTGAGTGAAGAGGCGCTCGTCAAGCTCGGCTCCGAAAAGCTTGCGAGACTGGTGATCGACGAGGCAAAACGCAATGTTGCGTTCCGGAAGCTCGTCGCGGCTGCGCTCGCCGCGACTAAGGGGTCGGCAGCAGTCGCCGCTATCATCGATAAGCGTTTCGCGGGGCTCGATCGCGCCAAAGCCTTCGTCGACTGGGAAAAAGCGAAGACTTTCACCGCCAACATCGCCGCCACTTTGGCGACCATCACCGGCGAACTGGCGTCAGCGGATCATGCCCCGGATATCGCCGCGATGGATGTGTTCGTCGTCCCGACGAACGCTTCGAGTTGCTCTAGCCTTCGTCATCGTCCGGCTGGATCGTAGAGATCTTATCTGGATCGACGTCACAAGACATCCGACGGCGGAATGGATCGCGCGCCAGATAGGCACGCTTGCCGGCCCGTGCTGATGACGTTCCGTGAAAGGTCTCCACTGTTCCGAGCGCCGATTGCGTCACCGACTCGTCGCAGTTGCCGCCCGGGGCGACACCGTGCCGATCATTCGTCAGGCTCCGCGCCGACCCGTCGTTGGTCTCCAAGGCGCCGGTGCTCTCGTAAACGCCCTTGATCGACGAATTGAAATACGCCGGGGAGCCTTCTTCCCCGGGGGGCTCCTCCAGGCGTCCGGAGGTCTCGCACATCGCCTGCGCCCAACCAGGTGTACGTTGAGCCCTATCTGCCGGTAGTAACCCGATGGTCGTTCTGTCGTCCCGCGGAAGCGGGATCCACCGGCAGGCTGTGCGCACCCCACCCCACCTAGGTTCGCGCTTTCGCGGGAACGACGACGTGCGAAAGTCTATCATCACAGACACCAGCATTTTCTATCGCATCAAGGTTAGGTGTTGGACGCCTCAAAGATACTCCGAATGGTTCCATCCAGCAGGGCGTTAAACTCGGCATCGGATTGCTGGGCCGACAGCCCCTCGACCAGCGCCCGCGAAAAGCTCGCCACGACGCCGTGGTTCCTGCGCAGGCGGTCGTTGCCTTCTTCCCGTGTATAACCGCCCGACAGCGCAACCACCCGCACGACCTTGGGATGACTGACGAAGTCGGCGTACAAGTCGTCCTGCTCCGGCAGGGTGAGCTTGAGCATGACCAGCTGACCCGCTGGCAGTTCGTTTAGCTTCTCGAGGATTGCCGCTTTGAGCAACGCCTCGGCCTTGGCTTTTTCCGGGCAGTGAATATCCACTTCCGGCTCGATGATCGGCACAAGGCCCGCGGCGATGATCTGCTCGACCGACTTCGAACTGCTGGTTCACGATGTCCTTGATGCCCGCTGCGTTGGCTTGGTTGATGACAGAGCGCATTTTGGTTCCGAATATGCGCTTCGCTTTGGCTTTGTCGAGCAGCGCAGCAAGCTCGGGCATCGGCCTCATCAAGTGGACGCCGTCCTTCTCCGCTCGCAAGGCCCTTGTCCACTTTCAGGAAAGGCACAACACGCTTCACATTCCACAGATAGTCCGCGCTAGGCTGCCCCTCGATCTCCCTGTCCATGGTGTTCTCGAACAGGATGGCGCCAAGAATCCGCTCGCCGGTGAAGCTGGGGCTGGTAATGATGCGCGTGCGCATCTGATGCACGATAGCAAACATCTCAGCCTCGTTGGACCACGCATCTTCCTTGATTCCGTAAGACTGCAGCGCCTTGGGCGTGCTGCCACCGCTTTGATCCAGCGCCGCAATGAAACCGGGATGTGTCTTCATTTTCTGCAATTGTTCTGTGAAGCTGCTCATGTTGCTCACCTCATACTTTTGACTAGAAGCCTAGCTGTACAGGACTTGTCAAACCGAGAGCCATCGCACTGAGCGTCTGGACAAGCCCGCTTCGGCAGACGGAGCGCGAGCTCCGTGAAGGAGAGCGGCCGATGCTTGCCGTCGCGCCGCATCAGCTCGGTGGCCATCCGCGACCCGACCAATTCCTCGCCGGCAGTGGGCCGGTGCCAGGTGCCCACACGGTGGTGGTCGACAGAGCGCCTGCAGCGTAGCTCAACCCCAGCTCCGGCGCCTCTCACGATGTCCATGAAGCAAACACAAGCGCCGCAGTTTGTGACACAGTAGTGCTTCTGTAATGGGCCCTCTGAATGATTCTCGTCGCCAAGAAGGATCATGCTTCTGTCCGTGGTCAGCGCGGGGCCGCCACATCATGCCATCAGATCCAGAGCCGACAGGTCAATCTAGGACGCGTGATCTCGCCGCAGCATCCACAGCACTACGCACGAACTTGCCACGCTCCCGTCCCGGCGACGGGACCTCAGGAGAGCGGCGCCGTTTCCGGCTCGCTCCGAACCTCCTCTATCTCCTATGCGGCCGCTGCGGCCTTGCTCCACCGGAACTCGGTCGCATCCACCCACATGCGATGGAGGACGACTCCCAGTTTACGCAATGTACCAAAACATTGAACTTCACCTCCCCCAACTGTCTATCGATTCCAGCATGAGTAAGCTTTCGGTGGTCTACCAGTGGCTGGACGAACAAAATGAAGATGGCAGCTGCGCAGTTATACGCAATCACTCATGACAGGCTCACACTTTCGGAAACACCAGGCACTTCAGGCTTTGATCATTATGCAAAACTGGAGATGGAACAAGCAATCGCTAAAACGCTCCGCAGTAACGACAATCCTTTTGGATTTGATAGTTGTGTCATCCATTGGAGGATTTAGCCATGTCGGGGTGGTCTAGGAATTTTGATACAATGCCACATTCATTCAAAACAATGACATGGCGTCGAAGGCTTCTTTTCTTTATCCTTGCAGTAGGTCGCCCAATGATTTGTCCGAGGCAGCAGGCAAGTCATACTAACCTACGTTCGTAAAAGCCTACTCCGCCGCTTCATCCATTTCTTCCTCAGCCATCTCGGCGGCTCTCAACGCTACGGACACAACGGACGCGCCGGAAACAGCGTGACTAGAGCCTCACTGACGATATGAGGTGAGCCGGGACGGTGTGGGGAATACGGCGGTTTCTCCAAAGAACAATAATTGATCAGCTAAGATCGTGCGGATCAAGTCGAGTTTGTGTTGGGCAATTTGGCGCATGGGGGTTAAACTAGCATAACGTAATTCAAAAGGAGCCGACATGAGTGCGCCTTCGCCAGCGGCCTTCCAGCCACCGCTGTAAACGCCATCAAGGAAAAAGCCAAGCTGTTGAGCATCTATTCGATGATGGCCACGACTGCCGCAGGCTCGGGACATCCGACTTCGTGCATGTCTGCCGCCGAGCTGGTGGCCGGAGTATTTTTCTACGCGATGAAGTTCGATCCGAAGAATGCGAACTCGAATGATGACGATCGTTTCGTGCTTTCGAAAGGCCACGCTGCGCCATTGCTCTACGCCGCACTGGCGGAGGCGGGCGTGTTTCCGGTTTCGCGGGTGATGACGCTGCGGGAGTTTACCAGCGAGCTGGAGGGCCACCCAACGCCCCGGATTCATGGCGTGGATGCCGCGACAGGGTCGTTGGGCCAAGGACTTTCGGTAGGCTCAGGCCTCGCGATTGGCGCGCGGATGGATAAGAGCCCGACGCGGGTGTACGTGCTTACGGGCGATGGCGAATTGGCGGAAGGGCAGATCTGGGAAGCGGCCGCGTTCGCCGCGCATTACAACCTCGATAATCTCACGGTGATTGCTGACATCAACCGGCTGGGCCAGAGCGAGCCGACCATGTACCAGCACGACATGGAACGCTACCGGCTGAAATTCGAGTCGGAAGGTTTCGATACGCAAGTGATTGACGGACATGACGTGGCCGCGGTGCTCGCGGCGCTGGATCGCGCCAAGACCGTGAAGGGGCGGCCACAGGCCATCGTGGCGCGAACGATCAAGGGCCACGGCTTCAGCTTGGTCGCCGACAAACTGAACTGGCACGGCAAGCCGTTCTCGAATGAACAGCTTGCTGCCGCGATTCAGGAAATGGGCGGCGGACCGACGGTCCCGCCCGATCCAGGAAAATCGTTCGAGCGAACATCACTGCCGAAGCCGCCTGAATGCGCCCCTCCCGCCGCGCCGGACTACGCCAAAGATGCGAAGGTAGCGACGCGCGAGGCGTACGGCTTCGCGCTGAAGCGGCTGGGAGCTGCGAACCCCCACGTAGTGGCCATATCGGGCGACGTGAAAAACTCGACATTTTCGGAAGTATTTGGCGACGCGTACCCGGACCATTTTTGGCAAGGATATATCGCCGAGCAGAACATGGTGAGCGTCGCGGTAGGATTGCAGGCGCGCGGCAAGGTGCCCTTTGCTGACACGTTTGCCTGTTTCCTTTCGCGCGCGTACGACAATGTGCGCATGGCGGCCATCAGCCGCGCGAACATCAATCTGTGCGGGTCACATTGTGGTGTCTCGATCGGTGAGGACGGTCCATCGCAGATGGCGCTGGAGGATATCGCCATGTTCCGCGCGGTGCATGGCTCGGCTGTTTTCTATCCGAGTGATGCGGTCTCGGCCGAGCGCCTGACGGAGGCGATGGCCCAGCGCGCGGGTATCAACTACTTGCGCACTTCGCGGCCGAAAATGCCCATTCTGTATTCGAACGACGAGAAATTCCCGATTCCGGGTTTCAAAGTGTTGCGCAAGAGCGCGGAAGACAAGGTGACGGTAATCGGCGCTGGCGTGACGCTGCACGAAGCGCTGAAGGCGGCGGATCAATTGAAAGCAGCGGGAGTTGCGATTCGCGTGATCGATCTCTACTGCGTGAAGCCTCTGGATGGCAAGTCGCTGGCTGCCGAAGTCGGCGCGACGGGCGGGCGGCTGGTGACCGTGGAAGATCATTGGCCGGAGGGTGGATTAGGCGAGGCTGTGTTGCATGCCTTGGTTGCCGCGGGCGCGGCGCCTGCGAAATTCAAACTGGTGGCTGTGAACGGTATGCCGCATTCGGGCAAACCGGACGAACTTGTCGATGCGTTTGGAATTTCAGCACGTCACATTGTCGAGGCTGCAAAGGGAGTTTTGTAGGCAGCGCACTTGAGTGCGTCATCGCTGAGGATAGCTGGATCGACGGTGGTTCGCCCTTCGAGCCTCCCAGCGGGAGAGCTTAGGATGAAGACACCTCCGCTACGAAGGCTCGTGGGTCTTTTTCGCGCCTGTCGCTGAATGACGTGGTAGTTGCGCAAGGCGAAGTGCTCGTTCGCAAGAAGTTGTGTGTGCCGAAAACCTTATCCGTGTTGGTGGGGTGAGAGAATTGGCTATCCTGGCGGCATGATAGCGCTGATCCTCTTTGTGCTGGGCATCCTGGCTTCGCCATTCAAGGCGAAGAGCCGACTTGAGGCGGAGAATGCAGCGCTCCGGCAGCAATTGATTGTTTTGCGGCGCAAGGTGAAGAGTTGGCCCAGGCTGGCGAACACCGACCGTTGGTTTTTCGTCCAGCTCTACCGATGGTTCCCGTCGATCCTGGACGTCCTCACCATCATCCGGCCGGAGACGTTGGTGCGTTGGCATAGGGCCGGCTTTCGTCGTTATTGGCATTGGAAATCACGGCGCCGAGGAGGACGACCGCAGGTTCAGTCAGAGCTGCGTGCGCTGATACGGCAAATGAGCGTCGAGAACCCGCTATGGGGCGCGCCGCGCATCCACGGCGAACTGCTCAAGCTCGGGTTTGAGGTTTCTCAATCAAGCGTCGCCAAATACATGGTCAAGCGACGGGGACCGCCGAGCCAGGGGTGGCGCGCCTTTCTGCGCAATCATGCCCCGGACATCGCCGCGATGGATTTGTTCGTCGTCCCGACGATCGGCTTCGAGTTGCTCTACGCCTTCGTCATCGTCCGGCTGGATCGTAGAGATCTTATCTGGATCGACGTCACAAGACATCCGACGGCGGAATGGATCGCGCGCCAGATAACTGAGGCGTTTCCCTGGAATGAGGCTCCGCGCTACCTCATCCGCGATCGGGACCGCATCTTTGGCGCCATCGTCACACGTCGATTGCGCGCCATGGGCATAAGGGACAAGCCTATTGCTCCCGCTTCGCCTTGGCAGAACGCTTTCGCCGAACGGTTGATCGGCTCAATCCGCCGCGAGTGTGTGGACCACATTATTGTCTTGGGCGAGGCGCACCTGCGCCGGATCCTGCGATGCTATGCGCGTTATTACAACGAAATCAGAACCCATCGGGCGCTGAATAAGGATGCGCCGCGCTCTCGCGCCGTTCAGCAAGTTGGAATCATCAAATCACACGCAATCCTCGGCGGACTTCGTCACCAATACGTCCGGATTTAGTTTTCGCTACACACAGGCGACCAATCTCTTGAGCCGAGCACAGGGGGTGGAGCTGGCTCAGGTGCCCAATCCGCTGGCCGCGACCGGAAGGGATTTGGTTTTCGTCGGCCGCGTACGCAACGATCCGACCGTCGAGCACGGCCTTGCTCTTTTCGTGACCGGGGACAATCTGCGAAAGGGCGCCGCGCTGAACGCGGTCCAGATCGCAGAGGTCCTGATGGGTCAAACGCGGTGATCATTTCCGTCCGGGTCTGAACCGCGGCGCCGTCCGCTTTTCACGCCGTGAATGCGAAAAGCGGACGGTCGCGACCCCTGTACCTTTCTCACGCGGTTCTTGGAATGCACGCCGCGGCACGCGCGAAGTGAAGCGTAGCGGAACGTAGCGCGTGCCGCGGGCGACGGCCCGAATCGGCGTAGCCTTCCCAAACCGAGCCGATTCGTCGGGAGCAACCAATTGCCCCCTGTGACCCGATCACCTGGGGGGACGCGTGCCCCGATGGATTGGCCGCGATCGATGCCCCGTGGGGAGTCCGCGCCGGACGTGTAGTCCGCTTTCCGAGCGCCAGTACAGGGATCGGCGGAGGTTGCGGCGGCTCGTCTTTTCGAGCGGGGAACGAGGATGACTGATGAACGACGATGGTATGCCGGCGTCGATTGGGCAAGCGAGAGCCATCATGTGCTCCTGACGGACGGCGATGGTCGCAAGATCGGCGAGAAAATCTTCAAGCACGGCGGCGAGGGACTTGCCGAGATGGCGGCCTGGCTGATGGCAATGAGCGGCGTTGCCGAGCCCAGACAATCCATATCGCGATCGAGGTCCCGCATGGCCCCGTGGTCGAGACGCTGATCGAGCGCAGCTTCAAGGTTCACGCCATCAATCCGAAGCAGATGGATCGCTTCCGCGACCGCTTCACGCTGGCGGGCGCCAAGGATGACAGCCGTGACGCCGAGGTGATGGCCTCCGCCTTGCGCACCGATCCGCGTTGCTTCCGGCTGCTCGCGGTCGCCGACCCTGTCGTGATCGAATTGCGCGAGTGGTCGCGCATCGCCGAAGACCTCGGTGCTGAGCGCAACCGCCTCACAAACCGCTTGCGAGAGCAGCTCTGGCGCTATTTCCAGCGATGCTTGATCTTGAAAGCGATCTCGGGGCGGAGTGGCTGCTCGACCTGTGGGAGACCGCGCCGACGCCCCACAAAGCAATTCGCATCCGAGAGGCGACGGTTGCCAAGGTCCTGAAGCGCAATCGCGTCCGGCGCTTCGACGCCGCGCATGTCCTGGACGTGCTGCGCAAGCCGCCGGTGCAGGTCGCCGCTGGAACAACCGAGGCCGCAAGCGCGCATATCACGACGCTCATCGCGCGCATCCGGCTCGTCAACCAGCAACTCAGGGAGGCGCATCGCCAACTTGATGCCCTCACTGCCCGGCTCATTCCTTCGGAGGAGACCGGGCTGGGACAGAGGAAGCAGCATGACGTGGCGATCCTCGCATCCTTGCCGGGAGTGGGAAGGATCGTCCTTGCCACGCTGCTCGCTAAAGCCTTCGATGCTCTGCAGCGACGAGATTACGCCGCCTTGCGCAGTTTGACAGGGGTCGCGCCTGTCACCAAGAGGTCGGGCAAAAGCTGCATAGTGGTACGAAGACAAGCTTGCCATGATCGGCTCGCCAACGCCATGTACCACTGGGCGCGCGTCGCGGTTCAGCATGACCCCAGAAGCCGCTCGAAATATGCCGCCCTCCGAAGCCGAGGTCACAGCCATGGCCGAGCCTTGCGATCGATCGCCGACCGCCTTCTCAATGTCGCCTGCGCCATGCTGAAAACCGGGACCACTTTCAACCCCTCCCTCGCGACCGAAAAAAGCCCTTGATAAACGGTGGGGAGTCCTCCCCCCCGGTTGGCCGTTTCTCGTCATAGTCTCGTTGCCGGATAGCTTACGTTGAAAGCGAGCAACTCTACGGCACACTAGCGGGCCGCTTCTATGGCGCGTGACAGATAAAATTGTCACATTAGCGAAAACGCGCCATAAGGCATCCTGCCATTGTCGGCGTGTGTCGGTTGGCATTTTGGTGGTCTCTGATTCACTCGGTTCATCCTCAATCTCTGTTGCAACCGAAAGGTAGAGGACAAAATAAGTCATTGAAAACGTATAGGAAAGCGGGTCCGATCTCGCGATTTCCGCGCGACATGTTTTTCTCGGACGTCTTTCTCCGTAAATTGATGTATTTTCAGAGCGTTAACGTATGCAACAGAGATTGAGGAAGAACCCTTTTCCCACAGATTGCACCGAGAGTGAATCAGAGCCCGCCAAAATGCCAACCAACACCCGGCATGACCGCGCTCGAGCTCGACATCTCCGATCCCGCTAGCATCCAACGCCGTTGTGACCCAGCTGATCGCCGACCACCCGATTTCAACGTCTTCGGAGCTTTGCCTACGGCTTCACCTTGTCAAAAATGCCCGATTGGAGGAAACTTCCGCTCGAAGCGGGAGCCATCTGGCGAGTCCCGGCTTATGCCGATGAAGCGGGGCGCGGGAAGTGGATAAGAGGCTATTTCTCTGGCTCGCCGGGATTCTGCTCGCCACAATCGCCTCGGAGTTCAACGACCAGGTCACGTCAATCGCGCTTGCCGACGTACGCGGCGGTTTTTCAATCAGCCGCGATCCCGGAACATGGATCCAGAGCCTCTATGTTTCCGCGCAAATCGTCGGCATGGCGGTCTCGCCCTGGATGCAGGTCACTTTTTCCTCGCGCCGCTGGACGCTGTTCTCCATCGCGCTATGCGGGGTGTCGAGCACGCTGATTCCCTTCAGCCCCAACATCGAGGCGATCTACGCGCTACGCCTTCTGCAAGGCCTTGCCGGCGGCCTGCTCATCCCTGTGCTCATGACCACGGCATTGCGCGTTTTTTCCAATCCGAAACTGCGCCTCTATGGTTTAGTCTTTTACGCTCTGACCGCCGGGTTTACCGCTGGACTGGGCGCCAGCCTCGCGGCGCTTTGGACCGATCTCGTCGAATGGCGTTTCGTCTTCTTCCAAGCCGTGCCGGCTATGGTGCTCGGCGGCGCGCTCGTTTGGTACGGTGCCAGCCAGGACGAACCTCAGTATGAGCGCTTTCGCATTCTGGACTGGCGCGGCGTCCTGCTGCTCATCGTCGGCTTCGGCGCCTTCAGCACCATGCTCTTTCAAGGCGATCGGCTCGACTGGTTCAACTCCAAGCTCATCTGCGTTCTCGCCCTCATCAGCGCGCTGGGCATACCACTGTTTCTGCTCAACGAATGGCTGCATCCGCTGCCGCTCATCAAGTTGCAGCTGCTCGGCAGACGCAACATTGCTTACGGCTGCATCGCCCTCTTCACTTTTCTCATCATTGCTCAGGCCGGCTCGACCGTCCCGCTGACTTATCTGCAAGAGATCCAGGGCTATCGCCCGCTGCAGGCTCACCTCGTCACGCTGGAAGTCGCGCTGCCGCAGCTCCTCTTGCTGCCGGCGGTCGCCTATGTGCTCGATTTCGACATCGATCCGCGGCTCGTCAGCTTCACCGGGCTCGGGCTGATACTCGTTTCCTGCGTCGGCCCGTCCTTTGTCGATTATACGTGGACTCGGGATCAGTTCTATTTCTGGCAGGCGTTCCAGATGGTGGGCCAGCCGATGGTCACGATGAGCCTCTTGGAGCTTGTGACCAACGCCGTCAGGGGCCCGGAAGAGGCGCCCTTCGTCTCCGCGCTCATCAACACGCCGCGGGCGCTTTCCGGGGCCGTCGCCGTCTGGCTGCTCCAACTCATCGCGCGCTGGCGTGGAAATCTGCATTCCGATCGCATCGTCGATCAGCTCGGCCAAAACCATTTCGAGCTCGCGCAGAACACCGCGAGCTTCGGCGTGCCGCCGACGCCGACAAATCCCGCGGGCGCAGCGTCGGCTGATTCTGTGCAGGCCTTGAGCCTCGCCGTACAGCAACAGGTCACGGTCCTCTCGATCGCCGACACGTACCTGGTTCTCGGCGCCTTGACGGTGCTGCTCATGGTCGTCGTCGTGCTGCTTCCGGTGCACACGCCGCCGCCGCGCATCGCGCTCGTCAGGCGCGCGGCATGACCGACGAGAAGAACGACGCACAAGAGAGCGAAGGCGAAAGCCCCGCGGCGAACAACGTTTCGAGCCAGGATGCGCGCGCCGAGAAGCCAAATGAAGAGACGCGAAAGCCTGTGGCGTCGCAGCCGCCGCCGCTGTGGCCGCTCGGGGTTGCGACAATCTTTGCAGCGTTTTTCGTGGTCCTCGTGTTGTGGATCATTTTCCGTCCGCGCGCCGACGTCTGGACCGACGACGCCTATGTCACGGCGCATATCGCGCTCATCGCGCCGCGCATCTCCGGCCAGGTGGCGAGCGTCGAGGTCGACGACAATCAGCAAGTCAAGGCCGGCCAGGTTCTCGTCACGCTCGACCCGCGCGACTATGAGACCGCGGTCGCGGCGGCGCAGGCCGCGGTCGAGCGCGACAAGGCGGAGTATGCCGACGCCTCCGCGACTCTCGCGCGCCAGCCGCCGATCATCGAGGAGCAGGAGGGCAATGCCGCGGCTGCGCGAGCCCGCCTCGCCTTCGCCGAGCACGACGCCCGCCGCTTCGGCAATCTCGCGCAGACGGGCGCGGGCACTATTCAGCAGCAGCAGCAGGCCGACACCAATCTGCAGGAATCGCGCGCGCAGCTGCAAAGCGCCACGGCGTCGCTCGAGGCCGCGAAAAAGCAGCTCGACGTGATCAGGGCGCAGCAGCAGAGCGCCAAGGCCGCCATCATGGTCGACGAGGCGCGTCTCGCGCAGGCGAAGCTCAATTTGAGCTACACGCGCATCTTGGCGCCGGTCGACGGCATGGTCGGCCAACGAGCGGTACAAGTCGGCAACGTCATCGCGCCCGGCGCGACGCTCATGGCGGTCGTGCCGCTGGATCAGGCCTTTATCTTGGCGAATTATCTCGAAGTCGACCTCTTGCACGTGCGCGCGGGGCAGAAGGTCACGATCCGCCTCGACGCCTACCGGATCGATCTCCAAGGCACGGTGGACAGCATCGCACCGGCCTCCGGCGCCTCTTTCGCGCCGATCCAGCCGAACAACGCCACCGGCAATTTCACGAAGATCGTGCAGCGCTTGCCGGTCAAGATCACCGTCGATCCGAACCAGCCGCTTGTGAAGCTCCTGCGCGTCGGCTTTTCGGTCGAAACCACAATCCACACCGGGCTCGAGGACGTCGTGAACGAGCAGCGGCGATCGTCATCGCGCGTCACGGAGCCGTAGACGATGCGCACGCTCGTCCTTTGCGCCGTCGCCGCGCTCGCTTTTTCGGCTTGCACCGTCGGCCCCGACTTCGTCCCGCCGCCGGTCGTCGCGCCCAACTCGTTCGGACCGGAGCCGCGCAACGTGCGCAGCCGCACGACCGACGCCGAGCCCGATCCGCAATGGTGGCGCTGCTTTCGCGATCCCGAGCTCGCGTCGCTCGCCGAACGGCTCGCCGCGCAAAATCTCGATCTCAAGACGGCGGCGGAGCGCGTCGCGCAGGCGGGCGCGGAGCGGGCCATCGTCGCCTCGCAGGACCTGCCGCACGTCGAAACGCAGTCGAAGGATTATTCCGAGCGGATCAGCAAGTACGGAACGGCCTCGCTCGCCGTTCCGTCCGGAGAGCCGTTGATCTTCTCCTTCTTGCAGCAGGGCTTGAACGCCTCCTGGGAGCTCGATCTCTTCGGCAAGGTCCGTCGCGCCGTCGAGGCGCAGGACGCGACCATGCTGGCGGCGATCGAGAGCCGGCGTGGCATAGCCGTAATGGCGCTCGCCGAGGGGGCGCAGAGCTACATCTCGCTGCGCGGGACCCAGACGCAGATCGCGATCGCCGAGCGCAACCTTCGTGTCGCGGATGACGATATTCGTCTCGTTGAAAGCCGCTTCGCTAATGGCGTCGCGACGACGCTCGATCTTGCGCAGGCGCGAAGCGAGAGGGAAAGCATCGCGGAAACGCTGCCGCCGCTGCACGCGCGCGAAGCGCAGCTCGTCAATGCTATCGGCCTTCTCCTGGGGCTCGAGCCGCGCGCGCTCACAGGCGAGCTGCTGTCGCCCAAGCCGCCCCCGACAACTCCGCGCCTCGTGGGCGTCGGCCTGCCGGCGACGCTGCTGCAGCGTCGCCCCGACATCCGCGAAGCGGCGGGCCGCCTGCACGCCGCCCTGGCGGAAATCGGCGAGGCGGAGGCTGAATTTTATCCCGACGTGAACCTCGTCGGCGACTTCAACGTGCAGAGCCTCACGCTGAAACAGCTGTTTCGCGCGTCTTCGACGCAATGGACTCTTGGGCCCACGATCACGATCCCGATTTTCGAGGGCGGACGGCTGCGCGGCAATCTCGCCTTGAAGGAATCGCGGCATCGCGAAGTCGCGATCGATTTCCAAAAGACGCTCTTGCGCGCCTGGCAGGAGGTCGACGACGCGCTGACCGCCTATGCGCAGGCGCAGAAGCGCCGCGCAGCGGCAGCGCGCGCGGTCACTCAGGACAAGATCGCTCTGGGCGCGGCGAGGCAGCGCTATCAGGAGGGGCTCGTCGATTTTTTGAACGTGAACGCGGCGCTCGCGCAGCTGTTTCGCAGCGAGAACGACCTCGTGCAGAGCGACGTGGATGTTGCGAGCGATCTCGTGCGCCTCTACCGCGCGCTCGGCGGCGGGTGGGAGATCGCGGAATGATCCCCTTTCACTGAGCAGGACAAGCGTGAGCTTTGAAATCGATTTCAGCTTCCTCGTTAATGGGAAGTCGCGAAATTTGCCTTCGCCGACCCGTTGCGGTACATGCGGATCAATCGGCCGTGCGCCACCTACTACTCGATCGCGATCGAAGGCATCAATATGATGAGGGGCTGAGCCTCGCCATGTATGCGGCCATCGTCTTCTTGCCTCTTTTGGGATTTCTGATCGCCGGGCCTTTCGGCTGGCGGATTGGCGCCCGCCCTTCCGAAATCGTCACCACTAGCCTCCTGTTTGTCACTTGCGTCTTGTCCTGGATCGTCTTCTTTGAGGTCGCGCTCGGAACGGCGCCCGCGAGCGTTTCGGTTATCGGCAATTGGTTCACCTCAGGCACGTTAAAGGTCGATTGGTCGCTCAAGATCGACAGTCTGACAGCCGTGATGCTCGTCGTCGTCACCACGGTCTCGTCGCTCGTGCATCTTTATTCGATTGGCTATATGGCCGACGATCCCTCGCGGCCGCGTTTCTTCGGCTATCTCTCGCTGTTCACCTTCGCCATGCTGATGCTGGTGACGGCCGACAATCTGGTCCAGCTGTTTTTCGGCTGGGAGGGGGTTGGCCTTGCCTCCTATCTTCTGATCGGCTTTTGGTATGAGAAGCCCTCCGCCAATGCCGCCGCGATCAAGGCCTTCGTCGTCAACCGTGTCGGTGATTTCGGCTTTGCGCTCGGCATTTTCTTGGTGTTCGTGCTGACCCAGTCGGTGAGCTTTGATCAGATCTTCGCGGCGGCGCCGGGCCTTGCCCATAAGACGATCCATATCTTTGGCCTCGACATGGACGCGCTGACGTTCACCTGCCTGCTTCACTTCATGGGGGCGATGGGAAAATCAGCGCAGTTCTTGTTGCACACCTGGCTGCCGATGGAGGATCAACTGCGCTCCGCATAGGTGGGAGATGGTGCATGATCGCGGCACCGATCTATCCGCAGAGCGTCGGACCGGAAAGGATGGGGACGAGATGGTTGACCAGCATCTGGAAATGATTTGCGATGTAACTCCGAGTGCGGACGGCTGCGAGGATTGCCTGAGAATCGGCTCGAGGTGGGTGCATTTGCGTCTGTGCCTGACCTGCGGGCACGTCGGCTGCTGTGACTCCTCGCCGCATCGACACGCGAGGATGCATTTCCATGAAAGCGGGCATCCGATCATCCAATCATTCGAGCCAGGCGAAGCTTGGCGCTGGTGCTATGTGCACGAAGCGGAGGTCTAATGTAGGCGGTTGTCGCCCCGACAGCGGTAATCCGTTCCTGCACGGCCTTGGCGACGAACTCCGAGTCATTGTCGGAACGAATGTGCTCCGGGACGCCACGCAAGAGGAAGAGATCGGAGAGCATGTCGATGACATCGATGGATTTCAGCTTTCGCTCGATTCCAGTGGTTCGACTGCGAATCAGCAAATGACTGCTCCTGGCGATCTGAGACCAATTTCGAACTGGCTTGCCACGCACTGGCACGCAAGCCTCGCGCGATATGCGCGCAGTCGCATTTTATCTGACAACAACTGCGCGCGGTCGCATTTCTTTTGGCAAACTCAACCGCAGTATCTGGCAAACCGAAAGCAAACTCAAATAAAATCTAGGGGTTAGTGCATTATGTTTGCAACAGACAGTGGTTGCAAAATAAGGCGACTCTGCCAGATAAAATGCGACTGGCGAAATTAACTTCGCCAAATATCATGCGACTGGCAAAGAAGCTTGCAACGAAGACGTCAACTTCGAACTTATCGTGATTTGCCTTGTTGTGTTGTCTTACGAAGGCATATGAGACGTCTTCGACCTTCGATCCTCGACATCCCGGAAACTCAGGGTGAATAGGACATAAAGCCAGATTGCCTGTTGGATGATTTCGGGAGGGAAGCGGTAGCCGCTATAGCTGATCTCGGTCATCATCGATAGGTACGGCTGAAGGTCACTGACGGCAAGCTCGCTGGCGACGTGACAACGCCGGCGGAGGGGCTCTGCTCAACTGCTGTTCGATAGTCTGGCGGAGGTTCTGGATCAGATGAAAGCGGTCAGCGACCTGCCGCGCCTGAGGCGCCCCCCTGAGGGTTCCCTCAGCATAGAGGCCGCAGCGATCCCGGCTGACGATCTCGAATTTCGTATGCTGGCTCAGCCAACGGGCGGTCGCCTCCGCCGAGCGGTCAGACAACACGTCGACAACCTCGCGCCGCTCCAGGTCGACAATAATCGTGCCATAGCTGGACCCCTTTCGCCAGCTCCAATCGTCGATGCCGACAACCCGCACTGTCGCACCCTCGCGGCGATCGGCCGCGTGGCGCTTAAGGTTTCGCAAAATGGTATCGTCGCTTTGTGGAAGTCCCAGGCGCGTCATCAGTCGCTCCGCTGGACGCCCCCCAGCGGAGCGACCGACAAGCCGGCCCAGTTCAGCGGCCCGGCAAGTTCGCCTGGCGAAGGATCGTGCGATCTCGGGGAGCCGATCGGCGAAAGTCCGCCGCTGACATCGTCGATTCCGACATTGCCATCGAGCCAACCTGACTTGCAGCGTCACGGCTGTCCCTTGAACCGGCAAATCTTGCAGATATCGCACATACCAGCCATGGCGACATGCCGACGGAAGATCGCAGTCAGGACACCGCGCGGTCTCCAACCCCGAGGCGGAGATCACCCACCGTCCGTTCACACAATCGGCGCCCAGGATTTGCACACCAGGTCCCAAAGTCCATTTCGATTTTGCTGTCATGCAACATCGACGCAGTTTGCATTCTGCCGGTCAAGCCAGTTCCGGCTCACACAGAGTGAGGAAGAGCCAGGAAACCGCGATTCCGCGTTCCGCCAGCAAATCCTCAACGTCACGGAAGCTCAAGGTGAACCGGACATAAAGCCAGATCGCCTGTTGAATGATTTCAGAAGGGAAGCGGTAGCCGCTATAGCTGATCTTGGTCATCATCGACGGTAACGGTTGAAGTCACGGAACGGCAAGCCCACCGACAACGTGACAAGGCCCTGCAAGACCTGCCCGGCGCGAAGATTTTCAATGTGTGTTTCGGAGTTTAGCCAAATGTGGAGATTAGGGATTTTTATATGGTTAGTGGCATCTGGGTCTGTGTTAGCGGAAGTACCAGAACCTAGTTTAGTTGAGCAGATGGCGGCAGAGAAATTAGCGCGTGGGTTGGAAATGCAGCGACTTGAAATGCGTTTGACTAATATCGAGCAGATGTTGAAGCAAATTATACAAGCTAAGAATGCTGCTTGTGCGGCTCAAGAACGAACTGTCGCATCACCTGTATCTTTGCCAACATTACCTCCAACTTATCATAGACATCGTAGCCATCATCATAGATAGGATTTATAGTTTTACAGTTTTCTACGTCAGCGGCCGAGGGTCAATTCCGGGATTGCAACGGACGCGTGTGTTTTTGCGGGGTAGAACGGGGCTGGGGGGCACGGGAAGCGTGTCTGCTCGTTGTCTGTCGTGTATTCTTTGGCTCTTCTCTATTCGGCCGATTGAATTCCTCAAACGAGCAATGTATGGCCGTGCAGGTGTCGAACTACTACGAGCACGCCTGCTGCCGCTCCAATAATCCAGGTTGCACGGAGATTGAAACAGACGCTGCCAAGATGTCCACATGGTCTCGCAACTGAGCCAGAAACCGTGAAGCAGGGCCGGCATGACCCCACAATCAACATTGGCTGTTTGAATTTTGCTAACAACGGCAAATTGGCGATCGAGATGCTAAGCCTATCCGCCGGAAACCGTTTGCGGCGCGGTTCGTTTAAGAGGGCACAACAGTTCGGAAGGCCGATCCTATGCCCCACCTCTCTTACCCCAACGAAAGCGCCACCTATCGCGATGCGAGAAACAAACTTCTCGACGCCGAGATTGCGCTGCGCGCGCAAATCGAGGCCGTCGCAGCGCAGCGCCGCGCGCTGCCGCCGGGCGGCGAAGTTCCTCAGGATTACGCTTTCGAGCGCATCGGCGCGAACGCCATGCCGGAACAGGTCCGCATGTCAGACCTTTTCGGAAAGCACGACACGCTGATCCTCTATAGCTTCATGTACGGGCCTGAGCGCGAAACACCCTGTCCTGGCTGCACACATCTCCTAGACGGGCTCGACGGCGCGGCCCGGCACATTTTTCAGCGCGCATCGCTCTACATCGTTGCCAAGTCTCCTATCGCGCGGCTCGCCGCCTGGGCGCACTTCCGCGGATGGGACCACCTGCAATTCCTCTCGACCGCCGGCAACACTTATGACGCCGACTACTTTGGCGACACGTCAAAGTTCTCGGCCGCGCTGCGCCAGCAGCACGGCGTGCCCGATAGCGAGAACTGGGACGAGACGATCTATAACGTGTTTCGTCGGGAGGGCGGCGAGATCCGCCATTTCTGGGGCAGCGAGATGAGCTTCACGAAATCGCCGCCCGGCCAGCACCATCGCTCGGGTGATTTCGCCAACCCGCTTTGGGGCCTGCTCGACATCACGCCGGAGGGCCGCGGGGACTTCTTTCCAAAGCTTTCGTATCAGTAACTCCGCAGCACGGCGCGTCTAAGACAGACAGCGCTAATGTTTGTAGCGCCACCCTCGTCTATGGTCGCTTCCGCCCTCAATAGTTTATTTTGCCCGGGATTAGCCTTGCAACGCTTGCTGCAGCGGCCACACCTCGACGACGCCGTGCGTAACAGCGCACGGAGTTCGTGACACCATGTCTATCGGCAGTCCTTCGCCGTTCGTGCGGAGGTGAATTTTAGTCGTGAAGCCACCTCTTGAGCGCCCAAGACCCTGACTCGGAGTTCCCCTTTAGCGCCGACGGCGCAGTGATGCGCCCGGATAATGGTCGAGTTGATCATCTGGACGCTTTCGCCGACACCTTCGGTCTCGTTCAGGGCTTCAAGCAGGAACTCCCACAATCCGGCGAGCGTCCAGCGCCGGAACTGTCGATAGACCGACGACCATTTGCCGAAATGTCCGTGCAGATCGCGCCACTGCGCTCCGGTGCGGGCGATCCAGAAAATTCCATCCAGAACAAGCCGATGATCTTTTGGCGGGCGTCCGCTATGCGCGCCGCGAACCGTCACGAATGGCTCAAAGCAGGCCCATTCCTCATCCGACATCAATCCCCGAATCAAGCGCGCCTCCTTCCGAAAGCGACCTTGAATCAGAACCTTGACCCGATGGGAATCCTATTTGTCAACGCGTCTTAAGCGTTCAAAATACAGCGTTGTCTCCATCAAATCGAAGTCTTATCGTATTATCAAATACATAGCGTACCAACATTCCATAATCGTGCGGCAACACCGTCAGGCGCTGGCTTCTTCGCGCGTGTCTTCGGCAGCATCCATTTGCCGCCGCCACTCTTGACAGTGCCGCGCTTTTTCATCGTCTGAAGCGTATTGGAAAGGGTCCCGCCGCTCACCTCGCTCTCCGCCGCCCTAACTGTTCGGCGAGTTCGGCGAGCGGAACAGAGGGCGGCGGTCCGTTCAAGACCTCGGTGATGGCGGCGCCAACGGTCTGTCGCGCCTCCGACGCGTTGTGTGTCGCTGGCTTCCGTTTCGCCTTTGCCTTTAATTTCCCCCGCGGGACCGGCGCGGCGTTCCAGCGCCTCGAGTTCGCGCTCGGCAATGCGAAGATAGGTGATCCTCGCCTCCAGTTCTGTAATTTTCGCGCGGATGCGATCGATAGAAGTTTTCATGGCTCTGGGCTCATACCTGACGACACTTTCTTTTCGAAACCATACGCTGTGGAGGAAGTGGCGCGTCGCATCCATTCGTAATTAGAAGATCGCCGGAATTGAATGTCATTACCAGCGAACTTCGCCGGCGAGAGTTTTCGGTCCCCAACTCTTTCTTCCTAAAGCCTCAGCTCCACGAATTTCCAAGACATCGCGATTGCGCTGCAGCATCAGCGCCGGCCGAAGTATTCCGCCGGACCCTCCTTGGCCGCGGCGCTAGTGGTGAATGAACTTCCGGCGGTGCGCAATCGTTAGCAGCGGACGACAGGAGGTGTTGGTTTGGATCCCGTTTCTCCCTCACGGATAAGCACCGGGATCGCCGGCGTGGATAATCTTTTGGCCGGGGGCTTGCCGCGGCGTGGCCTCTACCTCTTGGAAGGGGCGCCGGGCACGGGAAAGACAACCTTTGCCCTGCAATTCCTTCTCTCGGGTGTCGCGGCCAACGAGCGTGCGCTTTTGGTCGCGCTTTCCGAGACGGCGGCCGAGGTTCGAGAGTTTGCCGAAACGCATGGATGGTCCCTCGACGGCGTCGAAATTATGGATCTGAACGACCTGCAGGCCGTGGTCGATGAGACTGGACGGCAAACCGTTTTCCACCACGCGGAGGTTGAATTCACGAAACTGACAAATCTCATCGCAGAGCGCATCGAAAAAACGAAGGCTGTGCGGGTCGCAATCGATAGCCTGGCTGAACTTCGTCACCTCGCCGAAGAAAATCCATCTATCGGCTTCAGATGGAAACGCTGAAGCCAATTCTCTTGGGGAACGATCGCACAATATTAATGGTCGATGAAGCGCTTCATTCAGGCACTATCCACACGCTTGCTCAGGGCGTCATCGGAATTAGCTACTCGGTATCGGAATTCGGCCCCTATCGACGTCATCTGTCCATTCAAAAACTTCGCGGCGTGAAGTTCAAGGAGGGCCTCCACGATTTTGAAATCCTCACGGGCGGGATTGTGGTTTACCCACGGTTAGTCACCTCGGAGCATCAGCTCAACGAGACTGCGGAGCAGATTTCGAGTGGCATATCCGCGTTCAATTCCATCCTCGGCGGGGGATTGGACCGAGGGACCAGCACGATCTTCATGGGCCCGGCTGGAAGCGGAAAATCGATCCTCGCCACCCGTGTCGCGCTTGCGGCTGCAGAACGCGGCGAAAAGGCGACCGTGTACGCATTTGAGGAAAGTCTGGCGACGCTAATAAACCGTTCTGCAGGGCTCGGCATGGACCTGCAGACGCATTTGGCGAGCGGAGATTTGGCTCTTCGCACCATCGATCCTTTGGAGCTGACGCCGGGAAAGTTTGCAGACATGGTGCGGATGGCCGTCGACAACGGGACCACGATGATCGTTATCGACAGCTTGACAGGATACATCGCATCCATGGGAGCCGCGACAGATATCGCGCTGCAAATTCGGAATCTGCTTTCTTTTCTCGCGCAGCGAAACGTCACGACTTTGTTGGTTTCCGTCCAGCATGGTCTGCTTGGTTCTGCGGACGAGCCAAGCGTGGCGATGAGCTATCTCGCGGACACGGTGGTTCTGCTGCGTTATTACGAGCATCTTGGCGAAGTGAGGCGGGCATTGTCCGTATTTAAGAAGCGCCGCGGCGCTCACGAGCGAACGATCCGAGACATCGAATTTTCTTCCAAAGGGATAGAAATCGGCCCGCCGCTTCGCCAGTTTCGCGGCATTCTGACTGGAGTTCCAGAATTCCAGCCCGTGTCGGAGTAAGTTTAATGCCAAAGGAGGTCGCAGCATCGGCCGGTCAAGAACACTGGGCACTGGTCTTGGCCTCCAATCTCACCGATGGTGCGGTAATCAAGAGGGTTCTGGCCGACGCCGGCGTTGAGACAATAAATTACGCTACAGCTGAAGAACTCTTAAATGCGGCTCGAGCGGGGGTCGGGACCATTATCATCACCGAAGAGGCACTGGTTGGGATGGCTCTGGAGCTCCTGGCGGCATTCTTTGGAGAGGAGCCACCGTGGTCCCACGTTCCGTTGATCGTTTTGACGGCGCAGAACCGCTCCCGCTCCCGAATGCCGAGATGGAGGCAAAGCGTTGCGGATTTGCCATTTGTGCGAAGCGCGACCTTGCTTGAGCGGCCATTGCGGACGGAAACTCTGATCCAATCGGTAAGAGTTGCGATGCGCAGCCGGGATCGGCAATACCAGCTTCGGAACTATTTGGTGGAACGCGAGGAGTTGCTCGCGCGCACCTATACCCTGTTTCGCGAACTGCAGCATCGGGTGAAAAACAACCTCCAAGTGATTCAGAGTTTAGTGCGCTTATCAGCCAAGCGCGCCCCCGCGGAGTTAGCAGAGTATTTCGACGAAGTGAGGCGTCAGATCTGGGCGATAGGTCAGGCTCATCATAAGTTATACGCCGGAGGCAATCTCGATCACATCGATCTGTCCAGCTATATCGCCGATATTTCCGACCAGTCCGTAATCGCGTTCGGGAGCCTCAACGAGCGGGTGCGAGTGACGACGCAACTCGAGCCTATATCGGTCGATGTCGACGCTGCAATTCCGATCGGGCTGATTGTCACAGAGCTCCTCACAAATTCCTTCAAGTACGCCTTCCCCGGTAGGCGCTGCGGTGAGATTCGCATTGGTCTCGCATCGCGCTCGGGTTATGGTGAACTCACGATTATGGATGATGGCGTCGGTCTTCCCGAGGAGCGCGACGGCAGCGGATTGCGCATCGTGCAAGCGCTGGCATCGCAAATCGAAGCTGATCTCGAATTGCTGAGCCGTGCTGGCACTCGATGGACCCTTCGGTTTCCGTTAGGGATAGGAATGGCGCAACGGCGATCCGCATAAAGTGGGCGCGAAGCGGACTCTGGCAAGTCGTCTAACGACGTGTTTATGGGTCCAAAAACTCTAGCACTACTTTGGCAGATGTTTAGAGACAGGCGAACTTTTTGGATTCCCAAGGGAGGGTTTGCGTGATTTATGAGAGGTCGGCTTATGGGGGGCCGATCAATGGACGTGGACTGGCAAGCCGACCTCGATCGCGGGCTTGCGCCGTTTGTCGCGGCGCTACGGCACAAGACGCGGGCGCGGATGTGCCCTTTCTATGTCGCGGGTTTGATTGGTCCAGGAGACCGCAAGAGCGTTCAGCCGATGGCGGCGCGCGCTAGCGAGGTCGGCTACGACCAGCTTCATCATTTCGTCGCTGCCGGAGTTTGGGACAGTGCTCCACTCGAGGCTGCCCTGCTGAAGGAGGCAGATGGCCTGGTTGGCGATGAGGCGGGGTTTCTTGTCATCGATGATACGGCGTTGCCCAAGAAGGGACATCACTCGGTTGGCGTCGCGCCACAATATGCCTCGTCGCTTGGGAAGACTGCCAACTGTCAGTCGCTGGTCTCGGTAACGTTAGCGTCGCGCGAGGTGCCGGTGATGGTGGGCCTGCGGTTATTCCTGCCCGAGAGCTGGATCTCGGCAACCGCGGCGAGGCGCTCGGCCTGGCGCTGGCTTTCATCGCGGTGGTGGTGCTCAGCAACATCCGCGGCTTCGGCGGGCGCCGCGCGCAGCGCGTGGGCATCCTGCTGGCGGGCGATCTGGTGCTGCAGGGCTTCATCGTGGTGCTGGGGCTGGTGCTGTTCTTCAACCCGCACACGCTCACGGGACCGATCCAGCTCGGCACCGCGCCGACGTGGTCGGGGCTGGTGTTCGCGGCGACGGTCGCGGTGATCTCGTTCACGAGCCTCGAGTCCGCGTCGGGGCTCGCGGGCGAGGTGCGAATCAGTCGCGCCGGCCTGAAGCGCCTGGTCGCGAGCACGACCGCGACGGTGGCCTTCCTGTACGTGGGCATTGCGCTCGTGGCGGTCACGGCGCTGCCCGTGCACGACGGCCACACGGAGCTCTCCGGTCGCTACCTGGACGCGCCGATGATCGGCGTCGTCAGCCGCGTGCACCCGCATTGGCTGGAGCAGACGCTGACATACCTGGTGGCGGCGATGGCCGCGGTGACGCTCGTGGCGGCCGCCAACTCGGCGATGCTCGGGCTCTCGCGCCTTGCGTACTCGCTCTCGACCAACCGCCAGATTCCCAGCGGACTCGGGCGCTTGCATCCGCAGCGCTCGACGCCGTACGTGCTGATCTCGCTCGCCGGGCTGATCGCGGCAGGGCTCGCGGCGACCGAGAACCTAGACTTCCTGATCGGCATCTACGCGCTCGGCGCGACGCTCGCGTTCACGATCGCACACCTGTCGATCTGCCGCCTGCGCTACTCCGAGCCCGACCGCGACCGTCCCTACCGCGTGCCGCTGTCGGTGCGGCTCGGCGCCGGCGAGCTGCCGCTGCCGGCGGTGTTCGGTGCGCTGGCGTCCGCCGGCGGCTTCGTGGCGGTGCTCGTCGTGCATCCCGACGCGCGCTACGTCGGCCTTGGCTGGATGGCGCTCGGGATCGTCATGTACGTGGTCTACCGCCGCGCCGATGAGACCTCGCTGCTGCGCCGCGTGACCGTCTCGCCGCGCGTGCTGCGCGCGGAGCCGCCCAGCGAGCGCGACTACGGTTCGATCCTCGTGCCGCTGTTCGGGACCGAGCTCGACGACGACATCGTGCAGACCGCCGCGCTGCTGGTCTCCAGCGAGCAGACCGACGAGGCGGCGATCGACGCCGCGACGATCGAGGCGGTGTGGGTGTTCGTGATCCCGATGTCGCTGCCGCTGGACGCGAGCCTGCCGGAGGCGCAGATCAAGCACGCCCGCCAGGTGCTCGCGCGGGCGAAGGCGGTGGGGGAGGAGTACAACGGCGTGCACGTCGCCACGGCGACCGTGCGCACGCGCCGCGCCGGCTTCGCGATCGTCGACGAGGCCCGCCGTCGTGGGGTCGAGGCGATCGTGCTCGGCGCCGAGGAACCGTCGCTGATCCGCGGCGGCGCGCGCCTCGGAGGCCGGGGTGGGCCACTGGAGGGATTCGTGGGAGACATCACCAAGTACGTCGTGCGCAAGGCCACCTGTAGGGTGATCGTCACGGCGCCCGCCGCGCGCGATTCGCCCGTTGAGCTCGCCCGCCGTGCCCACCGGGCCGGGGCTCCAATGGTCTAACCTGCGCACCTATGTACATCTGTCCAACCAGACCCACATTCATGTTCTCAATGCCCTGCACGCACTTCTTCTCAGCCGCATGTTCGTACTGATCGTCGGCGCCGGCCGCGTCGGCTCCGCGGTCGCCAAGTCGGCGCTGGCCGCCGGGCACGAAGTGTCGGTGCTCGACGAGGACCCGCTCTCGCACGAGCGCCTCGACGCCGGCCAGAGCAAGAGCTGGGAGGACTCGGGCGGGCAGTTCACGGTCGGCACCGCGCTCGAGACCGACGCGTTGATCCAGGCAGGGATCGAGCGCGCCGACGCGTTCATCGCCTCGACCGCCGGCGACAACACCAATCTCGTGATCGCACAGCTCGCGCAGAAGCGCTTCGGCGTGGAGAAGTCGATCGTGCGCGTGATGGACCCGGCGCGCGCCGACTGGTATCGCGAACAGGGCCTGCAGACGATCTCCCCGACCAAGCACGCAATCGACATGTTCCAGCGCGCGCTCGCGCCCGAGGCGGCGTAGGGATGTACGCGATCATCGCCGGCGCCGGCAAGGTCGGGCGCAACCTCGCCCGGGAGCTGATCAACAAGGATCACGAAGTCACCCTGATCGAGTCCTCGCGCAGCTGCTACCTCGCGAGCGAGGAGGAGTTCGAGCACGCGATCCAGTACGGCGACGCGACCGAGCTGTGGGTGCTCGAGCGCGCCGGCATCCAGCGCGCCGACCTGGTGATCGCGGTGACGGGCGACGACGAGGACAACATCCTCGTGTGCCAGGTTGCCAAGGAGAAGTACCTGTGCGAGCGCGTCATCGCGCGCGTCAACAATCCCCGCAACCACGATCACTTCCGGCTGCTCGGGATCCAGCCCGCGGTCTCGGCCACCGACCTGATCCTGCGCCTGATCGAGCACGAGGTGCCCCGTTACGGCCTCGTGCACCTGCTCGCGCTCGAAGAGGAGCGCCTGGAGATCATCGAGCTCGAGGTCAGCGCCGACGCGCCCACCGTCGGTGAGCTAGTGTCCGACATCGCCCTGCCCGAAGGCGCCCTGATCATCTCCGTGCTGCGTGGTGGCTCCGGCTTCGTGCCCAAGCACGACACCATGATCGAGGCCGGCGACGAGGTCCTGCTCGTGCTCGACCCCGGCCTCGAGGAGGCGATCACCGCCTACTTCGCGCCCAACGGCCAGACCGCTACGTTCTAGGCCAGTTCGGCGAGCGTGGCCGCGGCTACGCGCGGCCCATCGCGGGTGCCCCAGCGCCAGCCTGATCCGCTGGACGGTTGGCTATCCTCTACGCCTGACACTGTCCGGGATAGTCCAATTGGCAGTGACGCCCGGTTCTGGTCCGGGAGATTGGGGTTCGAGTCCCTGTCCCGGAGTGCGGTTGCGGTCGAGAGGCGGCCGTGGTGGCGGCCGCTAGGCCCCGTCTTCTTGGGGTAGCCGGATATGCTCCGACGCGATGACCCAATCAGATCGACAGATCGCGGAGAAGGATCGCTGCCAGTTGTGCCAGGGCACCGGCTGGACGTGGTGGTCGGCTGAGGCGGAGGCCGAGGGCAAGTGGGTCGTGTGCCGCGAGTGCATCGGCACGGGACGCAGAGACCAGCACGGCCGCAAGCGCCTGAAGCCTGACGATCCTTCAGGCTAGAAGCTCCGGCAGCCGCGTGGGCTCAGGCCCGCCCTAGATGAAGTCGTTGCCCGTGAGCACGTACACGAACGGGACGAACACAGCGATCGCCCAGGTGAGCTTCGCGATGAAGCCGATGTCGCGGCGAAACAGCAGGCTGATCCAGATCAGGATCACGGCCACCGGGTGCAGGATGCAGAGCACGATCTCCAGCAGTTTCTTCATTGCTTCTCCAGTTTAGGTGAGTCACAGAACTACCCACTGCGCCCAACCCAAACCCCCTCCGAAGAAGAAGGCTACGCGGCGGCCGACTGTGACGCCCAGTCGCGATACAGCTCGAAGTAGCGCCCGCGCGCGGCGATCAGCTCGTCGTGGGTGCCCTGCTCGGCGATGCGCCCGTGCTCGAGCACGACGATCCGCCCGGCCTGGCGGATGGTGGAGAGTCGGTGGGCGATCACGATCGAGGTGCGCCCGGCGAGCAGTCGGCGCATGGCGGCTTCGATGCGGCCCTCGGTGTGCAGGTTGACGTTGGAGGTGGCCTCGTCGAGGATCAGGATGCGCGGGTCGGCGATCAACGCGCGCGCGAAGGCAATCAGCTGGCGCTGTCCGGCCGATAGCTGTGCGCCGCGCTCGCCGACTTCGGTGTCGTAGCCGAGGGGCAGCTCGGAGATGAACTCGTCGGCGCCGACGGCGCCGGCGGCGGCGCGGATCTGCGCGTCCTCGGCGTCGGGCCGTCCGAAGGCGATGTTCTCGCGCACGGTGCCGGAGAACAGGAACGCCTCCTGCGGCACGATGCCCATCTGCGAACGCAGCGAGTGGCTTGAGATCTGGCGCAGATCGTGACCGTCGACGAGTACGCGCCCGCGGGTGGGGTCGTAGAAGCGCGCGGCGAGCTTGGCCATGGTCGACTTGCCGGCGCCGGTGGCGCCGACGAGCGCGATCGTCTGGCCGGCGGGGACGTGCAGATCGACGTGCTCGAGCGCGAGGACCTCCTCGGGCTCCTGCTCGTCGGCGGCAGCGCCAGGGAGGACCGTGCCGTCGCCATTCTGCGCCGGCGGCGCGGCGTCCTTGCGTCGTTTCGACCGGGGCGTGTACGCGAAGGAGACATCCTCGAAGCTGACCTCGCCGCGGATCGGCCCGATGGCGGGCGCGCCGGGAGCGTCTTCGAGCGTGGGCTTTGTGTCGAGCAGTTGGAAGATCTTCTCCAGGGCGGCCATGCCGGACTGGTAGGTGGTGTAGAGCTGGGAGAGCTGCTGGATGGGTTCGAACAGGAACGACAGGGTGGCAACGAACGCGACGACGGTGCCGACGGTGATGTGGCCATCGATCGCCTGGTAGCCGCCGTAGAGCACGATCAGCGCGAGCGCGATCCCGGAGAGCATTTCGACGCCGGGGAAGTACATGGCGTTGAGGCGCACGGTGACCATGTTGGCCTCGCGGTTGTCCTCGTTGAGCTCGGCGAAGCGCGCCTCATGGGCGGGCTCCTGCCCGAAGCTGCGCACGACGCGGATGCCCGACAGCGTCTCCTGCAGGTAGCCGGTGATCGAGCCGATCGTCTCACGTGTGCGCCGGAAGGCGCCGACGGAGATCAGTCGAAACCAGATGCTGGCGGCGGCGACAAACGGCACGACGCAGAACGTGAGAAGCGCGAGCTTGACGTCGAGGTAGAGCAGCACGCCGACGGCGCCAATAAGCGTGAGGCCCGACTGGAACAGCGTGACGACCGAGTCGGTGACGAGGCTTTCGAGCGCCTCGACGTCGTTGGTCATGCGCGAGATCAGCACGCCCGCTGGCCGGCTCTCGTAGAAGCCGATCGGCTGGCTCTGCAGGTGCCTGAAGATACGGATGCGCAGGTCGGCGAGCGCGCGCTGTCCGACCCAGCCGACGAGATAGGTCTGCGCGTAGGTCGCAACCCAGACGAGCAGCGCCGAAAGTAGGAAGGCGAGCACGACCAGGACGAGCGTGTGGATGTCGTGCTTTTCGATGCCGGAGTCGATCGCGAGCTTGGCGAGCAGCGGCGGTGCGAGCGAGGCGGCGGTGCCGAGCACGAGCGCGACGAGCATCGCGGCGGTGCGTAGGCGGTAGGGGCGCAGCAGCTCGAGCAGCCCGCGCAGGTTGCGCCCGCGGCTGCCGCGACTCGGCCGCTCGCCCGCCCAGCCCTGGCCACCGCGTGCGCCCGGCCCAAAGACGGCACGCGGGCCGCCCGGACCGAATGGCGAGCGCGCGCCGCCGCGGCCAGCTCCGCCAGAGCTGCCCCCAGGGGTGCTCACAGCCGGCCCCCGGCATTCGCTTCTGCGCCGGCGTTGGCGGCGAGCAGGTGCTCGAGCGCCTCGGCGTCGGCGCCGGCGGCGGATGACGTGCCGGCGACGATCTCGCGGTAGAGCTCGGATCTGTCGAGCAGCTCGTCGTGGCTGCCCTGGGCGACGATGCGGCCGTGCTCGAGCACGACGATCTGGTCGGCGAGTTCGATCGTGGAGAGCCGGTGAGCGATGACGAAGGTCGTGCGCCCGGCCATCGCGTCGGCGAGCGCGAGCTTGATGCTCTGCTCGGTGGAGGCGTTGACGGAGGAGGTGGCGTCGTCGAGGATCAGCACGCGCGGGTTGGCGACGAGCGCGCGTGCGATCGCCAGGCGCTGGCGCTGTCCGCCGGAGAGGGTGACGCCGCGCTCGCCGACCTGGGTCTCATATCCCTGCGGCAGGCTCGAGATGAACTCGTGCGCCTGCGCGTCGCGGGCGGCCTGTTCGATCTCGGCGAGCGGGACTGGAGGCCCGCCCGCCCGGGCGTAGGCGATGTTCTGGGCGACGCTTGCGGAGAACAGGAACGGGTCGTCGCTGACGACGGCGACGGCGGCGCGCACCGAGCGCACGGTGACCTCGCGCACGTCGGCGCCGTCTAGCAGCACAACGCCTGCGACGGGGTCATACAGCCTGGAGATGAGCGCGACGAGGCTGGTCTTGCCCGAGCCGGTGGGCCCAACGAGCGCGACGGTGCGTCCGGCGGGGACGTCGAGGTCGATGTCGCGCAGCACCGCGCGCCCGCTCTGCGGCGCCGTGTGGACGGCATCGACGAGCGCGCTCGCGCCGAGCTCGTCGTGCGGGTCCTCATAGCGCAGCGTCACGCCGCGCAGCTGCACGTGCCCGTTGCCGGCGGGCAGCGCGGGCGCGTCAGGAGCGTCGGTGAGGTGCGGCTCGCGGTCGAGCAGCTGGAAGATGCGCGCGCCGGAGGCGGTGGCGCGCTGGGCGAGGTTGAGCGTGACGCCGAGCGAGCGCATCGGCGTGATGAGCATGTTCACGTACAGGTAGAACGCGGTGAACTGGCCGAGGGTGAGGTGCGCGTGGACCACTGACTCGCCGCCGAGCAGCAGCACCGCGGCGAGGCCGAGCTGGGGCAGGAAGCCGATGACGGGGTTGTATGTGGCTTCAAGGCGCGTGGCGACCATCGCCTGGTTGAACACGCGCCCGACGGTGTCTTGGAAGCGTGTCAGCTGCCGGCTCTCGCGCGCGAAGGCCTTGACGACGCGCACGCCGGAGATGTTCTCCTCGGCGTCGGCGGTCAGCTCGGCGATGCGCTGCTGGGTCTCCTGGATGGCGGGGCGCGCGCGGCGGCCGTAGCGGTAGGAGATCAGCACGACGAACGGCACGGGGACGAGCGCGATCAGACCGAGCTCGGGGTTGATCGCGAGCATGACGGCGCCGGCGAGCGCGATCGTGAGGATCGACTGCAGGATGAACACGAGCCCGTAGCCGAGGAAGAAGCGCACGGCGGCGAGATCGACGGTCGCACGCGACATCAGCTGGCCGGTCTGCTGGTGGTCGAAGAAGCCCAGCTCGAGACGTTGCAGCTGGCCGTACATGCGCTCGCGCAGGTCGTATTCGACCGCGAGCGAGACGCGCCCGGCGACGATGCGACGCCAGTACATGAACCCCCAGCGCGCGAGCACGACGCCGAGGATCACGAGCGAAAGCGCGAGCAGCGTATTGCGATCGTGCGCGCGTTCTGACACCGGATGCAGGTGGACCCCCGTGGCGCCCTTGGTGATCGCCTGCACGGCCCGCCCGGTCAGCTCGGGCAGCGCGACGGTCATCACCATCGCGAGGCTCGCGAGCGCCCAGGAGATTCCCAGCCCGCGCTTGTACGGGCTCAGGAATCCCAGTAGTCGGTAGAACGTAGTCATAGTTGTACAGTCAACGATTATCGCAGGCGCGTGCGAAATCGTCGAGCGCGCCCGCTCGACTCGCTGCTCCTAAGCTCCGTCGATGGCCTCCTCGTCGAGCCCGCCGACTCCCCCGCCGCGACCGGGTGCGCGTGCGGGGCTGTGCGACACGTGCGTGCACCAGCAGGTGGTGCGCAACACGCGCGGCTCGGTGTTCTCGCTGTGCGTGCGCTCGCGCTCTGACCCGGCGTACCCGCGCTATCCGCGCGTGCCGGTGCTCGCGTGCGAGGGCTATGAGCGCCGGCCGGCTCCCTGAGCGCCAAGCGCGGGGTCAAACCGCTGCGGCCTCAGCCGGCGCACCCTGGGGTGCAACCTCGGCACCGCCCGAGGCGACGAAGTCGCGGCTGCGCACGAGCGCGAACCCGCACAGCGCGCCGACGAGCGCGACCGCGCTGGCGATGATCAGGATCGTGGTGAACGCGCTGGTGAAGCCGACGCGGTAGGAATGTTCCAGTGCGGCGCGCGCGGCGGGGGAGAGGTGCTGGGCAAGCGCCGAGACGTCGCCGGAGACGAGCGCGCCGCCGAGCTGCCCGTGCGCGGCGCCGAGCACCTGGTGTCCAGGAGCACTGGAGGCCAGCGCGGCGGTCGTCTTGCTGGTGACGTCGTGCTGGAAGACGGCGCCGAGGCCGGCGATGCCGGTGGCGATGCCGACCTGGCGGAAGGTGTTGTTGATGCCGGAGGCCATGCCGCTGCGCGAGTAGTGCACGACGCCGATCGCGGTGGAGGCGAGCGGGGGGTTGATCGTGCCGACGCCGAAGCCCGCGAGCAGGAAGCCGGGAATCAGCGTCGTCCAGCCCGAGCTCGGGTCGACGGCGGTCATCGCGAGCAGCCCGCCGCTTACGCACAGCATGCCCACGCCGAGCAGTAGGCGCACGGGCACGCGGACGCTGAGTTTGCCAGAGATCGGAGCGACGACGAACGTCAACAGCGTGATCGGCAGGAAGCGCAGCCCGGCCTGCAGCGGGCTGTAGCCGAGCACGTCCTGGATGTAGAGGGTGAGGTACAGGAACATCGCGAACATCGACGCGGACACGGCGAAGGCGACGATGCTCGCGCCGGCGAACGCCGGGCGTCGGAACAGCGTGAGGTCGAGCATCGGCCGCCGCTGGCGGTGCTCGGCGATCAGGAACACCACGAACAGGATGGCGGCGCCGATCAGGAAGCCGAGGATCCGCGTGGAGCCCCAGCCCTTTTCGTTGCCCTGGATCAGCGCGAACACGAATAGGAACAGCGACCCGGAGAACGTGACCAGCCCGATCCAGTCGACGCCTTTGGCGTTGGGGTCGCGCGACTCGCTGACCTGGCTAAGCGTCAGGAACACGGCGGCGATGCCGATGGGGACGTTGACGAAGAAGATCCATTCCCAGCCGATGCCCGAGGTGATGACGCCGCCGACGACGGGGCCGATCGCGACGGCGGCGCCGATCACGCCGCCGAAGACCCCAAAGGCGACGCCGCGCTCCTTGCCGTGGAACGCCTGCGCGAGCAGCGCGAGCGAGGTGGCGAACATCATCGCCCCGCCTGTGCCCTGCACGGCACGCGCGAGGTTGAGCATGAGCGGGCTGGTGGAGAGCCCGCACAGGGCGGAGGACGCCGTGAACACGATCAGCCCGGTGACGAACACGCGCCTGCGTCCGACGAGGTCGGCGACCGCGCCGGCGGTCAACAGGAACGCGGCGAGCGTGAGCGAGTAGGCGTTGACCACCCACTGCAGATCGGAGAAGGAGGAGTGCAGCGAGCGCTGGATGTCGGGCAGCGCGACGTTGACGACGGTGATGTCGAGCAGCAACATGAAGATCGCCACCGACACCGCGATCAAGGTCCACCATTTGCGCTCCATGCGGCTCCTCGCTTTCCTCTCCGGACGTGCTGGGAAGCACTATATGAATGGGGCTCCGGCCTGCCGGCCTGCGCCCGTGCGGCGTGCGCTCAGGCGCCGCTGAGGTGACGTTCCAGGAGCGGCACGATCTCCTGCCACGGCCGGGTCACCCGCCGGTGGCTCCCGTGAGCGCGGCGTCGGGCTCGAGCTCGAGCTCGCGGATCTTGCGCTTGGCGCGCTTGCGCGTTTCGCACAGCTCGTGTTCGAGCTTGGCGAGCTCGGCGGCGCGGTGGCGGACGAGCTCGAGCTGGCGGTCGAGGTGACCGAGCGCCTCGCCCAGGAGCTCGCGGCGGCGCTCGGCGTCAACGTCGTCGCGACGCAGCTGCGCGCGCACCTCCGCGCGTGCCTCCTCGGCGCTGAGCAGCGTCTTGAGCTCCTCGAGCGATACGCCGAGCAGGTCCTTGAGGCGCATCACCTCGCGCAGCCGCTCGACCTCCTCGTCGCTGTAGAGGCGGTGCTGGCCGGCGGGTCGCGCGGGGGCTTCGGGCAGCAGGCCGATCTCCTCGTAGTAGCGGATCGTGCGCGGCGTGGTGCCGACGAGCCGGGCGACGTCTCCGATCCGCAGGCTCATACGGTGACCCGTCCGTTTGCCAACTCCTCGGCGATCTCCGAGGGGAGCTCCGGCGCCTCGTCCGGTTGCACGTGGCGCGGGCGCAGCAGGCACACGAACATGCCGATAAACGAGGTCGCGGCGAGCACCCACAGCGCGGTGTGCATGTTGGCGATGAACGGCGCGAGCTTCTGCTCTGACAGGCCCTTGGCGAGGCCGGAGAAGATCGCGAACAGCGTCGCTTTGGGGATGGCGGCGGTGACGATCGCGAGCACGAACGCGATCGAGAGGACGGCGCCGGTGTTCTGCAGGAGCGTGCGCGCACCGGCGGCGATGCCACGCCGATGCGCCGGCACGGTGCCCATCATGGCGGCGGTGTTGGGGCTGTTGAACATCCCCGAGCCGACGCCGACGACGAGCAGCCACAGGCCGCTCTGCCAGTAGGCGCTGTGGACTCCCAGCGTGGTCATCCCGGCGAGGCCGGCGCCGGTGACGAGCATGCCGAGCGCGGCGAGCGTGCGCGAGCCGTGACGGTCGGCGTAGATGCCGGCGATCGGCGAGGCGACGAGCATGCCGAGCGCGAGCGGGATCAGTTTGACGCCGGCCTGGATCGGCGTGGCGCCCTGCGCGCCCTGGTAGTAAAAGACGAACAGGAACATCAACGCGAAGCGCGCGAGCCCGTTGATGAACGAGGCGGCGCTGGCGGCGGCGAAGAGTCGGTTGCGGAACAGCCCGAGGTCGAGCATCGGCGCGCTCGAGCGACGCTCGATCACGACCCACAGCGGCAGCAGCACCGCGGCGACGGCGAGCGCTCCGATCACGAGGCCGTCGTTCCAGCCGCTGATGCCGCCGCGCGAGACGCCGTAGACCAGTCCGGTGAGGCCGGCGACGAACGTGCTCGTGCCGAGCACGTCGTAGCCGCGTACGGAGTCGGGTTTGGCGAGCTCGCGCAGGATCAGCGCGCCCCAGGTGGCGCCGGCGAGCGCGAAGGGGACGTTGAACCAGAAGACCCAGTGCCAGGAGATGTCGACGAGCACGCCGCCGAGCACGGGCCCGAGCACGAGCCCGATCGCGGCGACCATCGTGTTGGCGCCCATCGCCAGTCCGAGTTCCTCCTTGGGGAAGGCGTCGGTGACGAGCGCGGCGGCGTTGGCGAACAGGAACGCCGAGCCGATGCCCTGCAGGATGCGCCACAGGATCAGGACGGTGGCGTCGCTGGAGAAGCCGGCGCCGAGGGAGGCGAGTGCGAACACGACGAAGCCGCCGACGTAGGCGCGCTTGCGCCCGAACAGGTCTGAGAGGCGGCCGGCCATCAGCACGAGCACGGTTGCGGCGATCAGGTAGGCGAGGATCACCCACACGAGCGCGAGCAGGCTGGTGTGCAGCGAGCGCTCGAGGTCGGGCAGCGCGATGATCAGCGTCCCCGAGTTGGTCGCCGCGAGCAGCATCCCGAGGCTCGTGCACGACAGCGCCCACCACTTGTAGCTCGCGTGCCCGGCGGCGACGCCGAAGCGCGAGGCCGGCGGCGGGACGGCGCCGTTGGAGGAGCTAGCGCCTGAGGTGGTGCTCGCTCGCTGTGACCTGCGGCTTGTAGAACCTGACGTGAACGTAAAGATCACAATAGCAGGGCGTCTGAGCGCTCACGGCTGCCCGGCGACGGCTGCTAAAACGTTGGGCAATGGCCGCGAACGAGCCGAAGGTCGTGAAGTCCGACGGGGAATGGCGTGAGCAACTGACGCCGGCGCAGTACGAGGTTCTGCGCAAGGCCGGCACGGAGCCGCCGTTCACGGGCGAGTACGTCTACAACAAGGACTCGGGCGACTACCGCTGCGCGGCGTGCGCGGCGGTGCTGTTCAGCGCTGACACGAAGTTCGAGTCGGGCACGGGTTGGCCGAGCTTCACCGAGCCGGCGGTCGCGGAGGCGGTCGGGCTGCGCCCTGACAACAGCCTGCTGATGCGCCGCACGGAGGTCGTCTGCCGCACCTGCGGCGGGCACCTGGGACACGTCTTCGACGACGGGCCCGGGCCCACCGGCCAGCGCTATTGCATCAACTCGGCCGCGCTGTCGTTCACGCCCGCCGAGTAGCCTTCCAGCGGCGATGATCATGTTCGAACAGTCGCGGCGGCTGTCCGAGCCGCTGCAGTGGGGGCGGCGCGAGAAGACGGTCATCGCGGTGCTGCTGGGCTGCGTGGTGCTCGCGCTCGCGGGGCTGGGCGCGTACTCGCTGACGCGCCACGCTCCGGCGGGCAAGGACTGCGTCAGCCTGACGTTCGCGAGCACCCTCGGTGGTGCGCTCATCCACCAGTGCGGGAAACAGGCCAGGACGCTGTGTGCGACGCCGAACCCGAGCAGCGAGTTCGCGCAGCAGTTGCGCGAGCAGTGCCGGCGCCTGCGCTTTCCGCTCGCCGGCGGCTGACCGCGGGCAGGCGCGTGCGGGCGTTTTCGGCGCTGTGCCTGGGGTCTTCTCAGAGGCTCGAGATGGCACCTGGTCGGACGTTTCGGGCGATCGATCGCGCGTCTAGACAAATGTCGAAACGCCGGACCCGAGACTTGGCCAGGATGGCCCTACCGGCTCTCCCGCATGCCGGATTTCATACCGGGACTGTTATCGGCGAGCGGCGTTCGTGCTGCGTGGACGGGCGCTCGCAATTGCAAACAACTGTAGGAACGGAGGCACATGACCTGGCTGCAATTCCCAAGTTGGCTGAACGCGGGGGACAACGCATGGCAGATGACTGCCGCGACGTTCGTCGGGCTGATGAGCCTGCCGGGCCTGGCGGTCCTGTACGGCGGTGTCATGCAGAAGCGTTGGTCGGTCAACGCGATGATGCTCACGTTCGTGGCGTTCTGCGTGACGCTGATCGTGTGGGTCCTGTGGGCGTTCAAGATGGGTTTCGGTGCGCCGATCGCGCATAGCGGCTCGGGTGTCTTCGGGACTCATGGCTTCCTGGGGACGTTCCTCGGCGAACCGGGCAGCGTCCTCAGCCATACGGCGGAGGAGGGCCAGGCCGAAATCAAGTCGATAACGACCGGGCCTCCGTTCCACTTCCCGGAGTCCTCGCTCGTGTACTTCCAGTTCGTGTTCGCGGCGATCACGCCGATCCTGGCTCTCGGCTCGGTGCTGGGGCGCGTCAACTTCAAGGCGTGGATCCCGTACGTGGCGCTGTGGATCACGTTCGTGTACGCGGTCAACGCGTTCCTGATCTGGGGCGGCGGCTACTTCGCCGCGCACGGCGCCCTGGACTACTCCGGTGGGTATGTGATCCATCTGTCGGCAGGTGTCTCCGGATTCGTGTTCGCGGCGGTGATCGGACCACGATTGCAACGAGATCGCGAGGTCGATGCGCCGAACAACCTGTTGATGCTTGCGGTCGGAGCGGGTCTGCTGTGGCTCGGCTGGAACGGGTTCAACGGCGGGGACTCCTACTACGCGGGCGCTGACGCCTCGGCTGCGGTGCTCAACACCAACATCTGCACCGCGGTGGCGATGATGGTGTGGATCGCGTGGGACTACATCTACCGCGACAAGCCATCGATGATCGGCGCGGTCAACGGAATGATCACGGGGCTGGTGGGTATCACCCCTGCGGCCGGGTTCGTGAACGGCTGGGGGGCGATCATCATCGGCGTCGTGGACGCGACGATCGTGTGGATGGCGATCCGCTACCTCAGCCGCGTGCGACCGTTCAGGAACGTCGATGACACCCTGGGGGTGATCTTCACCCATGGCATCGCCGGCCTCGCCGGAGGGCTGTTGGTGGGATTGCTTGCGGATCCGGCGATCGTCGAGTACGCGGCAGGGGGCGGTGGTGCGACGAACCTGCCGGGCGTCTCCGGGCTGCTGCTGGGCGGTGGCTGGACGCTGCTGCGCTGGCAGGCGGAGACAGCCGGATGGGTGATCGCCTACACGGCGGTGGTGACGTTCATCATCCTGAAGCTGGTGGGCATCTTCATACCGCTACGACTCTCCGACGAGGAGTTGGAGATCGGCGATCACGCGATCCACGGCAACGAGGTGTACCCCTCGGACGTGCCGACGCTCGGCGGGCCGCACCCGCCGGCGTGGCAGCCCGGCGCAGGCGGCACGCTGCCTGCGGGTGCTGGGGCGTCATAGGCGGGAATCGCTTCTCCCGGCGCGGGCGCGGCCTCCCCACGGACGCGCCCGCCATGGGTTGAGGATGGTCGACGGCCCCGCTTCGGCGGGGCCGTCGGTCGCCATATGGCCTTTCGGCCGGCGTCGGTCCCCCTCTGGGCTTCGGGCGGTGCGGGCCAGAGCGGGCCGGACGCCGTCGCGCGAGCGGCTCAGCTGGCGATGCCGACCGGGCAGGAGACGCCGGTGCCGCCGAGCCCGCAGTAACCGCCGGGGTTCTTGGCGAGGTACTGCTGGTGGTAATCCTCGGCGTAGTAGAACGGGTGGCGCTCGTCGAGCTCGGCGAGCTCAGTGGTGATGGTGCCGTGGCCGGCGGCGGAGAGCATCTGCTGGTAGGCCGCCAGCGAGGCCTCGGCGGCTGTCCGCTGCTCCTCGCCCTGCCACATGATCAGCGAGCGGTATTGGGTGCCGACGTCGTTGCCCTGTCGCATTCCCTGGGTGGGGTCGTGCCCCTCCCAGAACAGCCTGAGCATCTCCTGGTAGCTGGTCTTGGCGGTGTCGAAGGCGACGAGCACGACCTCCGAGTGGCCGGTGCGCCCGCCGCAGACCTCCTCGTAGGTGGGGTTGGGTGTGATGCCGCCGGCGTAGCCGACAGCGGTCGTGTACACGCCGTCCGCTTCCCAGAAGATCCGCTCGGCGCCCCAGAAGCAGCCCATGCCGAAGATGGCGGTCTGCACCCCCTCGGGAAATGGCCCGCGCAGCGGCGTGCCAAGCACCTCGTGGCGCTCGGGCACGCTCATCTGGAGCGCGCGCCCGGGGAGCGCGGCGGCGGGCTCGACCATCGTGCTCTTGCTACGTCCGAAAAGCCCCATGTGCTCAGGCTAGACGATCATCGCGCCGGTCCCGACGGCACCGTCAGGCACGCCTCTTTCGAGCGTCGTGCGGCTGGCTGTAGAGTGCACCGCGTGTCAGCGTTCGGTGGTGCTTGCCGGTCGGCGACCGGCTCTGTGCGGGGCTCGCGGCGGCGCGCATGAGCGAGCGCCCGGCGGTTCGCTACGAGGTCACGGGGCGCATCGCGCGGCTCACGCTCGACCGTCCCGAGCGCGGCAACGGGATCACGCGGCAGCTGATCGAGGAGCTGGCGGCGTGCGTTGAGCGCGCGGACCTGGATCCGGATGTGCACGTGCTGGCGCTCTCGGGCGAGGGGCGGGGCTTCTGCGGCGGCTATGACCTTGTGGAGAGCGCCGAGGGAACGGTGGCGAGCGCGTTGTCGGGTGATGCGCCGTCCGGCTCGCCGCTGGACCCGACGGTGATCGCGGCGAACCACCACCCGGATGCGACGTGGGACCCGATGGTCGACTACGCGATGATGAGCCGCAACGTTCGCGGCTTCATGAGCCTCTTGCACTGCGGCAAGCCGGTGGTGTGCATGGTGCACGGCTTCTGCGTGGCGGGCGGCACGGACATGGCTCTGTGCTCGGACCTGCTGGTGATCGCACAGGACGCGAAGATCGGCTACCCGCCGGCGCGGGTGTGGGGCTCACCGACGACGGCGCTGTGGGCGCACCGCATCGGCGCGCAACGTGCCAAGCGGCTGCTGTTCACGGGCGACTCGCTGTCGGGCTCCGAGGCGCTCGAGTGGGGCCTCGCGATCGAGGCGCCGGCGGCGGAGCTGCTGGTCGAGCGCACGGAGATCCTGCTCGAGCGGATCGCGCGCATGCCGGTCAACCAGCTGATGATGATGAAGCTGCTCGTCAACCAGACGCTGTTCGCGCAGGGCCTGCACAGCGCACAGGCGATGGGCACGCTGTTCGACGGGGTCGCGCGCCACACGGCTGAGGGTCACGCCTTCCGGGCGCGCGCCGCGGAGGCTGGATTCCGCGAGGCGGTGCGCGAGCGCGACGAGCCGTTCGGGGATCTGGGGCGCTCGAGCTTCAAGGGTTGACGCTCATATGCGATCGTAGGCGCATGGCGATCATCCGGGTGAGCAGACCACTTGGCCGCGAGCTACAACGCGTGTTCCCAGCGCGGCCGTTCAACGTGCGCTTCTGGGACGGCGGCATGGTGGCAGCGACGACCGACGGGGCGCCGACGTTCTTCGTCAAGCGCCCGACGGCCCTCGCGCACGTCCTGTCCGCGCCGGGCACGCTGGGCCTCGGCCGCGCGTACGTCAACGGCTCGCTGGCGGTCGATGACCTCGACGGCGCGCTACGGGTGGTCGACGAGTTCGAGCCGCCGCCGCTGAGCGTTTCCGATCGCGCGCGGCTTGCGCTGGCGGCGATCGTGGCGGCGCTGCCGGGTGGGCTACCGCACCGTCCGGGCCTTGAGCTGCTGCTGCGCGGGCGGCTTCACAGCGCCGAGCGCGACGCGGCGGCGGTGCGCTACCACTACGACGTCGGCAACGACTTCTTCGCGCTGTTCCTCGACGACTCGATGACCTACAGCTGCGCGGTGTTCTCGAAGGGTGCGCAGACGCTGGATGAGGCGCAGCGCACGAAACTGGAGCTGGTGGCGGGCAAGCTCGACCTCGAGCGGGGGATGCGCGTGCTTGACGTGGGCTGCGGCTGGGGCAGCTTCGCGATGCACGCGGCGCGCGAGTACGGCGTGCACGTGACCGGCATCACGCTGTCTGAGCTGCAGGCGCAGCGCGCGCGTGAGCGCGTCGCCGAGGCGGGCCTCTCCGAGAACGTGGAGATCCGTGTGCAGGACTACCGCGAGCTGGCGCACGGGTCGTTCGACGCGATCGCGAGCATCGGCATGTCCGAGCACGTGGGTGAGAGCCAGATCGACGTGTATGCGCGCACGCTGTTCTCGCTGCTGCGCCCGGGCGGCAAACTGCTCAACCACGCGATCGCGGCACTCGATCCGAACGCGACTCCGCTGGACGACCTGTTCTCGACGCGCTACGTGTTCCCCGACGGCGAGCCGCTGCCGCTGTCGCGCGTCCAGCTCGCATTCGAACGCGCGGGCTTCTGGACCGGGCACGTGGAGGGCTTCCGCGAGGACTACGCGGTGACGCTGCGCCACTGGGCGCAGCGCCTGGACGAGCGCCTCGAGGAGGCGGAGAGGCTGGCGGGAGTCGAGCGCACGCGCGTCTGGCGTCTGTACCTGCGCTCCGCAGGCCACGGCTTCGACGCGGGCGAACTGGCCGTCTACCAGGTGCGTGCGCGCCGGCCGCTGTAGAATGGCCGCACCTCGCGGATGTAGCTCAGCTGGCTAGAGCGTCGCCTTGCCATGGCGAAGGTCGAGGGTTCGAATCCCTTCATCCGCTTGAAGCGGAAGCCCTGCAAATCGCGGGGTTTTCTGCTTTTCGGGGACGCGCCGTGATAGCTACGATACGCCGTGGGTAGCAGTCGTGGGTAGCATACCGACCGCAACCCAGCGGAGTGCGAAGGCTGCGCTCGCTCGTTTTTGGCGATCTCTCGTTGGGCTGGCGCGCGTGAATCGCCGGTTCGCGCCTGTGGGCGGGCTAGGCTCCGCGGATGGCGTGGGAAGTGGAGTTCTACGACGAAGAGGGCGGGCGATGCCCGGTGCGCGAGTTCCTCGCCGACCTCGAGCCAGAGAAGCGGATGGCAATGATCGCGGCGATTGAGGTCGTCCTGGTGCCACGCGGGCTGGCAGTCTGCGAGACGGAATATGGGCGTCAGTTGGGTGACGGCCTGTTCGAGTTCCGCGTCCGGCACGACGAGCAGACGACTCTTGCCAAGGCAGGGAGGGATAGCTCTGGTGACCAGGCCCGACGACGCGGGGATGTTCTGCTGCGGCTGTTCTGCCACGCCTACGGCGAGAAAATCGTGCTGTTGCTTGGGGGCTATGACAAGGGAGCGGACCCCTCTGGCAGGCGGCAGTCGCGCGAGATAGAGACGGCTCGTAGGCGGCTGCGCTCGTTCCGCCTGCGTCGTCAGCGCGAGAAAGCAGCTGCGAAACGTCGCTCTTGAGCAATATGGCTTACGCGTGTGGCTAATGGTCGTTCCGCAGCCTCCCGATGATGGTATATATTACATCAAACCCCAAAGGAGTCAGCCATGAGCACGAGCTTCAGAAAATACGTCGAGGAGGTCGAGCGCAACGCCACACCGGACGAGCGTCGCATGCTGGACGAGAGTCGGCGCCGCTTCGCGATCGGAGCCAGGCTGCTCGACCGTCGGCTCGCCGCCGGCATGAGCCAGCGCGATCTGGCCAGCGTCTCCGGGATCGATCAAGCGGAGATCAGTCGCATCGAGCGTGGCCAGGCGAACCCGACCGTCCAGACACTGCACGCCCTCGGTGCCCCACTCGGCATCGTCCTGGATTTCACGCCAGTGGAGACCGCGGCCTGAGCCGCAGGTGGCCCACGCATGCTTAATCCCGACAACCCCTACAGCCTCGCCCCGGTCGAGAGCCCGCGACTGCTCCGCACCCGCCGCGCCGAGATCAGATTGGCGCTCGACACCGTTGCGCCGACGGACGGGAGTTCGGGTCATGCCCTCGTGTGTGGTCCGCGGCGCACTGGTCGTACGAGCACGCTCAAAGAGGTCAGTCGGCGCGCGCAGTCGGAACGGGGCTGTCTGGTGGTAAACCTCAGGTTGTTCGAGGAGGACCTCACCACTACGGGTCTCATGAGGACGTTCCTTAGTGCCGCGATTGAGCAACTCGCTGCGCTGCACGACACCGAACCCGACTGGTATCGGACCTGGTGCAATCGCGTCCTTCTCCGTGACCAGTCGCCGATGGGCATCGGCGACCTGTTCGTCAGCGGGCTCGCGTTCGCTGCCGACCCGCGCGCGACACTGGACCCGGCGGTGTTTGATCGCGACCTGCGGACGCTCCGCCGTCTCGCACGGGAAGCAGGCCGTAGCCGGACGCTGCTCGTGATCGACAACGCTGACGCGCTGTTGGAGGACCCGGCGTTGGTCGAGCGGCTGTTTGACGCGATTGACGGCAACGCCGAGTGGTCCGTTCTCGCTGCCTCGCGTTTCTCGGGTGTCAATAGCCTGGCCGAGGCCGTTTCGCCGGTGCTGCGTCGGTGTCGGCTCGTGCCTCTGCGGCCATTCTGGTCGCCCGGCATGATCCGGGCCTGTTTGGTCGGACCGCTTGAGCCAGGCGAAGCGGATCGACTGATGCCGAGTGAGAAGGAGATCGGCCTCCTGGTCGACCTCCTGCAACTCTCCATGGGTAACCCGTTTGACATCGCGCTGATCGCCGGGCATCTTTGGGATGCATGCGAGGTGGGCGAGCAGGAGTTCTACGAGCTGACGCCGCGCGTTATTGAGCGCGTGCTGCCGAGTCTGACTATGCACACCGGCGCCAGAGACGGCCTTCATGACGGCGCGGAGGCTGCACGGCGTCTTGCGCCGGACAGGTTGGAGTCGGCACTGCAACTCGTCGCGCTCTCCGAGCTTACGGTCCCCCAAATCGCCGTTGCCCGTGCACTGAAGCTCCCATGGGACGAGACGGGAGAGGTCGGGCGACGTCTTCAGGACTGCGACCTGGCGAAAGAGCACCAACGGGTGATCGGCGAACTGGAGCAGTTGGAGGTTGAGGGTGTGATCGAGCTTGCCGAGGACCACGAGAGCTTTACCGTTCGCGGCGGACGCTTTGCTGCCCTCACGCTCAAGTACCAGACACGCTCGCTAGTGGGCTCGACGCTTGTTGATCTGCCGTTTGGCATGCCCTATCTGGCGACCGTCGGTCAACCGGTCGCTCGCGAGTGGCTCTCGACGGCGCGCGAGCGCATCGACGCCACTACCAGCTTGGCCTGGCAATCGATCCACAACCCGACCGGGACGGCGACGGGTACGCGCCTGCACGCCGCATTGAGCCTGCAGCGGTTCGACAACGTCGATCTTGAAATGTTTCCGACCGACGAAGATGCCTACCATCAGCTGATCGACTGTCTCATCCGTCGTGAGGAGATGGCAGTCGCGCTCGTCGACCTTACGCTCGCGGCGGAGGGTGACGACCTGGCATGGATCGAGCTCTGGGAGGTTCCACCCACTACGACGACACACGACGTCAACCAGGGCCTTTCGGACTCCCTCGATGAGTGGCAGCCGCGGATCGAGAAGGCTGGGATTACCTGGCACAGCTCGCAGGCCGTCGTCCTGCACGGCGACCTCGCACGGCGCAGCCTGATCCAGCTTGCGCCGAGCGCGACCGGGGCTGCAGTGAGCAAGCTGTTCGGCGGCTGGCATGAGGGAAATGACGCTGATGGCCTCGACCGCGCTCTCGCACTTGCGGATATGGCCGTTGATGCCCTTCGGGAACAACGAGTCCCCGACTGGGAGCGCGGCTGGGAGCTCAGCGAGATGCTCAGCCGCCGGGGCTTCTTGCGCAGTCTTTACGAGGACCGGCTTGCGGACGCAGCCGCCGACTTGCGCCAGGCCGGCGAGCGAGGGCCGGCCGATGGCTGGGTCACCGACTGGAATCTTGGAAACATTGCGATCCGCGCCGGCGAACACGCCGCTGCTACGCAATACATGGCCAAGGTGGAGCAAGCCCTCCAGGCCGACACCGAGAAAGCGCTTCAGGTCGATTCCGAGGCAGCCGTTGCCGCCTTCTACGTGCCCGGCCGCCAAGCGGTCGAGAGCGTGCTTCTTCTGAGTCCCAAGGGTCTGGATGTTCTGCTTCCGCTGCAGCGAGCGATCGCGGACAGCGTGTTCGCGAACGGCTCGCCCGAGTCGCTTAGCGCGGCGCTGGATGCATGTCGTGAGTACGAGCACGACAGCGTGGCCGTAATCGTCGGATGGGTACAGGACGCGATCGAACTGGGTGCGCTGGCGCCAAAGGCCACGGCGGCTGATCCGGGACCGGTAGCGTCGCCGGTGGGGGCGAGCGGTTAGGCAGCCGACTGCGGGGCGCTGACGGGGGATATCGGGGAAACTCCCTCCAGATGAGCGCTGGAGGGTGGCGGACGGCTCTCGGCGGCGGGCTGACGTTTTGTGGAGCGCGCATATGTAGACTTGGTCGTTGAGATGGTTGTTAGCGTCAACTTCCTCAGCCAAGTGCCGCGCATGTTGAGGGAACTCGCCGCGATTGTGAAAGAGCCATCGGATCGCCGTCGAGAGCGGCGCAGCGAGTTCTTCGACCGAGAGATTGTTCCGGCTCATGAGGACATGGTGGCGATCAACAAGGACTACATGGCGAGTTTCTCAGAGCTTCGCGATCTGCTGCGCTCAGGAGAAGGGGTGGAGCGGACTATTGAGCTGCTTAGGATGAAACGACTGGTGTTCCTCGACAGGCGCAAGGACCGTGAGGCGTTTGCTGACGCTCTCGCGGAAGTGAAAAAAAGTGGCTACCTCAAACGGCGAGAGCTCGCCGCTTTCGTTGAGTACTACCAAGGCATCCGCAAGTACCTATTGGGTGCTAGTCCAGGCGACGCCCGCGTCAGTTGGTATACATCGTTTATCGACGGCTTCGAGTCTAGGGTCAGAATGGGAGAGTCTCCTTATGGCCAGTTCTTCCAGGAGATTACGACCTCTAGGCCGCCCGTCGAGATGATGTGCGACGCGTACGCAGCTGCGGTCCAGACCGACATTCCTGAGGCATGGAAGCAATATTCGACTGCGTACCACAGACTGCGGCTGGAGCTGACGCGGTGAAGCGAGCAGGTGAAGGTAGCCTTGGCCCTGTGCCTCTCGCCGCCGATGCGCTTGGCAGTTGGAGATGTTTCAGGGGCAATGATCATTAGGCCAAAGTTGCCTGCGCGCCGTCTCTAAGGTTCGGCATGAACGCTGCCGTGAACACATGTGCCTGTTCGGACGCCGGACGCGCGTGCAGGTAGCGACTGTTCGTGCTAAGCGCACTGTGGCCATTACCTTCTGAATCGTCACGACATCGACCCCGCGTGCGGTGAGCAACGATCCGAACGTGTGCCGTAGGTCGTGGAAGCGCAGCGGGAGAACTCCGGCAGCGGCTTGGGCGCGCTTGTACAGCCGTCGCAGCGAGCGGGCGCCCGAACGCGCTGCAGAACACGAGGTCATCAGGCGATGTGTACCGCTCGTGCCGACTCATCCGATCCAACGCGCCGGATGCCTGGTCAGCGAGCGGCACCCGTCGGACACGCCCGGACTTCGTTGACGACTCCACGCCCGCGGTCATCGCACGCGCGATCGTCAGCGCGGACCCGACGAAATCAACATCGCGCCAGCGCAGCGCCAGCACCCGCGTGGTGATCTTCGCGGCGGGACGATCGCCGAGCGCAGCCATGACATGTCCGAGCGTCTTACCTTCGCCGCGCTTGCGCGGAACGCTCGGCTCGCCCAAACCATCTCGCGGTCGTGGAGTGTCGAGGGCTTCGCCCCGGCGACGTCTGCCAGCCAGCGCATGTAGGAGTGGGCGACCTCCCGGAAGGTCACGCCGCGCGTTAGGCGCTCCTGCTCGACGCGCTCCTGGTCAGCGGCGTCGGCCACGTACTCGGCGACGAACCGCGAGGCCTCGACGTGGGCGCCGCGCTCGTCGTAACACCCGACAGGGACGCGCCCCCGCCGCCGACTCCATTCGCCAGAGTCAGCGTTGCGTTCAAGTCAAGTGGACCGATGCGGCGCTTGACCTGCTTGCTGTTCAGTCTCCAGAACGCTTCATAAAAGGGCTTGCCGCGGTGCTCGCGGATGAGGATCGAGGCTTTCGGATCAGGTGCGAACGTGCCGAGGCTGACCGCCACGGGTTCCAGGGCAGCCTTCGCGCGCTTTGCGTCGATGTCGTCGTGCTGCGCTCCTTGTCAGCCTCGTTCCAGATGTCGAGCCCGAAACGCGCGAAGCCTTCTGCGATCGAACCCCCTTCATCCAGTTGCTCAACACCCCGCGAGGTTTGTTTCCAGGGCGTCCGTATGCTGGATAGGTGCGGAAGCCTGCACTCATAGCTGTCCCTTTGGCCGCCCTGGCCATCGGCGCAGGGCTCGCCGCGACGGGCGCGCGTCAGACGCTCGGTGACGATCGGCCGTCGGCTGGTCAAGCGCCGGCGGCATCCCCCAGCAGCAATGGGCGAACTGACGTTGGAGCGGGCATCAGCATCCGCGCTCCTGGTGGCTGGCACGTGTTCCGGCGTCTGTTGACTCGCGTTGTGTCTCCCGTGCAGCGGATGGTGGCGAGCTCCTTCGCGCTGCACCAGGCGCAGCCTGACGCAGGCTGCGCTCCAGCGACGGCGATGCGGGAGATGCCGCGGACGGGGGCTTGGGTGTACCTCATCGAATACACCGGGTCATCCCAACAGCAGCTCGTCAGCTTCCCGCCCCGGCCAGCTCATTTCGCGCTGAGCGCGGGCAGCTACGCGAACTACGAATGCATGGGGCCGAGCTACCTGGTCCGCTTTCGCGACGCCGGCCGCGAGCTCCAGGCTGAGGTGTACATCGGCGCGCGTGCCGACGCGAGCACCCGAGCCGCGGCGCTTTCAGTGCTCGACAGCCTGCGGATTTCGCGGCTCGCCGGCGGGCCGTGATTGCGAGCGCGGTTCGGCTGACGTGAGTCCCCTGCCAGCCACCGCGCTCGGCAGGTCCCCGCGGGTGCGCGCACGCTTGCGGGGGGTGGGGCGGGGCGCAGTTTCGGGAGCGACGTCGACAACGCTCTGCGGCGGGACAGCTCCATCGCGGCGGCTGCGCAGGAACGCCTCGGCGTCATCGACGTCCAGCGGCCGGGCGAACAGGAAGCCCTGGCCGCTGTCGCAGCACTCGTCCTGCAGCAGTGTCAGCTGGTGCTCGAGTTCGATGCCCTCGGCGAGCGTCTCGATCGAGAGCGCCTTGCCGAGCTTGACGAGCGTGCGCAGCAGCGCCTCGCCTTCGGGGTTCTCGCTTAGCTGGGAGATGAACGAGCGGTCGATCTTGAGCGCGTCGACGGGGAACTGTTTGAGGTGGGCGAACGATGAGTAGCCGGTGCCGAAGTCGTCGATGGCGATGCGCGCGCCCAGGTCCTTGATGGCGTGCAGGCGGCGGGCGGTCTGCTCGGGGTTGCGCATCAGCGCGGTCTCGGTGATCTCGAGCGTCAGCGCGTTGGGCTCGAGGCCGCTGCGCGCGAGCGCGTCGCTTACGTCAGCGATGAACTCGTCGGTCTCCAGCTGGCGCGCTGAGACGTTCACGGCGACGCCGATCGGATGGTCGGGCTCGTGCCACGCCGCGCCCTGGCGGCAGGCCTCGTGGAGCACCCATCTGCCGACCTCCACGATCATGCCGGTCTCCTCGAGCAGCGGTATGAAGTCGTTGGGCTGGACGATGCCGCGTGTGCGGCTGCGCCAGCGGATCAGCGCCTCGACACCCGTGGGCGCCATTCCGCGCAGCTCGAACGTCGGCTGGTAGAGCAGGAAGAACTCGTCGTGCGCGAGTGCGCTGCGCAGGTCCATCTCGAGCTCCATGCGACTCTGCACGATGTCCTGCATGCCCGACTCGAACACCACGTGGCGGTTCTTGCCGTCCCACTTGGCGCGGTGCATCGCGATGTCGGCGTCGCGCAGGAGGTCCTCCACCGATGCGCGCTCTCCGGTGGCCACGCCGATGCTCGCGCTCACCGTCAGCCCGGCGTAGTCGCTGTCGGCGAGGATGAATGGCGCCTTCAGCGCCTGCCTCAGTCGATCGGCTATCAGCTCCGCGTTGGCGGTCTCGCCGAACTGTTCCGCGAGCACGACGAACTCGTCGCCGCCGATGCGCCCGAGCGTGGCCGCGCTGCGCACGACCCCGTCGAGCCGTGCCGCGATCGCCTGCAGCAGCTCGTCGCCGGCGGCGTGTCCGAGCGTGTCGTTGATGCCGGTGAAGTTGTCGAGGTCGATCACCAGCGCCGCGACGGGGGTTCCGAGCCGGCGGGCGCGCACGAGCATCTGCTCGCCGCGATCGAGGATCAGCGTGCGGTTGGGCAGGCCGGTCAGCTCGTCGTGCGTCGCCATGAACACCAGCTCCTCGTCGCGGCGGGTGAGCTCCTCGGCGATGCGCGCGCGCTCCTGCTCGAACGTCTCACACATGCGAACCAGCGTCACGTCGAGCGTTCGCTGCGTCATCGCCGCCGCGGAAGCGAGCGCCGCGGGGGAGACGCCAAGCTCCTCGGCGCTCTCATGCAGCACCTCGATCACCGCGTCGCGCCAGCGCAGGCAGCGCTTGGTGACCTCGTTCAGCGGCGTTGCGCTCTGCGCCGCCAGCTGGCCGTACGTGTGCCATGCCTCACGCCCGGCCTTGAGCCCGGCCTCCGGTCTGCCGCCGGCCATCCACTGCGCGACCGCGCTCGTCGAGCTCCTGCCGATGCGTTCGAAGCTTTCGGAGACCGCTGGATCGAGCGAGCCCGAGCGGCGGTCGGAGTTGCGCTCGCGCGCCACGGTCAGGAGCAGCACGTCCTCGACGCGCGCACCCAGCGCCTCGCCGAGGCGACGAACTTCTCCATCGGGCTGCGTGGTCGTGGCCGCTGCGCGTTTCGCCGGTGTGCCTCCTTTTGCCGGTGCGCGCATCATGCCATCCAGGCTGTGAGCTGATCCATCATCTCAGCGCATGGCGTCGGCGATTTCACTCGACTTCTTGAGAATGGTTCGTTTTCAATAGACAAGTGACTTCTGGTGGCTACAGTGCGTTTCGCGGTATGTAGCGGCCACCGTCGCCGCGAGTGAGCAGCCCGATCACCTCCAGCTCGCTCAGTGCCAGCACGGCCGCCGCGGGCTCGACCCCCGCGTGTGCGAGCTTGCCCGGCGTGTCGCAGCCAGCGCCCACGCGCTCGAGGATCGCTCGCAGACGCGGCTGGAGGCCGTCCTGCGTCGACGCGCTGGCGGGCGCCAGCGGCGGCTTGCTTTGCTCGCTGGGGCCGAGTGTGTACAGCAGCTCGAGCACGTCGCGCGGATCGCGCACCAGCGTTGCGCCGTCCATCAGCAGCGCGTGCGTACCGCGCGAGAGGGGAGAGGTGACACGACCGGGGATCGCCGCCACCGTGCGTCCGAGCGCCACCGCGATCCGCGCCGCGGCGAGGTCCTCCGGTGTGTCGTCCGCCTCCACGACGACCGCCACGCGCGGCAGCGCCGCGAGGATGCGCTCGCTCGCGAGCTGCCCCCAGCGCCGCCCCGCACAGTCGAGCGGCAGCTCTGACACGGCGCAGCCGGCGCGCTTCACACGCGCATACAACGAGCGTCCGCGCGCCGGGCACGACACCGCGAGCCCGCCGCCCATCACCGCCACGCTCGCACCGCCCCCGTCGAGCGCGCCCGCGTGCGCGGCGACGGCGATCCCGTCGGTCAGGCTCGCCACCACCGTCACGCCGCTCGCCGCCAGGCCGCGAGCGAGGCTCCTTGCCATCTGCACCCCGTAGTCGCTCGGCGCTCTGCTCCCGAGGATCGCCACCACCGGTGCTGCCGTGAGCTTCGCCAGCCGCGCCGCTGTGCCGGCGACCTCGAGCACGTGCGGCGCCGCGCGGTCATCCAGCGCCGGCGGGTAGTCGCGACAATGGCGACAGATCGCCTCGACTTGCGGATCGCTCGGCAGCTCCGCCGGCCGGAAGTGCTCGTAGCGCGCCTGCAGCTCGGCCTTGCGACGACCCGCAACCGCCTCGATCAGCTCGCCGTCCTCGAGCGCCAGCAGCTCCAGCAGGCGCGCGCGGTCGCGCGCGCAGTACTCGAGCGGCCCGCTCAGGCTCGACAGCAGCCAGCTGCGCCGCCGGCAGCCGGTGCAAGCGGCCACGTGCGCTCGCCCTCGCCGGCCGGCGCTCATGCCGCCCGGTTGCCCGCGACGCTCGGGTCCGTTCTGAGCGCGAGCGCCGCGCCGAGGTCGCACGCCCGCACACGCCCGCTCGCGTCGAGGTCGGCGATCGTGCGCGCGACCCGCAGCACGCGATGCTCGCCACGCGCGCTCAGCAGCCCCGCCGCGCGGGCGCCTCGCAGCATCCGCTCGCCGCGCTCGTCCAGCCTCACGTGCCGGCAAAGCATCGGGCCGTCCATGCGGGCGTTCACCGTGACGCCCTCCGCGGTAAGCCGCGCCGCCTGGCGCTCGCGCGCGCACGCGACCTGCTCGCGCGCCTGCGCTGAGCCCATCAGCGCAGGCGCGCGCTCGTCGTGCGCTTCCAGATGCAGATTTGCAAGCAGGTCGATGCGATCGAGCAGCGGGCCGCTCAGCCGACGGCGCTGGCGTGCCATCTGCGCTTCGCTGCACGAGCAGCGATCGCCATCGCCCGCGTAGCCGCACGGGCACGGGTTGGTCGCGGCCACGAGCACGAAGCGCGCGGGATAGACCGCCGAGTGGCGCGCTCTGGCGATCGCCACGCGGCCGTCCTCAAGCGGCTGGCGCAGCGCCTCGAGCGTCACGCGCGAGAACTCAGAGAGCTCGTCCAGGAACAGCACGCCGTTGTGAGCCAGCACCACCTCGCCGATCGATCCACGGCTCGCCCCGCCGACGAGGCCCGCGGCGGTGATCGAGTGGTGCGGTGCGCGAAACGGCCGGCTGACCGCCAGAGCGTTCACGCGCGCGCCCGTCAGGCTGTGGATGCGCGTCACCTCCACCGCCTCCTCGCGGCTCAGCGGCGGCAGGATCGAGGTGATGCGCTGGGCGAGCATCGTCTTGCCCGTGCCCGGAGCGCCGCTCAGCAGCACGTTGTGCGCGCCCGCCGCGGCGATCACGATCGCTTTGACCGCGTGATGCTGGCCGCGCACCTCGCTCAGATCGCCTTCGCGCAGGCCCGTCGTGTGCTCGTCGAGCGCCTCGCGCTCGCGTGCGCCGAGCGCGGGATCCTCGCCAAGCTCATCGCCGGGGCCGCCGCTCAGCACACGCACGGCGCTGCGCAGATGCTCCACCACGGGGACCTCCAGGCCGTCGATCAGCATCGCCTCGCGCGCACACGCGGGCGCGAGCGCGAGCGCGCGCATGCCCGCGCGTCTCGCTGCGTGTGCTACCGCCAGCGCGCCGCGCGAGGGACGCACGGCGCCGTCGAGCGCCAGCTCCCCGAACAGCGCCACGCGCTCGAGCTGCTCGCGAGGGAGCTGCCCGCTGGCCGCGAGCACCGCGCACGCGAGCGCCAGGTCAAGGCCCGGGCCCGCCTTGCGCACGTCCCCCGGCGCGAGGTTCGCGGTGATGCGCCGGGATGGGAACTCGTATCCGGAGTTGAGGATCGCCGCCTGGATGCGCTCGCGCGCCTCGCGCACGGCCGTGTCGGCGAGGCCGACGATCGTGAACGCGGGCAGTCCCACGCGTACGTCCACCTCGACACTGACGTGTCGGGTATGCAGGTCCTCGATCGTGAACGCGTGCGCCCGTGCGAGCATCGCCTCGTCTCCTGTCCGCCGTTGGAGTACCGAGCGGAGCAGGCTAGGGAGCGCTTGGGATGGGACGCTCGGGCGGCGTCGGCGTGCATGTAGTTCGCCCCCGCACATGTGCGGGGGCGCCGGAGGGCGCATGCGCCCTCCGGAGACACGCCGCATGCGGCGTGTCAGCCGGGCCGCATGCGGCCCGGCGCGGGACGTGCATGCACGTCCCGAACAGCTAAAGACGCCCGTATGCGGGCCCTGCGAACGGCTACAGCCCGGCGGGGTGGCGTTCGACGAAGCCACCACCGTCGTTGCCGGGCCCGCCCCAGCGCGAGCCATCTTCGGCGAGCGCGACCGTGTCGAAGCGTTTGCCGTCGATGACCATCCATGCGTGTTCGGCGTTGGCGTAGATCGTGATGTACTTGCCCGGCCCGGGTTCGCCGTAGGACTCGAGTCCGGTGGAGTCCTCGGGGGAGCTGAGCAGGCCGCCGCCGTGCAGCGCGTAGGAGACCGAGCCCGAGCAGTCATAGCCCTCTGATTCGAACGAGCCGTGCCCGCCGCCCCATACATAGGGCCGCGTGGCGATTTCGTTGGCTGCGGCGATCACGCGTGCGACGACGCCTTCGGCTTCGCCTCCACCGGCGCTGGAGCTGCCGGAGGAGCCCGAGCTCGCAGCGCCGCCGCCTGAGCTGGGCGCGACGAGCGCGGAGGCCGGCGGTGTGAGCGTGGCGGCGTTCTGCACGCCGATCACAGACCACGTCGAACGGACCGACGACGCCGTCCACCGGCAGGCCGTGGCGGGCCTGCAGGCGGCGGACCGCGGCCTCGGTTTCGGGGCCGAATTCACCGTCCACGGGGAGCTTCAGCGCCTTCTGCAGCCACTCGACCGCGGTGGCGCCGGTGGCAGTTTCCGCGTGAGCTGCCTGTGAGGTTCCGCCGCTGCCGGCGGTCAGCCCCACGTCGCTCGTGGCGGCGATCGTTGCGACGTGACGATGAGTGGCGGGTTTGGGCAGCGCCGAGGGCGGTGGGGTGAGCGTTCCTTTGCCCTTTACGCCGACCACGTTCCACGTCGCCGGCCCGACGATGCCGTCAACGGACAGGCCGTGGCGGGCCTGCAGGCGGCGCACGGCGGCCTCTGTCGCCGGGCCGAAGTCGCCGTCGGCGGTGAGGTGCAGCGCGCTCTGCAGCTGCTTGATCGCGTCCACGCCGGTTTCTTGCGCGTGCTTTTCCTTTGCGTGTTCTTCAGCCGCCGCGCTCTTGGCTTCGGCTTCGGCTTCGGCGGGTTCGACCTGCGCTGCCGCTTCCGAACCGCCCGTGGTGGCGCTCGCGAGCCGCGCAACGCTCGCGGTGCTCGCCGGGACGCCCTGCGTGGATGCCGGCGCCGTCGTGCCGACGGGCAGCGATGCCGTGCCCGGGAGCGCGCTGGCGACATCCGCGATGAACGCGGCGCCGGCGCTCTGGCTGCGTAGCGCGGCGCTCGTGAGCGGCCCGACGACTCCGTCCACGGTGAGGCCCTTGCTGGCCTGGAAGCTGCGCACGGCGGCTTCCGTTTCCGGACCGAAGATGCCGTCGACTTTGACTCCGCCGAGCGCCTTCTGCAGCAGTTGCACCTGCCTGCCTTCGCCGCCGCTGCTGAGCACGATCACGTGTTCGGTGGTGGTCACCGGTTCTGGGTTGGTGGCGGGGCGCGACTGCCCGCTGGCGAGGCTGGCGGCGGGGCCGACGGTCAGCGCGGCCAGCGCGCCGAGCGACACGCGCTTGGCGCGTGAGGGGGTGGGCGCGAAGCGCAACTGCGCGGCGCGCCGTCGCGCACGCGAGCGCCCGAGCGAGAGCTGCCACGGCTCCTGCTCGGCCAGATCGCGCACCTGGCGCAGGGCGCCGCGGGCGTCGAGCAGCGTGGACAGCGTCGAGCTCGCGTGCGCGCCACGACGCGGATGAGCGCTCCCGGCGCGCCCGCGACGGGCAAGGGAGCGCTCGAGTGATGCGCTCCAGTGGTCGACAACAGCAAGATCACGCGGGTAACCCGGCATCCGAGGCGTCCTTTCTCAAATTCCTTTTGCATGGCGCCTACGGGGTTAGCTGACGGGCTCGCGTACGCATCTACGCTACGCCACACTGTGTGGCGATTCGCCCCCGCAGCCTCTCGGCTGCTGTGGGTCCCCCGATCCCGCACCCCTTGGGGCACGAGACTCGGCACGAACGGGCAGCAAGCTAACACATCCAGTTGCAAGATGCATCACATAGGGAGGACTGCACGCTTTCTTGCCGACGACAGCCTCCGCGCTAGAGCGCTCGCGCTGATAACTTCGCTGCCGTGCGCAAGAACGGACTGGACCTCCGCGTACTGCTCTCGCTGCTGGTGATCGCCGTGCTGGCGGGGGTGGTGGCGCTCGTGGCGATCGGCGGCCAGACGGGCGAACACGCCGCGCACGCGCAGGCGCTCGAGCACAACTTCGACGCGGCCGCGGTGCTCACGCCCGCCAAGCCGGCGCCGGCGCTGGCTTTGCACAACTACGTCGGCCAGCCGGTGAACATCGACTCCTACAGGGGCAAGGTCGTGCTGGTGACGTTTCTGTATACGAACTGCCCCGATGTGTGTCCGCTGATCGCGTCGAACCTGCGCGCCGCGCTGAACTTGATGGGGCCTGCGACAGACTCCAAAGTGCAGGTGATCGCGGTCTCGGTGGACCCGCACGGCGACACGCCAAAGGCCGTCGCGGCGTTTCTAGCGCGCCATGGCATGACCGGGCGTATGCAGTATCTGATCGGCTCGGGCAAGGAACTGTCACGCGTGTGGAAGGCGTGGGGGGTGGGCTCCGAACGCGACCTGCAGCAGCCGCAGTTCGTCAATCACACAGGGCTCGTGTACGGGATCACCGCGTCGGGCAAGCGGCTGACGCTGTACGCGTCGAGCTTCCAGCCCTCTGAAATAGCCCACGACGTACCCGAGCTGGCCAAGCTCTGAGCGGCGGCGGGATGGCACGGCGGCTGCGACTGCTCGCTTTGACGCTCGGGCTCGTCGCGGTGCTCGCCGTGGCGGCGGTGCTCGGACTGGCCTCGCACACGGCCAGCGGACGCCCCGCGCCGGCGCTGCCGCGCGAATCGCTCAGCGGGGTGCCGGTGACGCTCGCGAGCGTGCTGGCGGGCGACGGCGGGCGCCCGGCTGCGGTCGTCTTCTGGGCGAGCTGGTGCGGACCGTGTGCGCAGGAGGCGCCCGAAATCGAGCGCTTCTCGCGCAGCGCCACGGGGCAGGGGAGGATCGTGGGCGTCGACTGGAGCGATCCGCTGCGCTCTGAAGCGCGCTCGTTCATCCGCCGCTACGCGTGGACATTCCCCAACCTGCGCGACGCGGAAGGCGCCGTCGGGAACTCCTACCACCTGCGCAACGTGCCCACGACGTTCATCGTGGACGCTCACGCGCTCATTCGCGCGACGCTGATCGGCCCGCAGAGCGTGCGCTCGCTGCAGGCGGCGCTGGTGAGCGTCGAACGCAGCTGAGCGACGCGGGCTCGCAACGGTGCAGATCTACGAGCTCCGCGAAGTCGCGGTCCTCTGGAGGCGGCGGTCAGGGCTGCTCCACCACCATCAGCGAGTGGCCCGTGGGGTCCCGGAACCAGAACATCGGCGGAACCGGGTCGCCCATGCGCGACACCTCCGCATCGACATCCACACCCAGGGAGCGCAGCTCGGCGTGGGTGGCATCGATGTCGTCTGTCTTCAGCGTGATCCCGGTCTGGACGGGAGCGATCTCCTGTCCCGGGGGCGGCGGCGCCAGCGCGATCCCGGTGGGTCCCTCGGGCGGGTAGACCTCGACCCAGCGGTAGACGCCCCCGAACGACGTGTCGGTGCGCTTCTCGAACCCGAGCGACTCATAGAACTCGATCGCGCGGTCCTGCTCGATCGTCGGAACGCAGACCAGGCTGATCTGGCGGATACCGGTCGTCGTGGTGCTCATCTGCAGCCTCCTACGGGTGGTGGTTGACATCCCTATGACCTGCTTCGGCGCGGAAACTAATCGGCATGGCCGGAACTCATGCGCCGCGAGCGAGTCTCGTGTCAGGATGTCACGCTGGCCTACGGCACCTGCCTGACGATGTCGAGCAGCTCGGCCCTGTCATAGCCGCTCTCGCGGCTCAGCTGGACGAGCTCGATCGCCTTGGTCAGCAGTGCGCCGCGCTCGGGCGTGCCGCTGACACGGATCCCGTGGCCGGGGCGCAGTTCGAGTAGCCCTTCGTCTCGTAGGAGCCGCAGTGCCCGTAGGACGGTGTTGGTGTTGACGTGCATGACGGCGGCGAGGTGGCGTGCGGGAGGGAGGCGTTCGCCGGGCTGTGCCTCTCCGTCGGCGATCGCGCGGCGGATCTGCGCGGCGACCTGGTCGTGCAGAGGGGCCGGATCATCGCGGTCAACCTTGACGTCCAACATTGTGCTATTCATAGTAGCTCAGAGCGATGCTCGAGCGAAGTCCTGACATCCGATGAGCGTTACCGTCGAGCCACCGCTCGTGGACACGCCCGACGCCGGCGTGATCGAAGAGGCGCGGGCACGCCAGCGCCGCCACCGTGGCCTGGCTGCCGCGGGCGTGATCGTGGCCAGCGCGACTGCGTCGCTCCTGTTCGGATTCGCAGGTGGCGGCGGAGGGTCACACTCCGGGAGCGCTTCGCTGCCCGCCGGACGGCTGCCGTCGAAGACGGCTCGATCCTCGTCAGCGTCCTGCGGCCAGGCGGGGGAGCTGGACGGCACGCCGAGCAGATCGCTGCTATCGATCCTCAGCGTCCTTCGTCGCCCCGCCACCGCCGCGGACGCCGGGAGCGGTATCGCGGCGCAAGGGTTCATCAGTGGCGTGTTCGTCCATTACATACGCCTCGCCCGCGTCGTCAACGGCAGCCCGTACTACGTCTACCCGGGCATTGTCGGTGGCTGCGGAACTGGGGAAACGCCACATCAGGGCATCATGGAGCTTGCCAGGAACGTCGATCTCGGCCATGGGCTGATCGGTGGCACGGGTGGCGGCGGCGCCACGGCGGCGGCGATCGAGCAGGGAAAGGACGCCAGCAGCAGTGGCCTGCCTGGCTCGAGCACGAGCTCGACCGTCACGCTGGTGGTGCCGGACGGCGTCGCGAGAGTCACGCTGCGCTACCCCGCCGGGCGGGCGAGCGGCTACAGCCCCAAGATCTCGCCTGCGTTCACGGTCACGACAGCTCCCGTGGAAAACCTCGTCGTAGTGACGCTTCCGCGCAGCAACCCACTGCAACAGGGCACGATGATCTGGCGCTCCGCCGACGGGCGCGTGATCAAGACGTTCGACGGGCTCGGGCGCTAAGGACCAGCCACCAAGCCGGTGCTCGCAGTCCCGTCGGCGGCCATACGCGAGACGGTGCGGCGTCGAGCCGATGCTTGCTGGGCTTTGCCGTCACGTTTGTGGGGTCTTGTGCCCCTATAGCTTCAGTGGGCGCGTGATGGGTCTCGATCCCGATGACATTTCTCGGCTGTACGAGGCGCATGCCGCTGATCTGCTGCGCTTCTTCGCGCGCCGTACGCTGCAAGCCGACGTCGCCGTTGACCTCGTCGCGGAGACGTTCTGTCAGGCGTTCACGGCTCGCGCTGGGTTTCGCGGCGCCGGCGACAGCGAGGCGCTCGCGTGGATATTCGGCATCGCGCGCCACCAGCTCAGTGGCTACTTCCGTCGCGGCAGCGTTGAACGGCGTGCCCTGGCTCGGCTCGGTCTCGAGCTCCCGTCGATGAGCGACCTCGACTACGAGCGCGTGGAGGACCTCGCCGGACTTCAGAGCGAGCGTGCAGCTGTCGCCCACGCGCTCAGCGACCTGACGGTCGAGCAGCGCGAAGCGCTGCAGCTGCGTGTCGTGCAGGAGCGCTCCTACGCGGAGCTAGCGAGCAGCCTCGGCATAACCGAGCAGACGGCGCGCTCGCGCGTCAGCCGCGCTCTCCGCGCTCTGGCAGAGGCGACCGCACAACCTGAAGGGAGCCCCGACCATGCCTGAGACCCCACAGCTCCCGCCGATCCTGCAGGCCTTCGGACGGGACCTCGCCGCCGCGATGGCCTCCTCATCTCGGGAGCCTGAGCGTCGTCGTCGCCTGCTCGTCGCCCCGGCGCATCCGCTCCGCGCCGTCCTCCTTGCCTTCGCAGCCCTGCTTGCGCTCACGACGATCACGCTCGCCGCTAGCGGGGTGATCCTCACCGGGGCGCCGGTCCGCCCGGAAGAGCTCCTGAACCCGAGCGTCGGCGAGGGGATCCCGGCCCCGGGTGCGTCACAGCTCCTTGCTCTACGAGTGCCGGATCCAGAAGGTGGTCTGCCGTGGGGGATGCGGATCGTGCACACGACCCGTGGGGAGGTCTGCGTGCAGGTCGGCCGCGTTGAGAAGGGACAGCTTGGAGAGCTCGGTATCGACGGCGCCTTCCACGACGACGGGCGCTTTCACCCGATCCCTCCGGACGCGCTGCCCGCCGATTCCTTCCACGGGCACCTGTTCGACGCCTCCTGGGGGATCGCGAACGCGAACACCAGCTGTCAGCTCGTCGGCGAAGCCTTCGCGAGCCGCCACGTCGGCCTAGACCGCGGGGCGGCGCCAAACCCAACGGCATCAAGGCGCCCACTTCGCGACCTGCGCGACATCTCATACGGGCTGCTCGGCCCAGAGGCCGTCAGCATGAGCTACCGCAACGGCGTGAGCCATTCAAGCGAGACGGTGGTTCCCGGGATCGGCGCCTACCTGATCGTGCAGCGCTCCACCGCGGGAGAGCAGATCGAAGCCGGCAGGGGAAGCCTCGGCACCGAGGGCGACCTCGCTTCCAGCGCGCCGCTCACGAGGATCACATACAGGCTCGCCGGCAAGCTCTGTCAGCGCGGCCCCAGCCTGCCTCCGGGAGCCGTCGCCCACCTGACTGATCCGTGCCCGTGGCCGCACTTCCCCAAGAGCCCCGCCCAAACGCTGAACCTGCACCGCCCGCTCCACGCACAGCTCCTGATCGCCGGCAACGTCATCACCGCAGTGCGGTTGAGCTTCATCGCGCCATATGCGGCAAGCAGCGCTCGAGACGAATATCTAATCGACATCCCCAACGACTCATGCCACGCCGGCACGCTACGCCGCGGACATCCTGGCGAGCGGGTGACCGGGGGCGCCCAAACGGCGATAGGCCGGGACGTCGCGCAGGGCCAGACGGTAAGCCAGCTGCTCGACGCCCGCGGAGTCTTCGTCCGTATGTGCGCCCGCGCTGGCGCGAAAGGTCGGCTGAGCCTCAGGCAGCTCGATCTGCGCTCCGCGACGATCCAGGTCAACTACCGACGCATCGGGGCACCACCGGTGCTCGTTGGGAGCATCACGATTCAGGCGCCCGCTGGCACACGTCCCGAGCCTCCGGCTGCCGGGCCGCTGCGGGGCGGCTGATCTCCCCGTGAGGAGAGGCGACGACCGGAATCGAACCGGTGTAGACGGCTTTGCAGTGCGCCGGAAAGCGGTGCTCTCCGCTTCTCTATTTGGCTTTCCGCGGCTCCCAGGTGCTCTCCGGTGCCCTTCGAAGTCGTTCGTTTGGGGAGAGTTTGGGGAGAGCGAGGACAGCCTCGTCCTCCGCGTTGCGGCTCTGCAGTTCGCGGTGTGTTGGCAGGAACGGCAGAAGCGCAAGCGCGTGCAGATCGTCGTCCTGCTCGGCGACGTGCTGAACAGCTTGACGCTGCTCGCGGTTAAATCGGAAGAAATAGAAAAACTAGAAAGAAATAGAAAGAGCCGCTACGATGGGGCCGTGAACGCAGCTCGTCAAAGGAACCCCTTCAAGCCCACCTTCGGCGCGTCGCCGCCGCTGCTCGTGGGGCGCGACGAGCTGCTCCAAGATTTCAGCGAGGCGCTGGAAACCGGGCCAGGCGCGCCCGCGCGAGCCACAATTTATACCGGCGCGCGCGGCACCGGCAAGACGGTGTTGCTGAACTCCGCGCAGGAGGAGGCGCGCACGCGTGGCTGGCTCGTGGTCGCAGAGACGGCGACGCCGGGCCTCCTCGAGCGCCTCACCACGGAACACCTGCCGCGGCTGTTGACCGAGCAGGATCCGAAGGCGAAGCGGAGGACGCTCTCCGGCTTCACCGTGCCCGGCAGCCTCGGTGGCGGCGTCACCTGGGACACAACGGAGCAACACCCAGCCGTGCCCGGCCTGCGCTCCCAGGCCACCGACTTGTGCAACATTCTCGCTGCCCAGGAGACGGGGCTGGTGATCAGCGTGGACGAGCTGCACCGTGACTTGCTCGACGAGCTCGTGCAGCTGTGCACGGTCGTGCAGCACGCATTCCGGGAGGGGCTGGAGCTCGCGTTCCTCGGCGCTGGCCTGCCCGCGACCGTCAGCGACCTGCTCAGCGAAAGCGTGCTCACGTTCATGAGGCGCGCAGAGCGCCACGAACTCGGCCGGGTCGCGGACGATGATGTCGCGCTCGCGATTCAGCGCCCCATCCTGGACGAGGGGAGGGCGATCGAGGGCGACGCCCTTCAGGAGTGCGTCGCGGGAACTGGCGGTTACCCGTTCCTCATCCAGCTCGTCGGCTACAGAACATGGCAGCAGCACCCGAAGGAGAAGACGATCACGGCCGCGGACGCCCGCGTCGGCGTCGAGCAGGCGCGCCGGCGCCTAGGCTCCCTCGTCCATGCGCCCGAGATCAAGGCCTGCTCGGATATCGACAAGACGTTCCTTCTAGCGATGGCGAAGGACGACGGCGCTTCCAAGACCAGCGACATCGTGAAGCGCATGGGGGTGAAGCCGGATTACGCGAACACGTATCGCGTGCGCCTCATTGAGAGGCAGCTGATCGAATCCGTGGGGCACGGCCAGCTCGACTTCGCGCTCCCTGGCCTGCGCGAGTACCTGCGCGAGCACGCGGCGATCGCGCACATCACCCCCTGAGCAGCGCGCCGCGGCCGCCTACGTCAGCGGTGCAGGACAACGGTCAACAGCTATCAGACGGCCCTCGCTCCGCTAGGAGTTGGGGCGCGGTTGAGCCCAGGGCGAGAGCCAGGGCTTCGGCAGGGATTCAGGTATACGGAACGAGTCCCGATAAGGGCCTTATGCGTCGTCGCTTGCGAACGAACCGCGGCATCGCTGCGGCCGTAATCACGGCCTTCGTCGTGATCGTCGGCACGGCCGGTAGCCATGAACTCGGTGGCGCGTTGCTCGTGCTAGTCATCTTCTCGCCGGTCGGCTGGTGGTTCTGGTGGGTGGTGCTCAGCGTCCTACACGTGATTCGCGTCAACCTCGTCCGGGGCAGCACGCCCACCATGCGAGTGGGACGCCAGTGGCAGTCCAACGGGTCCACGCGCCAGCAACTTCGCCAGGACGGCAACGCGCGCGTGTTCGCCGATCGCGGCGGCATCCTGCTCCGCAAGCGCCACTGGTTCGTGGGCTCGGGCACGCCACCGTTCGCGATACCCGAGGGCCGATGGAGTCAGGCAGCCGCCGCGCAGCTTGACGCTCCGCAGTACCTCGCCACGTGGCGCGACCGCGATTTCTGGTGGTACGGCGACGCCTTCTACTGGTCCACGGCAGGCGCGTACAAGGGCGATGACGTGAGGGCCGTGCTGTTCAAGCGCCAGCGCAAGAACGAACGCGAGCTCGAGCACGCGCACGCCGTACTCGCCGCGTCAACCTCGCCAGCGGCGCGGAAGCGCGAACCCATCCAGCGCGACGTGAAGCAAGCCGTGTGGGAGCGCGACGAGGGGAAATGCGTGGAGTGCGGCAGCGACTTCGACATCCAGTTCGACCACATCATCCCGTTCAGCATGGGTGGCGCGTCTACCGTGCAGAACTTGCAACTCTTGTGTGCGCGCTGCAATCAGGCGAAGGGAGGCCGACTCTGAGGTGGCGTCAGCGTGGCCAGGTGTCCGGCAGCTCGATCGCGGAGAGTTGGCAAGGGCCAGCCTCTGCAGCCAAAGCGTTCTGCTGCCTCCGCGGCCTCGTCTGCTGCACGTCGTCGCGCCGCTGGTACTGCGCGCACGCGCTGTTCCCGAAGAGAGCCCCGTCAACGGCTTTTCCGAGTACGTTCGGCCCCGGCGCATCTGGTCGCGTCCAAAGCCCCTGCAAATCATCGGGAATCTGGAGAGGCGTAAACGGCTCTTGGGGAGAGTCGTGGGAGAGTAGACAGTCGTCTGCGAATCAAACGCATCGAAAAGTGACGATTTGCAGGAGGTTTACAGAGGCGACGACCGGAATCGAACCGGTGTAGACGGCTTTGCAGGCCGCTGCGTAGCCACTCCGCCACGTCGCCCAGAAGGCCCTACAGCGTATCGGGCGACGGGTGGTCCCCGTTACGAACTTCTTCTGGCGCGCTTAGCGGCGCTTTCGGACATCGTTAGCGTCCAGACAGCCAACCGTCGCACGATGGGCTTCCCCGAAGAACTTAGAGGTGATCGTGTGAAACGGCTATTTGCACCCATTTTGTTGGCGGCGCTCGTCGGAGCAATCGTGGCTGGCGGAGCAGTGCTGCTATTCGGCGGCGGCGGTCGCAGTTCGACGTCCACGACCGCTGCTGCCGCGTCAACGCCGGCGGCCGCGACAGGCACTCGCCGCGACGCGGCTTCGACGACGCCTTCCGCAACCCAGATCTACCAGCGCGACTCGACCGGCGTTGTGTCGATCAAGGCCATCACCGCCAACGGCGAGGATGAGGGCACGGGGATCGTGCTGAATGAAAAAGGCCTGATCCTCACGAACGACCACGTGATCGAGGGTGCGACCAGCATCACGGTGGACGCGAGCGGGTCCTCGAAGGTCACTCGCAGCGCGAAGATCGTCGGCGAAGAAGCCAACAAGGACCTCGCGCTGATCAGCGTCGAACCGTCCGGCATGGGCCTGAAAGCGCTGACGCTCGCAAGCTCGAGCCCCGTGCAGGTCGGCGACGCCGTATACGCGATCGGCAACCCTTACGGCCTCGAAGAGACCCTCACGCGGGGTATCGTCTCGGCGCTCGGCCGCGAAATCTCCGCGCCCGACGGCGCCAAGATCACTGGCGCGATCCAGACGGACGCGGCCCTCAACCCCGGCAACTCCGGCGGGCCGCTGCTCAACGAACAAGGCGACGTGATCGGCGTCAACTCCCAGATCGCCAGCGACGCGTCAACGGTTGGCGGCTCGCAGCCCGGTAGCACCGGCGTGGGCTTCGCCATCTCGTCCAACACAGTCGCCGAAACCGTCAAGAAGATCGAGGCTGGCGAAGGCGTGACGTCCGCGTCGGTCCAGCGAAGCACCGTCCGCTCGGAAGGGAGCCCCTTCGGCCGCCGGGGCGCAGCCGGTGAAGAAGCCGAAGCCCGAGGACGACTCGAACGCCCCGGGACGGAAGCGGAAGCTGGCTCTGGCCCGAGCGGCGCCGAAGGCGAAGGTGGCTATGGGCCATATGGGTCCGAAGCGCCCGGCGCGGCGGGAACCGAAGGTCGGGTCGTAATCGTGCCGTGACGGCGCATCAGACCCGGGCGCTGCTGCTGGGACGAGGCCACCCGGCGCCCGGGTCTCATGTGCGTGGCGGTGGCGCGGGAATTGCCCGGCTCGTGCTGCCGATCGAGTCGCAGCCTCGTTGATACCCTTGGCGATCCCAGGGCGATTAGCTCAGCTGGGAGAGCGCCGCCTCGACAAGGCGGAGGTCACTGGTTCGAGCCCAGTATCGCCCATCGTCGGATTTGGCTCTAGGGCAACGGTTAGCCGGCCAAAAAGGGCTCGCGTGGTAGCAATTTGGTAGCAAACTGCTAGGGCGGTCTGCGGCGTTGAGAAGCTCGCTAAGTGCTCTGGCTCGGAAGTCCGGCGACGTATTCGGCAGACGGATACGCTCGCTCTTGGCGCGAGCAGGCGTCCCGCCCGGTGCCGAGACAGGTGGCCCCGCTTGTTGTCCCGAGTGCTAATGCAGTGTCAGGCCAGGCTGACGCTCGCATTGCTCGGCGAGCAGGTGTGCGCTGTAGAGACCACTTCGTCGCTTACGGGCAATGTGCCGTGCCTGCTCTGTCTTGCGCTGCGCAGGTGACGCTCATGGAGCCGCGTCCGCACGCCGCTCCGCAGGGTTTCGCAGACATTCCATGCCCGGCCATGACCGGCGCGATACTGATGTGGCGATGCAGCGGCAACTTGGTCAGTGGCAGCTCGGCGAGAAGCTAGGCGAAGGCCGCAACGGCAAGGTGTATCGAGTCGAGCACATGGAGACCGGCGCGAGCGCTGCCTTGAAGGCGATCAATGCCCGGAAGGTCAGCAAGGAGCCGTACCAGCGGTTCATTGTCGAGATCAAGACCCTTCGGCAGCTCGGCGACTACCCGGGCATCCTGCCCGTCATTGACGACCACATCCCCGATGCACCGTCAGAGAGCGACCAGCCGTGGCTTGTAATGCCGATCGCAAGGCCCTTGCGCGATGCGCTCGCAGACGCCGATCTGCCGGCGATCGTCGCGGCGATCGGTGAGATTGCGAAGACCCTTGCCTGCCTGCGCGCTGAGCATCGTCTGGCGCATCGCGACTTGAAGCCAGCGAACCTGTACTCGCTCGACGACAAAGCCGCCGTAGGCGACTTCGGGCTGGTTGCCCTCCCTGATCGAGTCGGGCTCACGGAGGAAGGGAGGCCGCTCGGCCCGGTCAACTTCATGCCGTTTGAGATGCTGAATGACCCCGGCAATGCCGATGCGTTCGCTGCTGATGTCTATTCGCTGGCGAAGACACTGTGGACGCTTGCGTGCGACGGGAACATCCCGCCTCCGGGCCACCAACCGGCGTCGGCCGCACCGCACCGAATTGCTGACTATAGGCCGCATCCGAAGGCAGCCCTGCTCGACGATCTTATCGATCGTGCGACCTTGCTCGACCCAGGGAGCCGCCCCTCGATGGAGGAATTGGCGGCTGATCTCGATGTGTGGGCGTCGATCCAGCCAGATCAAGCGGCTTTCGATATGAACGAGGCAGCCTCAGCGGTGCGTTCGGCGCTCAGCAAGGAGATCGCCACGGCAGAGCGCATCGAACGATGGAAGGAGGCCGCATACAAGGCCGTGCGAAGGTTTGACGAACTGGCTCGACCGCTCAACGAGGCGATGAAAGCGGCCGACCCGCGGGCGGACATCAACGTCAACGATCGGTTTGTTCAGGAACGGCTGAAACTCGTGGGACACATGGGCTCGCCAACCGTGTTGTTCCACTGGACGCGAGCATCGAAGATCGCGTCCGGGTCACCGCTGCCGTATGTGCTGCGCATGGGGCGAGGGATCGAGCTGATCGAGGACGGCACTCTGATCGTCAGAGCAATGCTTGATCTCGGTATGGAACGGCTACAGAGACGAATCCTTTGGGCCGACGAACGCCGCGCTCCGGTGGGATCGACGCAGCAGGAATCCGCATTGCAGAACATCACGGCTGAGTTGGCGGAGCAGCTAAAGACCGGGCTGCTCAAGTTTGCCGAAGGTGCCGCCGCCCGCTAAGCCTGTGGTGCAGCGCCCGGCTGACCACAAATCGGACAGTGCACGGGCTGGTCCCACCCTTCGAGAACCTTGACAGGCTCGCTCGGGTGACAGGAGAAGTCAACTCGCCGCATGTCGTCGCTCTCGGAGAGCTGCGGTTCTTCGGTCCGCTCAGCCGGTTTAGACGTGAACCTCACATGGGAGCTGGACGCTCTTTCCAACGACTTCCCGAAGTCGTCGAGCATCGGTTTCACGACCTCATTGTGGATCTTCGCCTCAGCGGCCTCAAGTTGGGCCTTGGTCCACCAGGAATTTGGTGGAGATTGGACGGCGCAGTATGGGCAGAAGTAGCCGCCCTCGGGAGTGGGCGCTCCCTCCTCGCCCTCTGGCGTTGGCCGCCACTTCAGCTCCCGCTCGCAGGTCGGGCACTCGCGGCGAATGAAGCCATCGGAATCGAGCGGAACCGACATCGGTATCTGCACCTCACTCATGGGCACGACGATAGCGCGCACCGAGCCAGTAAGAAGGCAGAACGCTGTCGGCGCCGGTGAGATGTCAAGGTCCCGCTGGGCCAGACAGACTCGACGACCATCCCACGAGGCCGGCGCGCGTGCCCGTCCACGTGAGCAGCAACCGGGAGAGTGGCCCGGTAGCCGTGGAGCCGCGAGGGCGCCGGTGGTGTGATCGGGCGCTATAAAGACGAGGATGGTGGACTCCACACGCGTTCTCAAGCTCCTTGAGGAAGTCAAGCTATTGGCACAGGAGTACTACGACCTCACCGAGCGGCCGCTAGGTGTCACCGATGAGATCGCCGAGTTCGAGGCCGCTCGTCGTCTCGGCGTGCAGCTGGCACGCCCGCGCCAGGAGGGCTATGACGCGATACGCGAGACGCCGGGAGGAAATCAGCGTCTCCAGATCAAGGGACGACGCTTTGCACGCGGTGCAGGGTCAGGCCAGAAGACTGGCAGCATCTCCCTGGAAAAGGAATGGGATCAGCTCGTTCTAGTGCTCTTGGACGAGCGCTACAACCCTACGGCGATGTACGAAGCAGACAGGCCAGCAGTTGAGGCGGCGATTAGGGCTCCTGGCTCGCTCGCACGGAACAAGCGAGGACAGCTCCACGTCAGCAAGGTCAAGGCGATCGGTCGGCAAGTTTGGCCCTGAGATCGCGGGTCGGGAGATCGTGAGTCTCCGTCGGAGCCGGCCTCGCTCAACGAAGCCCGCCGGGCGATAGCCGGTTTAAGCCCGCCGACCGATTCAGCGGCGCCCGAGCTTGAGCGTGATGATTGCCCGGGTGGCGGTCGACTGCCCCGAGGGGTGCCAGGTCATCGACTCTGTGGCGCGGGCGTGGCGCCGCGCCTGGGCTTGGCCCAGCGTCGCCAATACCGAGGCGACGAACACTGCGAGGGATTGCGCGAGCTGCACCACGACCATGCCTCGATGATCGGGCGTCGCAGTCGGCAGGCGCAACCTTCGTGGCGTGCGGTTTGATGCGGCGACGGTTGCGGATTCGCAGTGCGCTGTGCTATTGGCGAGTCGCGCTGGCGAATACGTCGCCGAACTTCCGAGCGAGAACACTAAGGCTCGGGCGTCCGGCAAGCGAGCACGTCAGTGTGTGGCGGACATTCAGCGGTGCGTCGGCTGCTCCTGGCATCCTTGGGCGCGATGATCCACGAATCTGAAATCAGGTTGCAGTCGGGGGCCAAGGTTGGACTGCTCCGGCTCGATCCACTCCAGATACGGGTCGATCCCGAAGCATCGCGGCCGACTCTGGTCCTCCCGCTCGGGATCGAGTTGTTCCAGGGCCAGCGTGAGGTCTTTTTGGATCGGCTAGAGGCCGTCTTGACGACGCGCCCGCCAGCCGGGCCAAGAAGACGGTTGGGTCTGGCTGGAACGATCAGCGGCACCGGCGAACAACACGGAATGCTCAAGTCGCAGCCGCAAGGCTTTGGTGCGGTACAGGCACAGCTACGAATCGAGCTTCTCGGCGAGGATTTGTGCTTGCTCGATGAGCTTGTGCAGCGTGCTCCCGGAGCCATTGCCGAACTGTCGCTGGTCTTCAACCTCCGTGTTTGCATGATCCGTGAGACGGTGCAGGACGACTGGCTTGGCACGACGTTGGATGTGCTGCCGCTCGCTCGAGCGTCGGCGGAAGAACTCCAAATCCAACTGCCCCGTGATCTTTGGGTGCGCGAGTTGGCGCCCGCGCTCGGACACAACCGTTACCGGCTTATAGCGGTGCAACTACCTACGTCCGAAGGACCACTCGGCGATGGGCTCGGGCCCCTGTTTGATGAAGCGAGCCGGGCTTACGATGCGGCTGAATGGCGAGAGAGCATCCAGAAGTGCCGCGATGTGCGCCACTACGTAGAGAAGCACCTTGATCTACAGGAGAAAGAACACGTAGCCCAGGCGATTGCCGCACGCTTGAGCGTCGAGCCAGACGATACGCGGATCAGGTTTCTGGACGCTACGTGGCAGGCGCTCGCTGATCTCACGAGCGAGGCTCACCACCTCGACAGCGTCGGCAGACTCCAGGCAGCTACGGCGCACGCTGCCCTGCTCGTAACGGCGACGATGATCCAGCACGTCGGTGAGCTGGTCGGCCCGCCGTAGCTGAGAGCTGGCCCTACGCGGTTGGTACTCGCAGCTACAATGGGCGCGGTGTCGGAAGCGGGTGAACTTTGCGCTTACTGTCTCACAGACGTCTTGACCGGCGGTGAGAAACCAGAGCATCCGCTCCCGGCCAGCTTGGGCGCTTCTCTCACCGTGCCGACTGTCTGCGATCAATGTAACGGATGGGCCGGGCGCGAGATCGACCAGCCCTTTCTAACTGATTCTCTGCTTCAAGCTCACCGGAGTCTGGCGGGGCAACGTGATCCGCGACGGGGCAAGAAGGCGCGTCTCGTACCATCACCGCTGCTACAAGGCTACACCGCTGATGGTGATTTCTTCACCGTTGATCCTGAGACTAATAAGCCAGTCAGACGCTCGCGGATTGTGGACCTGGGCAATGACCGCCAGCAGATTCGCGCGAGTAGCCCGGAGGACGCGGCACGTCTGCTTGAGCGAGCACGCAAGCGCGCCGCTGCCGAAGGGAAGGAAATCAAGATCGAAGCGGAAGAACGCGGGGAGGTCCAGCCGGAGATCACCGTCGATTTCACCATGCGTACTGATGTCTGGCGGCGCGAGGCGGCGAAGATTGGCCTCGCGGTCGGCTCACTCGTCTACTCGCCATCCTGGCGATCTTCCAAAGACGCTCACCGACTGCGCGAGTGGATGCATAACCGGGACTCATCCACAGAGGACGGGCAAGCACCGCCGCTCGTACCGGACCACATAGAGCCCGGAACCTTCATCTTGGAGGGCGATGAGCATTTGCTCTATTTCATGCGCTGGGGAGACGATCACACCTTTCTCAATGTCGTCCTCTTTGGTTGCTCCCACTTCGTTGTTCCGGTAGACAGGACCGGCATGCCCGTTCCGCAGCAGGCCTGGCGGCTGGACTGGCGCAAGCCGTCAAAGGATGGAGCCACGACCTTGGATGACCTGGTGAGAGCGACGGTCATACGCCGCATCAATACGCAGGCTGCTTAGCCGGCCGATACGTCTGCGGCGTCCCTTCGCTGGCTTCGAGCTGGCTGGCGGCTGATTGGACCTCATCGCCCCCTGGGCAGATCACGCTCGACGGGCATACTAAGCCGGGCGGGTGCTCGCATGAGAATGGACCTCAGTCGCAGTGGGTTTCGGCTGGGTTGCCAGCCAAGGTCGGTGGCCTCTTGGTAGTCGAGTGATGGTGTTTGCCTGCGGCTGTGGCTCATCTTTTGGGCGAGTCGTTTGATGCGGTCGGCGTCTTGTCCTTCGTTGCCGAGCTGGTCGCGGGCGATGTACCAGTCGGTGCCGTGGCGGGCGCGTGTGGCCTCGACGTAGGCGGTCTCTTTGCTGGTTTGCCAGCCGCCCGTGACGACGATGGAGCGCTCGACGGTCGCGCCCTGCTGGCGGTAGACGTGCTGGGCGTAGGCCAGCCGTAGCGAGTCGAGGTGCTCGCTGGCGAGCTGAACTCGTCGCCCCGATCCGTCGAGCGTGATCGTCACGCCGTGTTCGTGGACATGTGTGACTTGGCCGCGTGTGCCATTCTCGACCCTGGGCTGTCCGCGCGGCCTGTGCTGGGCGGTGAACGCGATGAGATCGCCGTCGCGCAGGCCGTAGTGGACGCTCGGGAGGGTGATCTCTTGGTGGCCGAGTTCGCCGCGTTCCGCTCGTAGGTGCTGCGCCCGGGCGTTGAGGCGGTCGATCTCCTGGTTTGAGGCATCCGCGATCAGCGCCACCGAACGGATGTCGTCGTGTTCGCTGGTGAGCTGCCCCCATGCTTGGACGGCGTTCTCGGCGGCTTGGTCGCGGGTGTCCGCGAGGTGCAGCCGTCCAAGGGAGTGATAGTGCGCCATCGCGCGCTCGGGTTCGCCGGCACGTAGCGCTCTCCAGGCTTTCTGCTCGCCGGCGTCGCTGGTGCGGTGAAGGTCCGCGAGTTCCGCGGTCGGTGCGTGGCCGGTGAGCCTGTCGAACATACCTCCGGGGCTGATCGAGGGGAGCTGCTTGCCGTCACCGACCGCGATCAGCTTCGCGCTGGAGCGCTCGACAAGCTCGGTCAACGCGTCGAGCCGGGCGTGATCGACCATCCCGGCCTCGTCCAAGACGATCGTTGTATCCCGGTCGATCTCGACTGTCCCGGCGTTGGCGCGGGCGACCAGGGCGTCAAGCGTGAGCGTGTGTCCAGTGAGGGCCGGGCTGTCCGCTCCAAGGCGCTCGGCTGTAGACCCGGACACGGCTATGCCGATCGTGTGGTGGCCGGCGTGTTGCTCGGCGCGAGCGAGGGCGTCGATCACGACGCCCTTCCCGGTCCCGGCAGGGCCGACGAGGACAGCAAGGCGCTCCGATCCGGTGAGCACCTCCAGAGCGGCGATTTGCTCGGTGCTCAATGGTGCGCCGATGCGCTCGGCGACTGCACGCGTTGCGTCGGCGCGTGTTCGCTCGCCGATGTCTCTGCCAGCCGGCTGGGCGAGCAGCTCGGCGCGGCGTTCGATCGCCTGCTCTTGGGCGCGCACGGCGAGCGTGGTCATTCGCCCGCCCTCCAGCGTGAGTACTCGCCGGTCGCGGATCATCTCCCTGGCGACGGCGAGCGCCCGATCGGGCGCCATCTCTCCCGCAGTCTGCTCCAACGCAACGGCGTACAGATCTCGTGCCTGGAAAATGGCGTGCTGCTCTGTCAGCCGCGCCTCGATCCGGTCCTCGATCGGCCGCTCAACTTTGGGTCGCTCGGGTGCCCCGATCAGGCGCACGGCCTCGTCGGGGCCGAACTCGTGACGCCGGCCCGTCTCGCTCCACACACGTTGCAGGTCGCCGCGTGTGGTCAGCTCCTTCGCCCGGCGGTTCTCGAGCGCGAGGTTGCGCAGCTCCCCGCGTTCTGGCGCACGGCCGTAGCGGGCACGAAACCGCTCGGCCGCCCTGGCGACCTCACGCGAGCGGCCAGAGAGCTCCTCGATCAGTGTTCGTGGCACGCCCGCGATCTCGAAATAGCGGCCGTCCTTGCCGGTGCCCCGCTCGATCTCGTAGCCCTCGCCGGCCAGCTCCTCGGCGAGCGATGAGCGGTAGAACGCGCCCAGCTCGCGGGCTGACCGGAAGATCGGCCGCGAGGCCACCGCGACGATCCGCTCGTCCTCCCTTACCGCGCCACTTATGACGACGTGACTGTGCAGCTGGGGGTCGGGCGCCCGCGCCCCGCTGACCCCTCGCGCCGTGGTGTGCCGATACTCGGCGGCGATCACGTCCTTGGCGTGCTCCTCCACGACCTGGCCGTCATAGCGGCGACGGACGACCGGCACCTGCTCGCGCAGATACCGCACAGTGCTCTCGACGGCTCTGGCGTGCGCGGCCTCGATCTGCTCGCGCTGCCACGGATCACCGAGCGCCCAAACCGTCGAGACGGACTTCGGGGCGCTGAACGTCACATCGATCCCGCCACCCCTACCGCCGCCCGCGCCCTCCGGACGCAGCCACCTGCCCGTGCCTGGATGGCGCCCATCCATCAGCGCGATGAAGTCCGCACCTTCGACCGGCTCGCCGGCCCGCACCCCCAGCCGAGCCAGCGTCTCCGGGTCCGCGAGCCAACGGCCAGGGGCCTGCGTCATCTCCCCGTCCAGGGTCAGGTAGTAGTCGCCTCGCTCGGGCGCGGCGGTCTTGCTCTCCAAGTAGCGCGCGTAGCCGCCACCTCCAGCCGCGGGGATGCTCGATGCAGTCATCACATAAGTGATGACCCTGAGCGGCCCAAAACGGCCAACGAATTGCACAGCGCTCGCACACCAGGCGCACACCCGTGCATATCGTCTGTCCTGGCAGTTGGAGCCGCTGGGCAGGGCCGCGTGTCGAGGTCGCCTCGACGGCGTCGGACGCGGAGTCTGAGGGGGCCGCGCACGCCGATTTGATCGGCCGCCTGCACGGTCCTGTGGTTGTGTACGGAAAATTCGTTGGCCGCTTTTCGCGGCTTGGGGTCCTTAACCATGATGGCCGCCACGAAGCCACCACAGGACGCGCCCGCGCCAGCAGCCGCGCCTCTCTCGCCCCTACTTGATGCGACGGAGGCTGGGCGGTTGCTGTCGGTACCCGCGTCGTGGGTACTCGCTGAGGCACGAGCGAACCGGATTCCGCATGTGCGGCTCGGGCGCTATGTGCGGTTCAGCGCCGACGATCTGGAGGAATGGTGGCGAGCGCGGATGCGGGGGCCGTGGCGTGCACGAGGTGCAGCCTCGCGTACAGCGCGCTCGCTGCTTGTCGATCGACAGGCAGAGCACGGGAGGCGTCCTGACTAACGAGACGGCTATAGCGTTGAAGCAGCCGCAGCGCTCGCTACCTTGGGCGGCCGATGGTGGTGTGCGATCAGGGAGACGATGAGCGGTGGCGACAGCGAGGAAGATGACCCGACGGCCTTACGGAGCTGGCTCGCTCTACGCGCGTGGGGGCGTCTGGTATGCGCATTGGCGTGCGGACAGTGGGCGGCAGGTCAAGCGTCGTGTCGGGCCGATGCGCGTCGAGGGCTCGCGGGATGGCTTGACACGCAGCCAGGCCGAGGCAGAGCTGCGTCGACTGATCGCGGAGACGAAGCCCGCCCGGACGACCACCGGCGACGCGCTGACGATGGCCGAGCTGGGGCGCCGTTACCTCGCGAACCTGGAGCGTCAGAGTCGCAAGAAGGCGACGACGACGGCTGTGGAGTCGATCCTGCGCGTTTGGCTTGAGCCGTTCTTTGCGGAGCGCGATCTACGCCGGATCACGGCCCAGGACGTTCAGGACTTGATGACGATGATGGAGAAGGGCGAGAGGCCCGGACCGAAGGCGAAGGGGGACCGTCGCTATGGGCGTCCTGTCGGCGCAAAGTCGGTCCGCAACTACATCGGCTACCTCTCGGCGCTGCTCGGGTTCGCCGAGCGCAAGGGATGGCTGCCCGTGAACGTCGCCCGGCATATCGAGCTGCCCGGCAAGCCCGAGAGCGCCGAGATCAGGTTCCTTGAGCCGCTTGAGGTGCGAGCGCTCGCTGACGCCGCTGTCGATGGGCCTTACCGCGAGATCGACCGTGCGATGTATCTCACGGCCGCGATGACCGGTCTGCGGCAGGGCGAGCTGGTGGCGCTTCGATGGCGCGACGTGGACTGGACCGCCAGCCGAATCAGGGTCCGCCAGAACTACGTGCTGGGCGAGTTCGGCACTCCGAAGTCCCGTCGCTCGACGCGCAGTGTTCCGATGGCCGACGAGGTTGCGGGAGAGCTTGACCGGCTCAGCAGCGCAGCGGGGGAGAGCAGTGGCGATGCTCTCGTGTTCGCCGATCCCCACACGGGCGGGCCGCTCGATAAGGCGGCGATCCTGCGGCGCTTCCGCCGGGCGCTCAAGGCCGCGCAGCTTGAGCAGTCGCATCGCTTCCACGATCTGCGCCACACGTTCGGTACGGCGATGGCTGGTACTGGCGTTCCCATGCGGACTCTCCAGGAGTGGATGGGGCATCGTGACATCGAGACAACCCAGCGCTACGCGGACTACTCGCCGAGCGAGCACGAGTCGGCATTTGTAGAGGCAGCCTTTGGTCGGGTGGCACCGGCCGACCGGCTTGCAGCGCAGACGACGTGACGGCGCTCAAAGATGCCTAAGGATCGGACCCGACGCCGCTTCCTGGCTTCCGATGTGCAGCTCGTAGTAGAGCGCTCGAGTGAGCACCCCATCGAGTACGCGATCGTGCTCCTCGCGTTGCGGGACGGTCGCTGGCGCACGGTGCGCACGTTCGACAATGCCCACGATCCGAGCGAACACCACGAGCACAGATACGTCGGCCTGGAGAAGCAGTCTCCCACCGTCACGTATGGCCCGGTGAACGATGCGATGTATGCCGCCGAACTCAAGCTGCTGCGCGACTGGCGCGATATCGTTCACGCTTGGGAGCACATGCAATGAGCGAGATCACCGACAAGACCGACGAGCTGTTCATGGCGGCGTCGCATAGCGACGACGATCTCGGCTACCCGGCAGATGTCGCGTTCGTTCCCAGCGATGAGGAGTGGACCGACGACGTTCTGTGGCGCAATCTGATCGAAGGGCAGGCGACCGTGCTTGTCGGCGAGGACACCGAGCTGCTGCTCGTGCCGCTGCGCCGCGGCGTGATCGACCGGCTGACGGGCCGCGTGCCCGTCAGCGTCGCGCCCCGTACGCATGGGCACCCCTCGTCCTACGCGACGTTGAGTCGTCTTGGGCGTCACCCGGTGCGCCAGATGCGCGCCCTCGCGCACGCCTGACTTCCCGGCAAGCACCTGCGCTAGTGCAGCGTTCCCGAAGTGCTTGTCGATTCGCGGCGCTGTAACGATTGCTCGCGCACCTGCTTTTCGTCCGATGCGGGGGCGAGGCCGGTTACCTCCAGTGCTCCTGCTTCCCGCGCAAGGTATGGAAGCCGCCGCGTTCAGTGTGGTGTGGGCTGAGTTCGTCAGCCTTTATCGTGGATCGTGATTGCGTAGCCGTCGGGGTCTTGAAGCGTGAACGTCCGGCCGAAGGGGCCATCGACGGGCTCCGTGAGGATCGTCACGTCGTGCTGGGCGAGTTGGTCATGAAGGGCTTGGGAGTCGTCGGCCCGTAGCCATAGCGCCACGCCGAGGCCGGGCTGTCCACTGTCGAGGTCGGTTCCGGGCAGTGGGTCTCTGAGCGCAAACGCGATTGGCTGGGTGGCGAACACGACGGCGTGCGGGGGTCCGGGTGCGCGCGTGAGCCCCAGCTCACGTTCGTAGAACTCGGCGGTACGCTCGATGTCGCGGACCTGGAGGGCAATGAAATCGGGGCCTGCAACGGTAGACACAGGGAAATCCTTCCTTTAGTTGTCAAGGTCTTGACGTTAGCAGACTATGTCAAGATGTTGACGTGAGCCAAGTCGATCTCGATCAATCCGTGGGCTACGCGCTCAAGCGCGCCCAACACGCTCTGCACTCAACGATGGACGGGGAGCTGCGCGACTACGGACTCAGCGTCTCGCAGTACGCCTGTCTGCAGATCCTCGCCTCGCGTCCGCGCATCTCAAACGCAGACCTGGCGCGCGACGCGTTCGTCAGCCGACAAGCGATGCACCAGCTCCTCACCGGCCTAAGAGCGGCCGGACTCGTGACCGCCGCCGGCCAGGGCCGCAGCCAACGCTACGCCCTCACGGCCGAGGGACGCACCGGCCTACGCACGGCTTCCTCGACCGTCGCTGCAATCGAGCAACGCATGATCGCGACACTGAGTCGCCCCGAGCGCGAGCAGCTACACCGCCAACTAAGCATCTGCGCGACCGCGCTCGGCCCGCCCGAACAAACGTACTGGGTGAGCACGATCAGCCGAGACCACGTGCTACTGAGCGTAGAAGGCGGATTCACCCAGGCAGGCCATGGCAAGTCTTCCGCACTCAAGCGGCTAAAGACTGATGACTGGTTGGTCTACTACTCGCCCAAGACGGGGCTGCGAGACGGCGAGCCGGTGCAGGCCTTCACGGGAATAGGTCGGGTCGCCGACGAAGAGCTCTACCAGGTGGAGCAGGCGCCGGGGTTCACACCCTGGCGCCGCAACATCGAGTTCGTCAAGAGCATTGAGGCACCGATCAGACCACTGATCGACCAGCTCAGCTTCATCAAGGACAAGCGCCGCTGGGGGAGCATGTTCCGGTTCGGCCTATTCGAGATCCCACAAGAAGACTTCGCGGTGATCTCACGGGCCATGAAAGCCAAGAACCCGAGTAGCCGCCGTACCACAACACGGTCATAATCCTGCCAGTGGCAACCCGGGTGGCCGAGGAGCAGGACTTACCTCCGGATGGGCTTCAGAGCCGCCAAGATCGGGGTCCTAACCGTTGCCCCCTCGGACCCGACGATTCGTGTCCGCGCCGCCGGGTCACGCCTTGACAAGCCCCATCTTGATCAAGCTCTCAGCGGTTTCGGTGATGGTCTCCTCGGCCCTTCGAGGCTGCCAGTCCAGCACACGGCGAGCCTTTTGGTCACTGATGTTCTTCGTGATGCCCAGATCGGGCACGATCCAGCGTGCTGACTTGTCGAAAATGGCAGCGATGCGGATCACGAAATTGGGGATCGACCGGCTGGGCACACGCTTGGCTCGTTCGCCCAAGCTTCTCTTCAAGATGACGCCGATCTCCTTCAATTTGAAGCCCGATCCGCTCGCGGCGATGAAGCGCTGACCGGCAGCTTCGGGTGTCGTCATGGCCAGCAGGTGCGCGCTCGCCACGTCTCGCACGTCCACAACCGGGAGCCACAAATCGGGATAACCGGGCATTGCCCCATCGAGGAATCGCCGGATAAACTCGTTCGAGCCGGAGACAGCCTTGCCCATCACCGGGCCGAACACCGCGACGGGATTGATCGCGGCGAGCTCCATCGAACCACCCTCGGCGGCCATGAAATCCCAGGCCGCACGCTCAGCGACGGTCTTGCTCTTGTAGTACGCATTGACGGCGGGACCGTCGAGGACGGTCCAATCGTCCTCGGTGAATAGGCGATCGGTACGTCCGTAGCCCATGCCAATCGCCCCGAATGCGGACGTGAGCACGACCCGCTTGACACCGGCATCGCGCGCTGCGCGCAGCACTCGCAACGTCCCGTCGCGAGCTGGAATGATGAGCTCGTCCTCGTCGTCGGGAATATCAATGGGCAGCGGCGAGGCGACGTGCAACACGAAGTCGCATTCCGCGACGGCGTCGGCCCACCCGGTGTCGCTCGTGAGATCCGCTGCCACGAACTCCAACGCGTCGCCGGGCTGTTGACCGGCGCCACTGAGCGCCGACCGTACATCCGGCTCGCGCTCACGGGACCGCACGGTCGTGCGCACGAGGTAACTCTGCTCGAGCAGTTGGAGAATGCAGTGTTCGGCAATGAACCCTGAGCCGCCTGTGACGAGAACCCGCTGTTGACTCATTGCTCCTCCAGCAGGCCGAGTTCGCGCAGGCTCTCAGCGGTCTCGACGATCGTGGTCTCGGCCGGGCGTGGGCGCCAGCCGAGCTCCTGCTTGGCGCGGTCGTTGTGGATCGTCAGCGGCGACGGGTCCTCCCCGGGCGCCTCGTCGGTTGCGACGTGCTCGCCTGCAGGCCCGAGGTGGTCGCGGAGGATCTGTGCCAGCCCCAGCCAGGTGATCGTCGGGCCGTCCGCCAACAGCAGGTAGCGCTTCCCGGCGGCAGCAGGAGTGGCCATCGCCGTGATATGCGCGTCGGCGACATCGCGCACGTCGACGACGCCGAAGCGCTGGCGTGGCAGCGCCGGCATCGTGCCCTCGATGATAGCCTTGAAGTAGGTCAGCGTAGAGCGCAGCGCCAACACCAGCGACGAGCCGGCGATGAACGTCGGGTTCATCACCACCAGCTGGGTGTCGCCCCCTTCGGACTCAATGAAATCCCAGGCGGCACGCTCGGCGATCGCCTTGGAGCGCGGGTAGGGAGGCAGTCCTGGCGCGTCGGGGTCGGTCCAGTCCTCCTCGGTGTAGTCACGGACTGCCTTCGGCGAGTAGCCCACCGCTGCGAACGAGGAGGTCAGCACCACCCTGCGCGCGCCGGCGTTTCGCGCAGCCTTCAGCACACGCACCGTGCCCTCGCGGGCGGGGACGATCAGCTCGTCCGGGTCCTTAGGCTGGGAGGACGGGATCGGCGAGGCGACGTGGTGGACCTCCTCCACACCCTCAAGCGCGCCCGGCCAGCCGTCGTCAGAGGTCAGATCTGCTGCAACCAGCTCAAGGCCGGCGTCGTCCACACCACCGCGGCGCACGGCCGCGCGGACGGCTTCCTCAGCATCCAGGGAACGCACCGTCGCGCGCACCTCACGCCCATCCCGCAGCAACGCCGCGATCAGCTGCGTGCCCAGATATCCGGACCCGCCTGTTACCAACACCTTGGAGCTCATCCGAGCACCACCTCCTCCAGTCGTGGGAGCACTTTCTGTACCTGCGAGTTCGCCTCAGCTTCCGCGTCCGCATCCTCACGGCTGCGGGCGTCCCAGAGCGCCGCCTTCGCCCGTAGGTAGTCGAGGTGCATGCGCAGCGTCTTGATTTCGGCCTCGACCCGCTTGGCGTGCTGCAGCAGCAGATCGCGCTGCTCACCCGCCTTGGCGTGCCCAAGCTCGCGGTTGGCCTGGTAGGTGCGCATCTCCTCGATTCCGACGCCCATCGCGCGCAGACACGCCAGCACCTGCAACGTGTCGAGATCCTGCTCGCGGTAGCGGCGGTGGCTGCTGCTCGGGTCGCGGGCGACCGGGCCGATCAGCCCGATCTCCTCGTAGTAGCGCAGTGTCGGCCCGCTCAGCCCGCTGCGCCGGGAAACATCTTGGATGGTAAGAGTCGTCATGAGGCTACCTTGACATACCTCAAGCGCTTGAAGTCAAGGGCCTTGATGAAGTTTTTTCCAGAGACAGCCAGTGGGCAGCGTGACGCTCGGCACAGACACCCGCGCCGCCAACACCGACCCGACCTGCTCGTCGCCAATTGCAGGGCCGCGGCGCTTGCTTTCCCTTGGCGAGCGGTAGCCAGCGTCGGCGCTGATGGCGTTGCTGCTTAGGACGAACAGGAGGCGTGCGAGCGATCGTTACCAGCGCCGCGAACGGCGCGGGCTTGGTAGCAATTTTGGTAGCAATTTGAGCGAACCCGAGCTGATCTGAGGGCACTGAATCCAAATAAAACCGGGCTATCTGGCCTAACCCGAGCCCCAGAGGCGAGTTCGAGCCCAGTATCGCCCATGACAGTTGTCTGCAGTCCGATGTCATTGTCATCATCGGTGGGTGCATCGAACTGGTCGCTTCCGAGATCGCGAGGAGTCGCGGTTCTACCAAACTCGGGATCTCTCGCCGGAGGAGACTTGGCGGACTCTCGGTGACGAGCTCGCCCGCGTGCTGAGTGATGCGCGGCGGGCATTCTGGCGCGCCCCTCTACACGTCGATCCCGAGCGCATCCGCTGGTGGCATGGAGCGATCTTCGCCCGCCATTTCCCACATGACGGTGGGAGTTTCCGCCAAGAGCGCGCGTACTTCGGAGCGGTGACCACGGATGGTGGTATGCGCCAGATCGAGGGAAGCTCACCCGACGCCCTGCGCCGGGACCTCGTGGAGGTCTGCGTATCGTTCACCAGCAGCGTTGGGCAACTCGGGAGGCAGAGCGCCGGTGTTCTGGATCAGACCCGCGTGGCGGGCGCTCTGTATGCGGGCATCCTTCGCGTGCATCCGTTTGCTGACGGGAACCACCGCACGGGCTTCGTTGCGCTCTCGGCTGCCCTATGGTCGATGGGGCTACCCGCCGTCGAATTTGCTCAGGATGCGGATCTGGCCGACCACGACGATGCTGTCGCGCCTGCGCTCTTTTCGCGCGACGGGGAAATCGAGCCATTCGCGCAGCTCCTCGCGACTCGGATCGAGCGCGCGAGAGGTTCCGTGGCATGAGATACCCTGAGGGCATGGAAAATGGCTTGCCTCGCTCGAATGGGAAGCGTGATGTTGCTCAGATCGCGTGCGGGGATCGACTCGTGGACGCAATCCCCGAGGCCGTCCGCGAGCTGGCTGAGAGTGCGATGTTGCTCTCCCAGGGCGCACGGCGCGCGATTGAGATGAAGCGCGAGGCCGCGGAAGCCGACGCTCGCGCTGTGTCTGCCGCTTCGGACTGACCCGCCGTCTACTCAGGCGTCGTCCATCAGTGCGTGGGCAGTCGGGACACAAGCCCGCGGACGCCAGCGTTCGCAGGCGATCTCGTAATCCCGCTCTGACAAGCCAAGTTTCGCACCGTTCCAACCAGTATCGCCCACGACAGTCGTCTGCCAAGGTCGTGCCGAAATCCGGGCGGCTTCTACCGACGATGCGATTGCCGACTCGACCAGAGAACAAGTGCAGCACGGTGCTACACTTGCGCTGTGCCTACATCTCATCCGCGTCACACCATCACCGAGACGCCGCCCGTTCGCGAGGCGCTAGATGATTTGCGTGCTCGCTTGGCCGGTCGGCGCATCGACTTTGCCGAGCTTGTGGTTCTCGGGGCAGGCGTGAAGGTGCGCCAGCTACCTGACAATGCCGCTGCGGCGCGCGAGGCTGCTGCTCGACTGGCCACGATGGTTCGGGGTCGCGCGGTTCCCGTTGACGTGGAAGCTGCTGACGAGGCAAAGCACCGCGGTCTGATCGCCGACTGAGGCACTGCGTGCTGTTGATCGATAACTCCGCGTGGGCGCGGCTTACCTCCGAGCGTTTGGATGCCACTCGCGCTGAGACTGTCGCGGCATGGATGGCCGACCTTGAGCTTGCTACTTGTCTGCCGTTCTTGCTCGAGGCCGGCTACTCGGCACGATCGGGATATGAGCGCTCGGCGATGATGACGGACCTGGTAGAGCTTCCGCGTGTGGAGATCGACAAAGACATCGAAGCAGCAGCGCTTGATGCGCAGCGCGAGTTGGCCGACATCGGACATCACCGGCTGCCGCCCGCCGATGTGATGATCGCTGCCTGCGCCGATGCTGCCGGCATGGGGGTGCTCCACTACGACAGTGACTATGACCTGCTCGTGAAGCACACGAGCCTGAACTTCTCGAGCGAGTGGCTCACGCAACCCGGCCTCCTCTGATAGCTGCGCTCGGAAGCTAGAGTTCCCCCTCGAGGAACTGGGCCCGCCCGAGACCGAACGACCAGTCCGCATGGGTGTTGGCGACAACCGAGACGATCACGTCTGCGGGTTTCACCCCGGCCTGCTTCTCCAGCCTGTCGGCCAACGCGGCGTACAGCGCGCGCTTGCGATCGTCATCGCGACTCGTCTCAGTGACTTGGATGATGACGACCCCGTCGGTGCGCTCGAGTCCGAGGCCGCTATCTTCGGCGATGATCCGGCCCGGCGGGTGCTCGTGGATGACTTGGTAGCGATCACGTTCGGGCGCCTCGAACACATCTAGCATCACCTCCTGCACCGTGTCCGCGATGGCTCGGACCTGAGTCTCTGTCCGGCCTTCGATGATGTCGATTCGAACCAGTGGCATGGTGGTCCTTTCTGCGGCCGAACGGGGCCGCCTTTTCTGGGGACGCGAAGGTCACCCGGAGATGTATGGGCGGGCTCCTCGGGCGCGCTTGATGCGTAGGCCGCGAGCGACAGCTTTCAAGGCCGAGAGAGGTCTTGGTCTCTGGCGCCCGCTATGGCTTCCCACCCCCGGGGAGCGTCGCCTGCCGGAGTGACACGGTCCCGAGGATTACTTTTTCGGGAGCAGCCGCCGTCAGGGGGCCCGGACGCTTCTGATAGCTGACCTGGAACTTCTCGGTCGAGGCGCAGGACGGCTCGTAGACGAACCGCCCCAGCGAGTCGGTCTTCACCAGTTCGTGAGCCTTGACGTCGCGTTCCAGCGACCAGCTCGTTTCCACGCGGCCGCCGATCTTGCAACTGGCGATGCCTTCGATCTCATATTCGCTGCCGGCCGATCTCACGGAGTAAGGGGCGGTGAACTCGACCTGGCCCTTGTAGCACGGGAACTTCAGGAAGGCGGCGTTGCAGGCCGCGTGTGCCTGTGCCAGCAGCGTCAGGTGCACGGGCTCGTTCAAGCGCCGGATGCGGAGGTGGCGAGCCACGCTGAACTTGCGCATCGGGCAGGACCTGGTGACCGGGGCGCCAACGCCCTGCGAGCACAACCGGCCTCCAAACCGGAACGTCGCCGCGACGATCATCCGGGGCAGCCCCGGGCGCTCTGCCAGCCCCACGTCGACCGAGCCCGGCTCCGCCGTGCCTCCGATCGAGCCTCCGACCGTGTCCTCGCTCTTGATGTAGCCGGCCGGCTCGACGATCAGGAATCCGCCATCGGGCCCGCTTACGGGGATCGTCCGCATGCCCGTGGGCGTCTTGTAGCTGACGCTGACGGCGTGCGGACCAAGCACCCCGTAGGCGAGGGCGCGCAGGTCGCCGACGGGCGGCACCCCTGTCGGGTGGAGCGCTTCGCCGGGGTGCTTCGGGGGAGGGCCGCTGGACTCCCCGGGCAGCAGGCGCACGCCGCTGCGGTCCGCGTTGAGGTCTTCGAAGATCACCGTCTGCCCGTCAGGGCCGCATTCGACCTGGTCGGCCGAGCCGCCGTATCCGGGGGGCAGCACGGTGTCGGGCAGCGCGTGGAAGCGCCCGTCGTCGCCGAATGCGCTGTCCAGCCCGAGCTCGCCGAGCTGAGCGCCGTAGACACGGCCGACCTGCAGGCAGAGCTGGCCGCGGGTCGTGTGCTCGATCCGCATACCCCAGGGCAAGCCTCCGCCGGGATCTGCCACGAGCAGCGCGAGATGGGCCGACGCGCCGGTTAGGGGCAGGCCGTTTCCGGCCGCCGCGTTCAGCGGGACTTCCGGCTTGACGGGGCTGCCGCTCAACACGCCGGTGGCGGCCAGCGCGACGGCGCCGCCGCCGAGGAGCAGGGCGGCTGCCAGCGAGAGGGCGTGCAGGCGGTTGGAGAGCCAGCTCGGGCGGCGCTTAGGCGTGCCCGCATCCTTGCGTCCCGCCGCCGCGGCCAGCTCGCTGCCGAGGATCTCGTATGGGTCTCTCATGCGCTCTCCCTCACTTCTCGTCTGAGCGTCGCGAGGCCGCGCGAGACACGCTTGCGGACGACCTGCTCGGAGCACCCGATGCCGGCCGCGATCGCCTCGTAGGGCTCCTCCTCGAGGACGCGTTTTTCGATTGCCTCCCGCTGCTCATCGGGAAGTCGTGCCAATGCCCGCTCGAGCTCCGAGGTGCTGTCGCGCTCGAGCAGCTCGAGCTCCTGCTGCTCGAAAGAGATCCGCTCCATGCCGAGGCGCCGGCGGGAAGCGTCGTCGACCCGCCCGCGGCGAGCCGCGTCGAGCAGCAGGTGCCGGGCGATCCCGATCAGCCACCCGACCGCCGGGCCGCGATCTCCGTCGAACTGCTCGCGGCGCTCCAGCGCACGGGCGAAGGTCTCGGCGACGAGATCCAGCACGAGATCAGGGTGCGCGCCGAGGCGGCGGCGCAGATATCCGCGGATCAGTGGATGGCGGCGTTCGTACAGCGCCGCGAAGCCCTCGGCGTCGCCTCGGACCACCAGTTCCTCGTCGCTCAGAGAGTTGAGCATCTGAGGTGTATACGGCTCAGTTCGGCGATTTGTGACCAGGCCCCCGCTGATCTCCTTCGTCAACGAAAGAGCACGTGCGCGGCCAAAGTTGCGCTCGGCGGGGTGCCGCTGGGGCGGCCCGAGAACCGCCCCACGCGCCGCGAGCACCAGCTACGACGAGCACCCGCTACGGCAAGCGCCAGCTACCGGAGTGCCATCGACGCGGCTATTCCCAGCCGATGTTGCCCTTCTTGATTCCCGCCACGAGCGAGCCGGTGAAGCTGCCGTTGGTGTATTCCGTCTTCGGCAGCGCTTCACAGAATTCGCCTTCGAGTTCGTAGGGCACTTTTGTCAGCGCCGTGCTGATGCCTAGCTTCTTCACGACCACCGGGCCCTTGTTCGTTTCGACCGTTTCTTCGATGTCGTGGAACTTGGCCGTTTCGTATTCCGCTTCCGGTTTCCTCAGCGCCTTCGCGGGATAGGTGCCCGCAGGGATGTCGATCGTGCACTTGAACGGTCCCTTGACGGCGATTTCGATTTCGCCGGCGCCTTCGAGCTTCCCTTCTTTGACGGTGCCGCCAGCTCCCATTTCGACGACTCCGTTGGCGTGGTAGTTGAGTGTCACCGGTGAGAGGAACTTCGCTCTCAGTTCGTATTCGGCTTTATTCAGGGTGGCTTCCGCTTCGCAGCCCGTGTACTTGACGACAGCGGTCAGCGTTTTCGACGGGAACGCGGGCGTCAGTTCCGAGGTCGCCGATTTCGCGGCTTCGCATGTGATCGTGAACGGCTTCAGGTGGAATTCCTGCGTTTCGCCTGTGAGCTTCGGCTCGGCGTTTTGGCTGCCGAGGAACTTGTGCGGGTTGGGCGCTTCCGTCTTCGCCGCGATAGCCGGTGTCGCCGCGAGTGCCAGCGCCGTGAGTGCCAGAGCCGGCACCAATGAGCGTCTCATCTCTCCCTGTCCTCCTTGAGTAGCATCTGATCACGACAACGCGACCACACGGGTGACCACGCACCATCACGCCTGTCTTGCCGTAGCGCGGCGAGAATATCAATGACAAGCGGCTCGCCGCCGAGCGACGCAGTGTCAACCGCCATGAACAGATGTCGCTGGAGCAAGCGCTCGACGAAGCCTGCTCGTTGCGCTCAGCCGAGGACCCGAGCGTGCGCCAGATGCGAGCCGGGGCTGGGACGCAGGCCGTCCGTGCGGCCATCGCAGTAGCGCGCCCCGAGCTCCGGCGGTCCGAGGTTCTCGACTATCTCCAGGCCGGCGCTGCGCACATCTGAATCGAGCTCGTCGGGGTGAAACCCAGAGACCCAGGGCTCGCCGAGCGACGCGACCTGCGCGCGTACCTGCTGCATGGGCCCCGACGCGCTGTCGGAGTCCAGCAGGCGCTGGTCGAGGTAGCTGAAGACGAGCTCGCTGCCGGCGAGGGAGCACGACCCGATTGCGGCGAGCGTCGCGAGGTTCGCCTCGCGGGTGAGGTAGCTCGTCACCCCGAGCCACGAGAAGAACGCCAGGCGGTCGCCGCGAAACGGCGTGCCCGCAAGCGCGTCGTTGACGCGCGTCTCGCTCAGGTCCGCGGCGACGAGGTGCAGCCCCGCCGGTCGCGCGATCCCGCCCGCCGCCAGCCGGCTCAGCTTCTGCTCCTGCGTGCTCGGATGGTCCACCTCGAAGATCTCCAGATCGCGTGCGAAGGGTGGGCGGCGCAGCGCGAAGCTGTCCATGCCGGCGCCGACGATCACGTACTGGCGCACCCCCCGGCGGACGGCTTCGGCCAACGCGTCCTCGGTGTAGCGGGCGCGCAGGATCACCGTGCCGTAGGAGGGGTGTGCCTGCAGGAGCGCGTCGAGGTTCTCCGCGCCGGCTCGCGCGCGCATCGCGTCGCGCTCCTCGGGGAAGGCGAGTCGTTCGCCCCACGGGTCATCGATCAGCGCCGGACGCCCGACGCGCGTGTGCACTGCTCGCATCAGCGCCGTGCCCAGTGCCGTCGCGCTCGCTTTCCCGCTGTCCACCGCGCGATTCTCTCAGACCGGCCTGCGGGCTCGCAGCGTCTCAGCGCTACGACGGCGCGCCGTAGATCGCGCTGCGCCACACGTGCGTGAGCGTGGCGATCACCTCGCGTTCGCGCACCGCGGGCGTCTCTTCGATGAAGATCGAGTGCAGGACCCGCTCGTTCATCTGGACGAGCGCCGTCGCGAGGTCGCGCGCGGCGATCCCCTCGGGGGCGGCCCCGCGGGCGCGCTCTGCCTCGATCAGCTCGGTCACGTTCGAGACCCAGCCGTCGATCGCCGTCGACCACAGGGCGCGCGCCTCGGGGTTGCTGGCGCCGAGGTCGGTCACCGCGCGGATCACCGGACGGTGCGCGCCGAAGACCTCGTAGAAGCTCTCGATGCCCTCGCGCCACACGCCGGCGGGGTCGCCGGCCTGATGCTCGAGCGCCCGGTCGCGAGCAGCGCCGGCCTGCTCGACCACGCGATCCACGAGCGTCAGCACGACCGCGTCCTTGGAGGGGAAGTAGAAGTAGAACGCCGAGCGCGAGATGCCCGCGCCCTGGGCGAGATCGTTGACCGAGATCTCGGCGAGCGAGCGCTCTCCCAGCAGTTGCTCGGCGGTGCTCAGGATCGCGCGTTCGCGCTGATCGCCGGCCGCTCGCGCGCTGCGGCGTCCGCGGCTCGCGCGCGAGCGCTCGACCTCGACCTGATCGGCTGTGCTCATGACATCGATCATACAGCCGACCGAGCTAGCGTCAACAGCCCGTCTAGCATTCTCGACACGGTGTTGATAGGCTTGCCCGGATGAGCGTGCGCACCGAGCCCGTCGTCGTCGAGCACGTGGACGTGCTGATTCTCGGCGCCGGCCTGTCCGGGATCGGCGCCGCCTGCCACCTGCAGACGCTCTGCCCGCAGAAGAGCTTCGCGATCCTCGAGGCGCGCGAGTCGATCGGGGGCACGTGGGATCTGTTTCGCTACCCCGGCATCCGCTCGGACTCGGACATGTTCACGCTCGGCTACTCGTTTCGTCCCTGGCTCGAGACCAAGGCGCTCGCGGAGGGCGACTCGATCCTTCGCTACATCCGCGACACGGCCCGCGATCACCACGTCGATGAGCACATCCACTTCGGCCAGCGTGCCGTCCGCGCCGAGTTCTCGAGCGCTGATGCGCGCTGGACCGTCGAGGCGCACCATCCCGACACCGGTGCGGTCACGTTCTTCACGTGCGACTTCCTGTACGCGTGCACCGGCTACTACCGCTACGACGAAGGCTACACGCCGCGCTTTCCCGGCCTCGAGCGCTTCGCCGGGCGCTTCGTGCACGCTCAGCACTGGCCCGAGGACCTCGACTGCGCGGAGCAGCGCGTCGTGGTGATCGGCAGCGGCGCGACCGCCGTGACGCTCGTCCCTGCACTGGCCGAGCAAGGGGCGCAGGTGACGATGCTCCAGCGCTCGCCCAGCTACGTCCTGTCGATCCCCGGCCGCGACGCGATCGCCGACCGGCTGCGCGCCCGCCTGTCCGAGCGTCACGCCTACGCGGTGGTGCGCTGGAAGAACGTGATGCTGGCGTCGCTCAGCTTCAATCTCTGCCGCCGCGCGCCGAGGCTGATGCGCGGGCTGCTCCAGGGGCTCATACGGAGGCAGCTCCCGAGCGACTTCGACGTGCAGACGCACTTCACCCCTCGCTATGACCCCTGGGACCAGCGACTGTGCTTCGTGCCCGACGGGGATCTGTTCGGCGCGCTCAGCGACGGAGGAGCCTCGATCGTCACCGGCACGATCGACACGTTCACCGAGCGCGGCGTGCGACTCGAGGACGGCGCGGAGCTCGACGCCGACGTGGTCGTGGCGGCCACCGGGTTGAACATGCTCGTGCTCGGCGGCCTGCAGCTGAGCGTCGACGGGGAGCCCGTGGAGGTCGCCGACACGGTCGCCTACAAGGGCATGATGCTGTCCGGCGTTCCGAACATGGCGCTCACGCTCGGCTACACGAACGCCTCGTGGACGCTGAAGGCAGACCTCGTCGCGCACTACGTCTGCCGCACGCTCAATCACATGGACGCCACGGGCACGGCCATCTGCGTCCCCCAGTCGCCCGAGCCGTCTGCGCCCACCGAGCCGATCATCGACTTGAAATCCGGTTACGTGACGCGCTCGCTGGAAGAGCTGCCGCGCCAGGGGGCAACGCCTCCGTGGCGCCTGCACCAGAACTACTTCAAGGACGTGAGGCTGCTGAAGCGCGGTTCGCTGCAGGACGCGATCGAGTTCTCCGGCCACGAGCAGTACGCCCGCCGGCGCACGCGTGTTCCCGAGGTCGCCGGTGTCTAGCGCGCAAACGGCCGTGCCCAGCGCCATCGAGGGCCTGCCGCCGGGGCCGGCGGCGCCGATGGCGGTGCAGACGCTCGCGATGCGCACACGCCAGCGTCCATATCTAGAGCGTGCGCGGCGTCGCTATGGACCGCTGTTCACCGTGCGCCTGATCGGCCTCGGCGAGACGGTGATCGTCTCGGACCCGGAGTTGATCAAGCAGACGTTCCGCGCGGACCCGACGGTGCTCCACGCCGGTACCGGCAGTCCCTTGCGCGCGCTGCTCGGCGATAACTCGCTGCTGGGAATCGACGAGGCGCAGCACATGGAACAGCGCAAGCTGCTGCTGCCGCCGTTCAAGGGCCAGCGCATGAAGGCCTACGAGGGCATGATCGCCGAGATCGCCGCCGAGGAGATCGACAGCTGGCCCCACGAGCAGGAGCTCGCCACGACGCGCCCGATGCAGCAGATCACGCTGCGCGCGATGTTGCGCGCGGTGTTCGGAGCCGAGGGGGAGCGACTGCAGGCGCTCGAGCAGTTGATACCCCGCTGGACGGTCCTCGGCGCGCGGCTGTCGCTCGCGCCGGAGCTGCAACGCAACCTCGGGCCGTGGAGCCCGTGGGCGAAGTTCACGAAGCTCCGTGCGCAGATCGACGCGATTCTGGACGAGCTGATCGCCACCGCGAAGGCCGATGGAAGCCTCGAGGAGCGCGCCGACGTGCTCGCGCTGATGGTGCAGGCCCGCCACGACGACGGCAGCCCGATGAGCAACGCCGAGATCCGTGACGAGCTCGTCACGATGCTGGTCGCCGGGCACGAGACGACAGCGCACACGCTGGCGTGGGCACTCGAGCGAATAAGCCGTCACCCCGAGCTTCTGCGACGCCTCGTCGAGGAGGTCGACGAGGGCGGCAAGGCGCTGCGCGAGGCGACGATCCGCGAGGTTCAGCGCGCCCGCCCGGTGATCGCGTTCGCCGCACGTGTCGTGCGCAAGCCGTTCGCGCTCGGCGGCTATCAGCTGCCGATCGGCTCGAGGCTGCTGCTCGCCGCGTGCCTGACGCACTACGACCCCGATCTGTTCGCCCATCCCGAGCGCTTCGATCCGGACCGCTTCATCGACGTGCTTCCCGACACGTACTCGTGGATCCCCTTCGGTGGCGGCATCCGCCGCTGCATCGGCGCGACCTTCGCGCACATGGAGATGGACGTCGTCCTGCGGGTGCTGCTCGAACGCGTCGAGCTGATCCCAAGCTCGGCGCCCGCCGAGGCGTGGGCGTTTCGCGGCGTCGTGTGGGCGCCCGGCGCAGGCGGCAAAGCGGCCGTGCGTCAGCGGGTCGGGGCGCCCGCGGCGCGGACGCTCGCGGCGGCGTAGGCGCGACTCACGCGCGGGCGTCGACCCCAGACAGCCGCGCTGATCAGCCGGTGTAGGAGGGGCTGAGCGCTTCGAGTCGGCTCCACGGGACCCCGTCGAGCACGTCGTAGGGATCGGCGCCGAGCAGCGTGCGATACGGGTTCGGACGACCTTCGCTGATCAGGGGCTCGGGATCCTGCGCCTGCAGCGCCACCGAGCCAGATGTGTCACCGACGACCATCCCATAGCGCTGGATCGCCCTCGCGATCTCCAGGGCTGCGCGCCGGAGGTGTAGCGAGTCGAGCTTCAGCTTCGGACTCAGGCGAAAGCGTGTGCCCTGCGGCACCGCGTCGGCTTCGTTGGAGACCCCGTCGGTGCGATCGGCCGGCCACACGAACTCTGAGCGAGCGGTGTCGGGCAGCGACACTTCGAGCGCATGGTTGATCGAGCCGTGCTCGAGATCTTCCAGATGGATCTGGCCCCCGAGCAGTGACAGGCCCGACGCGGCGGCGCCGAACGGGGCCGGGAAGATGCCGTCGCTGGTGTACGCGTCCGCGATCTCGCCACCCCAGCAGGCCGTCCAGTGCCCCGATTCCTCGAGCGCTCTCCAGAGCTCCCAGAGGTGTCCGGTCGACGGCTGCCACACGATCACCTCTTTGTCCGTGCCGGCGCCCGGAAGCGCGTCAGCCGGCAGTGGCACAGCAGCTATCTGTTCCTGGAAGCCCGAGAACACACCTTCGGGTCGCGGACAGACGGCGCTCGTGCCGATCAGCGTAATCGTCGGCGCATTCGGGCCCTCGACATACACCGGCGCGCTCCACTGGGTTGTGTTGATGACGACATGGCCTAGATGCGTCTTCACCTGCGACTCGAACGCACCCGCGAGCGCTGCGGAATCAGCTGCGAGCGGGGGCGAGGCCGGTAGCTCCCGATTGAAGAAGCTGTGCGCAGAGAACAGCCTCAACGGTTCGGCGCGGCTAGCCACGTGTCGTGCGTCAGCCGGCGCGGCGCCAGTCGCGTCAGCCTGCGTTCCAAATCTCGATCCCATGCCGAAGCTCAGAACCGCGATAACGCACGCCAGACACATCTTTATGTAACCGTTCACGCGAAGTTCACATCCATGCTCAGCTCAGATTAGGTGATGGTGGGCTCGACAAACACAACGTCAGCCGGGCGCAGGTGGACAGGGGTCGAGTGTCGCGTGGACATTTGTAACAACTACAAATCGGCTCGCATGGTTCTTGCTATCTTCGCCGAGCCATGCGATGCGATGGCGGCATTTGTGACTTTAACTACATTCGCCCCGCGATGACGGTGGACCATGCCGCCCGCGCCAACGACTGCCACGCCCCGGGTTGGGGGTGAGTGCCGCAGCCGTCGCGACCGGACACCCGCTCTCGCACGAGCATGCGCCACGCCTCGTGGACAGGCCGCGAACGCACTCGCGCGTGCTCGTGCTGGCGCCGTGGCTTTTGCTGGGCGGCTTTCTCGCGGCCGAGCTGGTCGTTTGCGCGTTGCGGCTCACGGGGCCGTTTCTCGATGAGGGCGTCTACATCGTCGCCGGCCTCAGGACGCTCGGGGGTCACGGGATCAGCGATGACTACCTGTCATGGATCTCGGGCTCGCTGCTGTGGCCGCTCATCGCCGGGATCGGCTGGAAGCTCTGGGGTCTTGCCGGCGCTCGCGCGGCGGCAGCGATTTGTGTGACAATCGGGCTCGCGGGCGCGATCAAGGCGGCTGGGAACCTCTACGGGACGCGCGTGCGCGCGGGCGCCGCTCTGGCTGCGATCACGAGCGGCCCGGTCATCGCGCTCGGCCATCTTGCGGTCTACGACACGCTGGCCGTCGCTGGCGCCGGCGGCGCGTTCTGGGCGGTGACGGAGTTTCTGCGTCGCGACGATCGCGCCTGGCTGTGCCTGGCGGCGCTGCTCTACGCGCTGGCCGGCCTGGCGAAGTATCCGGTGCTGGTGTTCATCGGGCCGCCGCTGGTCTTCTTGATACTGGCGATACGCGGACGAGGGGCGGCGATGGACATCGGCGTGTTCGGCTTCATTGCGGGCGCCGTGCTGCTCATATACCTGCTGGCCGATCGCGCTCAGCTCGCGGCGTTCGAGAGCTTTCGTCTCAGCGACAACCCGAGCTTCGACGTCAGCCGCGAACAGCTCATCGACCTGCAGGTGTACTTCACCGCGGTGCCCGCGATCCTCGCGGTGGCGGGCCTGGCGCTGGTGGAGAGGCGCAGGGTGGGGCTCGCGCTGCTCACCGGCGCGATCGGCGCTCCTGTCTACCATCTGATGACCGGGGACCCCTCGGGCGCTCAGAAGCACGTCGTCTTCGGGATCATCTTCATGCTGCCGCTGATCGGCGTGACCGTCGCGGCAGCCCTGCGCCACATGCGCCTGCTGGCAATCCCGGCTCTGATCGGACTGACGTGCTTCGCGCTCGTCCAGGTCGTGCGCGTCGACGAGGGATGGCCTGATCTGCGTCCCTCGGCGGCGACGTTGGTCCGCGACGTTCACCCGGGGGAAAGGCTGCTGGCCAGCTCCTCCTGGGTGTACGCCGCCTACCTGTACTCAAACGGGCGCATCGAGAACCCGTACGAAGTTTACGACGTATACCGAATCCAGCACCTGCCGAGCCCTGTGAACGTCTGCGCATTTCAGTGGTTCATCGAAGTGCCCGGTGGCGAAGCGTGGCCGGCGTCGATCTGGCGCGCGGTTGCGCGCTGCGGAACCTTCCATAGGGTTTTCTCCTCGCGGGTCAAGGTGACAGGCCTGGGAGGCAACCTGCACTTCGTCACCTATTGGGGCCCGATCGAGATCTTCAAGAACGAGCCAGAGGCTCGGGCTCGCCAGGTTGCCACCGTTCACACTCGACGCAGAGGAAGTCATAATGCAAAAGACAGTCGGCCAAAACCGCGGTAGCCGAACAGAGGACGTCGCGTTGATCGTCATCGGCGCGTGGCTCGTGCCGCGGATGGCTCGCGCGCTGCAGAGCCTCCAGGGGAACGCTCTGCTCCAGGCGCGCCGTGAGGAGCTCGTCAGACAGCTTTCGCCCGGCCGTCCATTCGCGTCCGATCGCCGCCGCCAGGGGCGAGCTCAGCGAAGAGGCGTGACGGTGTCCGGGAAAGGCTCGACGGCCTCCGGTCGCTCACAGCCCGAGTACGGGGTGAGCACGCCAGCAGAGACGCTGGGTCAGAACCGAGGCGCGCGCGCGGCGGGCATAGCGCTGATCCTCAGCATCGCCTGGTTCCTGCCCTGGATGCTTGCTCACGCGGACACGTCCAAGCTATGGATCGCGATTCCCTTCGTGCTGGCGACGGTGCTCGTGGCCACGTCATCGATGCTCTCGGTGGTCAATCGCTGGCAGCAGTCCGTGCCGGAGAAGGCGCCTGTGCCGGTCGGCCACGAGCCGAAGGTGGCCGTGCTCATACCGACTTTGGGCGAGCCTCCTTCGCTGCTCGAGAGCACGGTGCGCTCGGTGCTCGACCAGGACTGGCCGAGCGACCGGCTGTGGGTGCTGGTGAGCGACGATGCGGGCGACCAGCGCGTGCGCGACGTGGTGAATCGCCTCGCGCTCGCATATCCGCAGGCGAGCCTGCGTTATCACAGGCCGCCGGGGCGCGATGACCCGCGCCGCCGCGGCGAGGCGAAGGCGGGGAACCTCAACTCGGCGATCGCGCTCGTGCCCGCGGATATCCGCTTCGTCGAGTCCCGCGATGCAGACGATCTGGTGGGCGATGAGCGCTTCCTGCGCGAAGCCGTCGGTCAGCTGATGGCCAGCGAGCGGCTCGCGTTCGTGCAGACGGCCAAGGCCGGTGAGGTCTCGGCACACGACCCGTTCGACAACCAGCAGCCGCACTTCTTTCGATGCGCGATGCTCTCGCGCCACGCCGCGAACGCGGTGTTCCCGTGTGGCTCGGGACTCGTGTGGCGGCGCGCGGCGCTGCATGACATCGGCGACTTCCCCACGTGGAACCTGGTCGAGGATCTGCAGTCGGGTGTCGAGGCGCTCCGGCGCGGCTGGGACGGCTGCTACCTGCCGATCCTCGGCGCCTACGCGCAGCACTCGCCGGAGGATCTGCCCAACTTCGTCAAGCAGCGCGGCACATGGGCCCTCGACACCGTCAGGCTCAACCTATGGGCCCCCAAGCGCGGGCTCAGTCTGCGCCAGCGCATGCAGTTCTACGAGCTCGGTCTCTTCTACATGCAGGGTCCGGCGACGCTCGTGTTCCTGCTGGTTCCGGCGCTCGGTTTCGCCCTGCACACCTATCCGGTGGTCACGAGCACGGGCGCGTTCGTTATCCACTTCTGGCCGTTTGCCGTTGCTCTCGAGCTGTATCTGGCTGTGATCCACAGGCGAATGTCGCTCGAGCAGCTGTGGCGCGCGCGGCTGACCTGGGCAGGTCTGTCGTTCGTATACGCACGTGCCTGCATGCTCGCGATCCTCGGCGGGCGCACCCGCAAGCCTCGCTACGTGGTCACGCGCAAGGAGAACCAGTACGCCGTGCATTGGCGTCAGATCGTCCCGCACGTGGCGCTCCTGGCAGTGCTGCTGGGCTCGATGACCTGGTCGCTGGTCCACAGAGGCCTGTTCAACAGCTTCGACGTCGGCTCCGCCTACTGGGCGACGCTGTACAGCCTGCTGCTGCTGGGTTTCATCCGTTTGAGCTGGCACGGAGTGCCGACGCTCGTCCCGGGCTGGGCGAGGCACGGTCTGCGCGCGCGCGTGCGATCCTCCGCGGAGCGCCGGCCGGCGAGCAGCACGAGCTTGCAGGGCGACGGCCCGCGTCGCCTGCCCATGCCGGCACCGGCCCCGCTAGCGCGGCCGGTGCGCGCGCACGTCTCGGCGCCTGGATCTCTGCAGAGCGCTCGGCGTGGCCCATTTCCGCGTTACGGGCTGCAGCCACTCGAGCCGCCCATCGGCAAACGCGCCGCCCACGGCGTGGTCGTGCGGCGCGCCGTGGGCCCGCAGCCCGATCAGCCGCTGCCCGAAGTGGTCGTGGTCGAGCCGCGAGTCTTGGCTGATCGGTAGCCGGACGCTCCGCGAGCGCTCAGCGCCAGGAGCGACAGCAGGCTCGCCAAGCCGATCGCGATCGCGAGCAACGGCAGGTGCTCGCCGAGTACACGTTCGACGAGATCTCGCGGCTGGGCGGTCGCCGGGTAGGGCGCTCGACCCGACGGCACGGCGATCGCCGAGATGGGCGCGGTCGGCCCGGGAGCGGAAGATGAGGGTGCCCGCAGAGATGCCTCCACCCCTTCCATCAGCGTGAGCGTCGTGGCATTTGGATAGCCGCTGGCGCTCAACCCGTACTTGCGCTGGAAGTACTCGAGTGCCCCTCTCGTGCCCACGCCGAGCTCGCCTGGTCGGTCGCGACCGAGCGGGTAGTGGAGCTCCCGGAACAGGCGCTGTGCACGCAGCACGGTCTGCTTCGGGGCGCGCTCACGTCGCGCAGCTGAAGCTGTGGAGGCTCCGGCAGCGGCGAGCGCGAGCGCCGATAGCAGCAGCGTCGCGATCCAGCCGACAGGCCTCGGAAAGACAGTCATCAGTCCGAACTTGGCAGCATACGCCGGTCGGGTCCCGGTAGCGCGTCCGTCCAGTCGCTCTCTGCTTTCAAACGGGGTGATGCGCGCCCTTGCCTGCGACTCGACCGGGACCCTCCCGCGATCTCGCATGCTGTTAGGACGTTCTGGGGCCGAGCCCACACCGGTGGTCTTGGTCGGATTGTCCAATCACGACGCGCTCACATTGGCCAGCGGGCCCTTGGGTTCTCGTGGGCGGCGACCATAATTACACCATGACTGAGGATCCCGAGATCATCGGCGGCCCCACTCCGATTCCCGTTCCACGCGAGGGCGACCTGTACCGCTGGAAGGTGCAGAACGGGCGCGCCGAACAGCACGTGTACGTCCAGATAGCTGGCTCGCTGAGAGCGGAGAAGTTCGACGAGCCGCTGCGCTCGGGGATCGAGTCGAAGGGCGAGTCGGTTCTCGTCAAGCTGCTCGAGCGCGGCAACGTCCCCACGCGGATCAAGATCACCTCCGCGGGGATCACCGAAGTCGGCACGGACCGCCGCTCGCGTCCCTGCTCGGTCTAGCTCCGCGGCCGACCGGCGAGGCGTTCGAGCTGCACGTGGCGCTCGCGCTCGCGGAATCCCAGCGAGCGATAGATGTCGATCGCGTGGTAGTCGGGGTCGGCGGCGATCACGAGCGTGCTCGCGCCGAGCTCCGCCAGCGCGTAGCGGCCAGCGGCTAGCAGCAGGTTGGTGGCGAGACCCTCACGGCGGTGCGCCGGGTGGGTGTTGACGCTCTGAAACCGCGCGAGCCCCGCCCCGGCATCGAAGATCCCGAGGCTAGAGCGCATCTCACCGTGGCAGAACGCTCCGAACCAGCCGCCGTGTCCCTGCTCGCTCACACGGCGGATCGTTCGCATCTGGCGCTCGAGGTAGTCGCGATAGCCATCCTCGGGGTTCTCCTCGACCGCGTAGCGCAATGCCGTCGCCTGACGCCAGTCGGCGTCGCTCTGCACCTGTCGAAACTCCACCGGCGGTGGCTCGCGCGCCGGCGCGCGCAGGCCGTCGGCGCTCAGCACGGCGTCGATCTCGACCGTCATGCCCGCCGCCCGTAGCTCGTCGAGCTCGCCTGGATCTCCCGCCGGGCTGTCGATGCCGATCGCGACGTAGTCCGCCGCCGGGAACGCCTCGTGGAAGCGCGCGAGCCAGCGCTCGGCATCGCCGCGCCGCGGCGGCGAGGCGAACAGCAGGAAGTTGCCCCATCGGTACGCCTGGTTCTCGGCGGTGCGCACGACGAGATGGTCCTCGTGCTCGACGACCTCCGCGCCCTCGAGCTCGCGCAGGCTCAGGTCGGTCCGCCAGCCGAGCGAGCGTACGTGCACCGCTCGCTCTAGCGCGGCGCGCCGGCGCGCACGAAGCGCTCGGCGACCGCGAACGCGCGTTGCATCGTGTCCCAGTCGAGGTTCTCGGGCGTGTCGCTCGGCCAGTGGTAGTTGGCGGGGAACTTGGTCTCGTCGATCGACGCGAGCGTCGCGGCGGCGTAGCCGCGACGCAGGGCCACGAGCGCGTCGGTCGCGGCAATCGTGCGCAGCCCACGCACGATCTCCACGTCGAGCGCCGCGGCCGCCTGCGCGAGCCGCTCGCGGGCGGCCTCGCTGTAGTAGCGCATCCGCAGCATGCCCTCGGCCTCGACCAGCGTCAGCGTCGGGCTGCCCACGCACTCGAGGCACAGCACCGTCGTGCTCGCCGGGTCGAGGCTCGCGCGGTGGCGGCGGATGAAGCCCTGCATGCCCTCCATGAACGACTCCTCCGAGCCGGTCGAGAGCAGCAGCACGCGCACGCCCGGCGCCGGGCGCTCGGATAGCGAGCGCGCCAGCGCGAGCAGCACCGCCACTGCGCTGAGGTTGTCGTTCGCGCCGGGGACTACCTCGCTGCGGCCGATGTCGAGCATTGCGCCCGCTGCGCAGCTCGCGAGCAGCGATCCCGCCCGCACGAGGCCCGCGCGCCCGAGCAGCGACCCGAGCGCCACCATCACCGGGCCGAGCCACGTGGCGTACATGATCGGCACGGTCTGCTCCGCGCGCTCGTGTTGTGCGGGAAAGCGCTCTGCGAACAGCCGCGGCAGCGCGGGGTGGAAGACAAGGCCGCTGTGTGCGGCGTCGTGATGCGCGACCACGACGACCGTCTCCGCGCCGTCCGGGTCGCCGGCCTCGGCGACCACGTTGAACGTGTCCCGGTGGGGGAGCGCGGCGCGGCGGAACCACAGCCGCCCGCCGCCGAGTTCGTCCCAGATCGCCGCCGCGGCGCCCGCGCCCAGTGCGGCGCTCAGCAGGCGCAGCCAGCGCGCCGGTCGGCGGCGGACCGCCCACCCCGCCATCGCCATCGAGCCGTTGAGCAGGCCCAGCGGCCACCAGTAGCCGCCATGCGCGCGCTCGACCTCGATCGTCGCTGTATGGCCGTGCCCGCGGATGCGCGTCGCGATCCACTCGGCCGCCCGGCGCTCGCCCTCAGACGCCGACGCCCGCTCGAAGCCGGTCAGCTCCTCGACCACCTCGCGCAGCTCCTGCGCGAGCCACGGCTGCGCCGCTGGCTGCGTCCCGTCTGTGGTCACGGTCGAGCTCACGGCGCAGACGCTAGCCCAGCCGCGCCGCGCGCGCGGTCAAGGTGCCGGCGACGCGCGTCGATAAAGGCAACGCGATGATGCGCCTGACGTCCCCCGCATGCCTGGCGGGCGCCCTCGCGCTGCTGCTCGCCGTCGGCGTCGGCGTCGGCGCCGAGGCGCGCGAGCTGCACCGGCCGCACGCCGTCGCCCACGCACGCGTCGCCGCCCACGTTCGCGCCCACGTGGCGATCATCGGCGGCGCGCCGGCGCCGAACGCCGGGTTTCCGTGGCTCGCGGAGGTCATCGACGTGCGCGGAAGCGAGGTCGCGCAATGCACCGGCACCGTCGTCGCTCCCCGCCTGGTCCTGACGGCGGGCCACTGCGTCGAGAACATGCGAACGGGGACGCTGCGCGATGCGTCCGGCTTCACCGTGCTGACATTCGCGGGCCTAGCGGCGACCGGCGAGCCGAACGTCTCGACGGTGAGCGGGGTGATCGCCTACGAAGGCTTCAAGCGCGGCGTTGACGCTGGCGACGCCGCGCTGCTGGCGCTGTCCGCGCCTGTGAGTGCGCCGCCAATCGCGCTCGCCATCGGCGCCGGCGCCGGCCAGCCAACGGCCGGCACGGCCGCGACGATCGTGGGGTGGGGGAAGACCCGATTCACACAACGCGGGCCGAGCGAAGCGCTGCACTCGGCCGAGACCGCCGTGCAGGCGAGTGCCTGGTGTCACCGCTACGCGCCGCCGTTCTTCGCGCACGGTGAGCCGTGCGCGCTCGATCCCCCGAGCGACGCGACCGGCGCCTGCAACGGCGACAGCGGCGGCCCGCTGCTGACCGCCGGCGTGAACGGCGAACCCGTCGAGGTCGGCATCGCGGTTCACGTCTACGGGCGCTGCTCGACGCGCCGCCCGACGGTGTTCACGCGCGTCAGCTCTCTGGCGCCGTGGCTGGACAGCTGGATCGCCGCGTACGCCGTCCCGTAGGCTTGACCGCGTGAGCGCCATCGCGCAAGCCGGCGGACTGGCATACCGGGAGGCGGGGGAGTCGGGCGCGCCGGCGGTGCTGCTCGTCCACGGCTACCCCGAGTCCTCGTACATGTGGCACCGGGCGCTGCCGGCGCTCGCGGCCGCGGGCTGGCGCGCGCTCGCGCCCGACCTGGCCGGCTACGGAGACTCCGAGCCCGACCGGGGTGGGGTTGGGCCCGGATCATGGGAGCGCCACGTGCAGGCGCTCGAGCGCTTCGTGGAGGAGCTGCAGCCGGGACCGGTGGTGCTCGTCACGCACGACTGGGGTGTGCCGATCGGGCTCAAATGGGCGTGCGATCACCCTGGCGCGACGAATGCGCTGGTGATCTCCGACGGCGGCTTCTTCGCCGACCGTCGCTGGCACGACCTGGCCAACGTGATGCGTACCCCCGGCGAGGGCGAGCGCCTGATGAGCTCCTACACGCGCGAGGGCTTCGACGCGATGATGCACGCCGTCTCCAGCGGCATGAGCGAGCAGGCGATCGCGGAGTACTGGAAGGCATTCGCCGACGACACGCGCCGGCTCGCCCACCTCGAGCTCTACCGCTCGGGCGAGTTCGACAAGCTGATCCCCTACGAGGGCCGCGTCGCCGCGCTGGACGTGCCCGCGCTGATCGTGTGGGGCGCGGAGGACCGCTTCGCCGGGGTGCGGATGGCCGAGCGCTTCCACGAGGAGCTGCCGGGCTCGGAGCTCGTGATCCTCGACGGCGCCGGGCACTTCGTCTGGGAGGACGAGCCCGAGCGCACGACCGCGGCACTCGTGGACTTCCTCGCGCGGCGCGTCGGCTGAGCGGCGGTCGCCGGACACACCCAGGCCGCGGCGCGAGGGCGGATCGGTGCCCGCCCACGCGCTGCGTTCACTCGATTCGTACGGTCGGTTCGGTCGCCGAGAGCTGGTCGGGAAGGTTTATTTCAACGCCGTGCGGCGGGTCCACATGGCCGGCGAGCAGCGGGTCGTCGGTGTCGCGCATCCACGCCTCCAGGCGCCCGCGCAGGTCCGCGAGCACCGCCGCGTAGGCGGGATCGGCGAGCAGGTTGTTCGCCTCGTTAGGGTCGTACAACAGGTCGTAGAGCTGTTCTTTGGGGATCACGCGCTCGGCCCATCCGCCCCGCAGCAGCAGGTCCTTGCTGGGGCCGTCGTCGGTGTTCGGCAACACCGGCGTCAGACGCTCGCCCCAGCGGTGGATGTACTTGTGGCGCCGGGTGCGGATCGCGCGCTGGGGCTCATACGCCGCGTGCCAGGTCGAGCCCGCGAAGATCTCCTCGCGGGCGCTCGTCGTGTGCCCGTGCAACAGCCCCATCAACGAGACCCCCTGCAGGAACGGGGGGCGCTCGATCTCCAGGTACTCGCACACCGTGGGGTACACGTCGATGTGCGATACCAGCGCATCGATCACGCGCCCGCCGTTGAACGGCTCGGGGCCGCGCAGAATCAGCATCACGCCGAGCCCGCGGTCGTACAGCGTCGCCTTGGCGCCGGGGAACGGCATCCCGTGGTCGGTGGTGAAGATGATCAGCGTGTCGTCCATCAGCCCTGAGGCGTCGAGCTGGTTGAGCACCATGCCGACGCCATGGTCGAGCGAGCGCGCGCTCGCCTTGAACGCCGCCACGTCGGCGCGCACCTCGGGCGTGTCGGGCAGGTTGTTCGGCGGCTTGGAGTAGTGAACGTCGCGCAGCGAGCCCGGACCGAGGAATTCACGGTGGGTCTCGAAGAAGCCGACCGACAGGAACAGCGGGCGATCGCGCGGCCGGCGCAGCACCTCCATCGCCAGCGGCGCGACCGACTCGACGCGCGTCGTCGGGATCTTCATCACCTCGTCGTAGCCGATCACCTCTGGCTCCTTGGAGATGTGCTGCTCGCCGATCAGCGTCGAGGTGTACCCCACACCGTGCAGCACGTTGACGATGTGGTGGTGGTAGTCGCGCAGCGACCACCCGCGGTGGGCGAGCCCGAGCATGCCGTTGCTCTGCCCGTACTGCCCGGTCAGCAGGCACGCGCGGCTCGCCGAGCACGTCGGGGCTGCGCAGAACGCCTCGCGGAAGAGCACCCCCTGGTCGGCCAGCGCCTGCACGTTGGGCATCGGCACCGGCTCACCGTAGGGCTGCACGTAGCGCCCGGTGTCGTGCGAGTGCAGGTAGAGGATGTTCGGACGGTTGGACACGGGCTATTGTTCACCAAGGCTGTGTACTTGACATGACGCCGATGCTCTCCTACCTCGTGTGCGCCACTCCGCGAAGCGGCAGCACTCTACTGTGCCAGGCACTCAACCAGACCGGGGTCGCCGGGCATCCGGAGGAGTACTTCGAGGCGCTGCACCGCTCGGGCCTGCCACGCCGGCCGCACGAGTACTTCGACCCCGACCGCCACGTCAACATCGTCGAACGACTCGCCTTCCGCGAGATGCCCCACGGCGCAGCCAAGCCGAACCCGCTGTGGCATCCCGAGACCTACGACCAGTACCTCGCGTGGGCGCTACGGGAGGGAACGACTCCCAACGGCGTGTTCGGCGCGAAGATCATGTGGGGGTACCTCGGCGACTTCGCGCAGCTGCTGCGCGGGATCGAAGGGATGGGCGGTCGGCCGCTGCCGGAGCTGCTCGGTCGCGCGTTCCCCGGGCTGCGCTACATCCAGATCACGCGCGAGAACAAGATCCGCCAGGCGGTGTCGCTGTGGAAGGCCGTCCAGACGCAGGCGTGGAAGGCCGGCGACGAGGTCGAGCGCTCGGTCGAGCTCGTGTTCTCGTTTCGCGCGATCAACTACCTCGTGCGGCTGCTGACCGCGCACGACGCCTCCTGGGACGCGTACTTCCTGGGCCTCGGCTACGAGCCGCTGAAGCTCACCTACGAGGAGCTCGCCGATAGCACCGATGCGGTCATTCGCCGCGTGCTCGAGCACCTCGGGATACCCGCGCCCGAGAACCTCGTCGTCGGTGCGCCGCAGCTCTCGGTGCAGGCGGATGAGATCTCGGAGGGTTGGGTGCGGCGCGTGGACGAGCACCTGCGCGCGCTGGAGGCGCCGGAGCCCGCGTGAGTCGCCTTAGGACCTCAGCCCCGCGGCTTTGCGCGTTCGACCGCCTCGGCGAGCGCCGCCAAGCTGATATCCAGGGCGAGCGCGATACGCCGCACGGTCGTCCACGTCGGGTTTGCGTGGCCGCGCTCGATGCGCGCGAACGCCGCCACTGTCAAGCCTGCTCGGTGCGCCAGATCCTCCTGCGTCTCGCCCCGCTCTACGCGTAAACGCCTCAGAGTGCTCGCTAGTCCGAGATCTGGCTGGTTGGGCGCCGACACAATCAGAAACATCGCACTTCGCGAGTAGCAAGATCCAGACAGCCACCTGCTGGTATCTTACTGCCGTCGCGCCATCCCCACAGACGGCGTTGGCTCGGTCGGCATGGGCGCGCCGCGCGCGCTCGTGCCGGCCTCTGTTCGTGTCGCCGATCCCGCGTCGTCCGCGGCCGGCCGCTTGAAGCCGGCCGCGATTTCCGCGTCTGCGCTGCCTGGGTGTCGGGCGCTACGCGCCGGACGGCAGCCGGTACTTGCGCGTCGTGGGGGAGCGCTCGAGCAGTCCCAGCTCGACCAGCGTGAACGCGTAGCGATGAGCCGTGCTCGGGCTCATCCCCAGCTCGTGCGCGAGCTCGACGATCCCGCGCTCGGCACCGTCGGGGCCGAAGCGCGTGAGCAGCGACAGGCCGCGCAGCAGCGATCGCGACATGCGCGGGTCGGCGTCGTCGGCCGCCGGATGCCCGTTGTGCGCGTTGTGCGCGTTGTGCGCGTTGCGATCGTGCTCGGGCGCACCATCATCGAAGGCGGATGTCTCCCTGTCGCGCAGCGGCGCTCGCAGCGCGCTGCCGATCAGGGTGGACACGCTCGGCGCGCGGCTGTTCGCCGCCGCGCGTACGACCGCGTCGACCTGGGCGGGGGTGAGGGTGACGGAGATGGAATGCCGCTCGTCTTTTGTCATCGCGCGAGGTTCGCATATTCAGACGATTGTCTGCAAGCGGTGTTTCTCAGTCCGGACAGACTGCTTGCACGTGCAATCATTGTCGTGTGAGCACGATCGCCGTCACGCACTTCACAGACCCGGGCTGCCCGTTCGCCTACTCCGCCAGCCCGGCGCTGGCTGTGCTGCGCTGGCGCTACGGCGATCAGCTCGACTGGCGCCTGGTCACGATCGGGCTGGCCGAGGACCCGCAGCGCTACCTCGACGCCGGCTACACGCCCACACGCTCGACGATCGGCCAGCAGAGCTACTTCAGGCGCTTCGGCATGCCGCTGCTGATGGAGCCCCGTGCGCGAGTGACCGCCACCTCGCGCGCCTGCCGCGCGATCGTCGCCACGCGCCGGCTCTACCCCGGCCGCGAGGACGAGGTGCTGCGCGCGCTGCAACTCGCGTGGTTCACGACCCCGCTGCTGCTCGACGAGAACGCCGACATCGCGCAGGCGCTCGCGCGTGTCGAGGGGCTCGACGTCGCGGGCGTGATCGCCGCGATCGACGACCCCGAGACGCTCGCCGCCTATGAGGACGACAAGGAGCAGACGCGCAGCGCCGAGGGCGGGCCGACCGACTTCCAGGGCAAGGCGCGCCAGACCGACGGCCCGGTGCGCTACTCAGCTCCGTCGCTCGTCTTCCAGAACGGAGCCGGGCTGCGCCTGGAGGCGGGCGGCTTTCAGACGATCGACGCATACGACGTGCTGATCGCCAACCTCGACCCGACGCTCGAGCGTCAGGCGCCGCCCGATGAGGCGATCGAAGCGCTGCAGCGGTTCCCCGACGGGCTCGTCACCGCCGAGGTCGCCGCGATCCTCGCGCAGAACAACCAGCTCCCCGACCGCGCAGCCGCCGAGCGCGCGCTGATCGAGCTCACCGGAGCGGGCGCCGTGCGCCGCGAAGCGCTCGCCGACGACGCGCTCTGGCGAATCGCCTGAAAAGTCTCGCCGCGGCCGGGTAGCCTCCAGCGCTCGATGTCGCTCACGGTCACACTCCCCGACGGCAACTCCCTCGAGCTGCCCGACGGCGCCACCGGCGCCGACGCCGCCGCGGCGATCGGGCCCGGTCTCGCGCGGGCGGCGCTCGCGATCGAGGTCAGGCTCGGCGCGGGGCAGGGTCACGACGGCGCCACCGGCGAGGGCACGGAGGTGCGCGACCTCGCGCGCTCACTCCCCGACGGCGCCCACATCGCGATCCTGACTAAAAATGACAGGCCGAAGGCCCTCGAGCTGATCCGTCACGACGCCGCGCACGTGCTCGCCGCGGCCGTCACCGAGCTCTACCCCGGCGTCAAGATCTCGATCGGGCCGCCGATCGAGGACGGCTTCTACTACGACTTCGAGTTCCCCGAGGGCGCGGCGGTCTCCGAGGCGGATTTCCCGAAGGTCGAAGAGCTGATGCGCGCGCACGTGAAGGCGGCCGAGCCGTTCGAGCGCGAGGACGTGCCCGTCGGGCAGGCGCGCGAGCGCTTCCTCGCGGAGCGTCAGGACTACAAGGTCGAGCTGATCGACGACCTCGTGACGGCGGCCGAGCAGAGCCTTCATCGCGAGCCGCTCACAACGGTCTCGCTGTACACGAACGGTCCCTTCACCGACCTCTGCCGTGGCCCGCACGCGCCCAGCACGAAGACCGTCGGCGCGTTCAAGCTGAGCTCGCTCGCGGGCGCGTACTGGCGCGGGGACTCCACCAGGACGATGCTCACGCGCATCTACGGCACGGCGTTCTTCACCAAGGCCGAGCTCGAGGAGCACCTCGAGCGGATCGAGCAGGCCAGGGCGCGCGACCACCGCAAGCTGGGGCGCGAGCTCGGGCTGTTCACCTTCTCCGACGTATCACCCGGCGCCGCCTTCTGGATGCCTGCGGGCACGACCATCTTCAACTCGCTCGTCGGCCTCTCGCGCCAGATGGGCGCCGAGCGCGGCTACTCCGAGGTGAAGACCCCGCAGATCTTCGACGCGGAGCTGTGGCGCACCTCGGGGCACTGGGACAAGTACCGAGAGAACATGTTCACGCTCGAGGTCGAGGACCGCGAGATGGCCGTCAAGCCGATGAACTGCCCCGGTCACTGCCACCTGTTCGCGCAGAGCCGGCACTCCTATCGCGACCTGCCCGTGCGCTATTTCGAGCCGGGCCTGTTGCACCGCAACGAGGCCTCCGGCGTGCTGCACGGGCTGCTGCGTGTGCGCCACTTCGCCCAGGACGACGGGCACATCTTCTGCACCGAGGAGCAGGTCCAGGGAGAGGTCACCTCGGCGCTGGAGATGGCGTTCGCGACGTATGCGCTGTTCGACTTCGACGTGCGCCTGGAGCTCTCCACACGCCCCGAGCAGCGCGTCGGCACCGACGAGATGTGGGACCGCGCCGAGGAGAAGCTCGCGCGCGCGCTCGACGCGCTCGGCCTGGCATACGAGCTGAACCCCGGTGACGGCGCGTTCTACGGCCCCAAGATCGACATGCACATGACCGACTCGCTCGGGCGCTCCTGGCAGCTCGGAACGGTCCAGCTTGACTACTCGATGCCCGCGCGCTTCGGGCTCGCCTACAGCGGCGCTGACAACCACGAGCACACGCCCGTGATGATCCACCGCGCGATGCTCGGCTCCTACGAGCGCTTCATCGGCATCATGCTCGAGCACTACGCAGGCGTTCTGCCGCTGTGGCTCGCGCCCGTGCAGGCGATCGTGCTGCCCGTCGCCGACCGCTTCAACGACCACGCCGCCAAGGTCAGAGACACGCTCGCCGGCGAGGGGGCACGGGTCGAGCTCGACCACCGCAGCGAGTCGATCAAGCGCAAGATCCGCGACGCTGAGCTCCGGAAAGTCCCGTACATGCTGGTCGTCGGCGAGCGCGAGCAGCACGACGGCACGGTGTCGCTGCGCGAGCACGGCGGCGGGGACGCGGGCAGCGTTCCACTCGACGAGTTCACAACGCGCCTGGCAGGAGAGCTATACTCGGCCGCGTTGACGCCCCGCAAATCCTCACACAGCCACGCGTAGCGATAGCTTGACGCGAGGGCACCACAGCTAGTGCCGGTTCCGCGCAGGTTCGACCGGCGCCCGCCCGAGCGGGACACGACGAGGATCAACGAGCGAATCCGCGTACCCGAGGTGCGCCTGATCGACGACGAGGGTCAGCAGATCGGTGTGCTGAAGACGCCCGACGCGCTCGTGTTCGCCCAGGAGAGAGAACTCGACCTGGTGGAGGTCGCCCCCGAGGCGCGCCCGCCGGTGTGCCGCGTGCTCGACTACTCCAAGTACAAGTACGAGCAGGCGCAGAAGGTCAAGCAGGCGCGCAAGCACCAGCAGCAGATAACCGTCAGGGAGATCAAGTTCCGCCCCAAGATCGCCGAGCACGACTACGACACCAAGAAGCACCACGTCGAGCGCTTCCTGCGCCACAAGGACAAGGTCAAGGTCACGATCATGTTCCGCGGACGCGAGGTCACCCACCCCGAGCGCGGCACCGCGATCCTCGACCGGCTCGCCGAGGAGCTCTCAGAGCTCGGCGTCGTCGAGCAGCGCCCCATGCAGGAAGGGCGCAACATGACCATGATGATGGCGCCCTCCAAAGCCGTGCTCGCGGGCAAGGCCGACTCGCACGAGGCCGCCGACGAGGTCTTCCCCGCCGACGCCCAGGGCGACGTCGCCGCAGAGGCGCTCGAGTCCCCGCTCGAGGACGGCAGCCGGCCGCTGACGGACGCAGTGGAGCCGGCGGACGTGCCCACGGACTCCACCGTGTCATAATCAGCGGCTCGCTATGCCAAAGATGAAGACACACTCCGGCGCGAAGAAGCGCTTCAAAGTCACCGCCAGCGGCAAGGTGCGCGCGCGGCACGCCTTCACGAGCCACATCCTCGAGAAGAAGTCGCCCAAACACAAGCGCCACCTCGGCCGGCCGGTGATCGTCTCCGACGACGACGCGCCGCGGATCAAGCGCATGCTGGGAGTGGGCAAATGACCCGCGTCAAGCGCTCCGTCAGCGCTCGCAAGAAGCGCCGCTCGGTACTCGAGCAGACGAAGGGCTTCCGCGGCGAGGCGCACTCGAACTACAAGCGCGCCAAGGAGGCGCTGCTGAAGGCCGACGCGTACGCCTACCGCGACAGGCGCAACCGCAAGCGCGACTTCCGCCGCCTGTGGATCACGCGCATCAACGCCGCCGCGCGCGTCAACGGCATGAGCTATTCGCAGCTGATGCACGGCCTGAAACTGGCCGGCGTCGAGCTCGACCGCAAGGTGCTGGCCGACATCGCAGTGCGCGACGCAGACACGTTCCGACGTTTCGCCGAGGTCGCCCGCGAGGCGTCGGCTGCCTGACCCCGGAGAGCCGGGGACCCGGCAAACGACAGACAGCCTCCCGGGCGTCGCTCCTGAAAAGGACGGCGCTTTTTTTATGACATGAACCAGATTCAATGACCCAGATCCAATCCCCCCACAATCCCCGCCTGAAGGCCGTTCGCCACCTGCACACAAAGCGCGGGCGCGCCCGCAGCGGCCTGTTCCTGGCCGAGGGCGAGGACCTGATCGCCGCCGCCGAGCACGCCGGACGCCCGCTCGTCGAGGGCTACCGGCTGGCCGGGTCGGGCCTCGGCAACGACGACTTCCATGAAGTCGAGCGCTCCGCGCTCGCGAGCGTGTCCGCGCTCGGCTCCGGCACGCGCGTGATCGGCACCTACCAGCAGCGCTGGGACACCCCCGCGGGGCCGCTGTGCGTGTACCTGCACCGCGTCGGCGACCCCGGCAACGTCGGCACCGTACTGCGCTCCGCGCAGGCGTTCGGCGCCTCATGCGTCGCGCTCGGCCCCGGCTGCGCCGACCCGCACGGGCCGAAGGCCGTGCGCGCGAGCATGGGCGCGATCTTCACCGTTTCGCTCGCGCACGTCAGCGACCTCGCCGACCTGCCCGGCGAGCGGATCGCGCTCGTCGCCGACGCCGGCGAGGCGCTGCGCGGGCCAGGCGACGGCGGCGCCGATACCGGCCCAGGCGACGGCGAGCGCAGCGCTGACGGCGCGGTCACGCTGATCGTCGGCTCCGAGCGCGACGGGCTCCCCGACGAGCTCGTCGCGGCGTGCGAGCGCGTCGCGAGCATCCCCATCGCCACCGACTCGCTCAACGCGGCGATGGCCGCGACGGTGGCGCTGTACGAGATGACCCGCCGACCGGATCGTTGTCCCGCCCGCCCCAACGATACGGTCCCGGCGTCATGATCGATCGGATTCAGGAGCTGCGCGGCGAGGCCGAGCGTGCGATCGCGGCAGCCGGCTCGAGCGAGCAGCTCGAGGAGATGCGCGTGCGCTACCTCGGACGCAAGGCCGAGCTGCCACAGCTGCTGCGCGGGGTCGCAGAGCTCCCGCCCGAGCAGCGCGGACCCGTCGGCAAGGCCGCCAACCAGGCACGCCAGGCGCTCGAGGCGCTGATCGGGGCGCGCACCGACGAGCTGGCGGTCGGCGAGCTCGAGCAGCGGCTGCTGGCCGACCGCGTCGACGTCACGCTGCCCGGCGCGCCGGCGCAGCCGATCGGGCGCCTGCACGTGCTCACCGCCACGCGCCGCGAGCTCGAAGACATCTTCCTCGGCCTCGGCTTCACCGTTATGGAGGGGCCTGAGATCGAGACGGTTCACTACAACTTCGACGCGCTCAACCACAGCCCCACGCACCCCGCGCGCGCACGCACCGACACCTTCTACGTCGCGCAGGACGGGTCCGGCGAGCTCGCCCCGCAGGACGAGCTCGTGCTGCGCACGCATACCTCGCCGATGCAGGTGCGCGCGATGGAAGCTCATCCGCCGCCGCTGTACGTGGTGATCCCCGGGCGCGTCTACCGGCCCGACTCCGACGCCACGCACACGCCGCAGTTCCACCAGATCGAGGGCCTCGCCGTCGACGAGGACATCACGCTCGCCGATCTAAAGGGCACGCTGCTGGAGTTCGCGCGCGCGGTCTTCGGTGGCACCGATGGAGGCACGGGCGAGCGCGACGTGCGCCTGCGCCCGCACTTCTTCCCGTTCACCGAGCCGAGCGTCGAGGTCGACGTGTCGTGCTTCAACTGCAACGGGAAGGGCTTTCTCAGGGACGGCTCGCGCTGCCCGCTGTGCAAGGGCGAGGGCTGGCTCGAGGTGCTCGGCGCCGGCGAGGTCGACCCCAATGTGTACGCGCACGTGCCCACCACCGATGCCAACGCCCCCGGCTATGACCCCGAGAAGGTGCAGGGCTTCGCATGGGGGCTGGGGGTCGAGCGGATCGCGATGCTCAAGCACGGCATCCCCGATTTGCGCCTTTACTACGAGAACGACCTGCGCTTCCTGGAGCAGTTCTCATGACCACAGGCACGTATGCCGGCGCCGGATCTGCGTCCTCGGTCGCTCGCGTGCGTAGCACGCCACGCTCCCTGCGTCCTTGTCCGGCTTGGCCTACGTGCCTGTGGCGGCGCCCGGAGGTGAATCGGCCATGAGGGTGCCGCTGCCGTGGCTGCGTGAATACTGCGACCCGCCGCTCGACGTGCGCGAGATCGAGGAGCGCCTGACGATGACCGGCACCAAGGTCGAGGCGATCCATCACCACGGCGTGCCCGCGACCGACGGCTTCGTCGTCGGTCGCGTGCTCAGCGCCGAGCAGCACCCCGACGCGGACCGCTTGAAGGTGTGCAAGGTTGACCTCGGCGCCAGCGCAGGAGACGGTGACGGCGACGGCGAGAGTGATTCGAGTCCCGCCCACCCGGCGACGATCGTGTGCGGCGCGCCGAACGTCGCGGCAGGGCAGACCGTCGCGGTGGCTCGCCCCGGCGCGGTGATGCCCGACGGGACGAAGCTCAAGCAGGCGAAGCTGCGCGGCGTGGTCTCCGAAGGGATGATCCTGTCCGAGCCCGAGCTCGAGCTCAGCACAGGCTCGGAGGGGATCCTCGTGCTCGATGGGCAACTCCTCGACGCGGAGCTGGCGCCGGGCACGCCGCTGGCGGAAGTGCTGGCGATCTCGATGGACGTGCTCGAGCTCGAGATCACACCCAACCGGCCGGACTGCCTCGGCGTCTACGGCGTCGCGCGCGAGCTGCATGCCGCCACCGGCGCTCCGCTCGCCGACGCGCCGTGGAGCGAGGACCCGGGCTCGGACGGTCCGGTGGCCGGCGCGGAGGTGATCGTCGAGTGCCTGGATCTGTGCCCGCGCTTCACCGCGCGCGTGTTCGAGGACGTCACGATCGCGCCGTCGCCGCCGTGGCTGAAGGCGCGGCTCGCCGCGGCGGGGCAGCGGCCGATCAACAACGTCGTAGACATCACCAACTACGCGATGCTGCTCAGCGGCCAGCCGCTGCACGCATTCGACCTCGACCGCGTCGTCGGCGCCCGCCTGACGGTGCGCCGCGCCCACGAGGGCGAGCAGGTGCAGACGCTCGACGGACAGACGCGTACGCTCGACCACGAGATGGTCGTGATCGAGGACGCCGACGGGCCGACGTCGATCGCCGGGCTGATGGGCGGCGCGCGCTCGGAGGTCGAGCCGGACACCAAGCGCGTGCTGATGGAGGTCGCCACCTGGAACGGTCCCAACATCCATCGCAGCTCGTGGGCGCTCGGCCTGCGCAGCGAGGCATCTGGGCGCTTCGAGAAGGGGCTGCAGCCGGAGCAGTGCCTGCACGCGCAGGCGATCGCCACGCAGCTGATGATCGAGCTGTGCGACGCGCGCGTTCTTCCTGGCACGATCGACGTGGGCCTGAAGGGATCCGGGTGGATCGCGCCGCGTCCCCAGATCGGGCTGCGCGAGGCGCGCGTGCAGGCGATCCTCGGCGTCCCCGTCGCGCGCGAGCGCCAGGCGGAGATCCTGGGCGCGCTGGACTTCGAGACCGAGCCGCGGGCGGACGGTCTGGAGGTGATCGTGCCGGCGCTCCGCCGCGACGACGTCACGCGCGAGATCGACGTGATCGAGGAGGTCGCGCGTATCGACGGCCTCGAGCGCCTGCCCGCGACGCTGCCCGCCCGGCGTGGCGCCGCCGGCAGGCTCACGCACGCCCAGCGCGTGCGTCGCGCCGCCGAGGACGCGCTGGTGGGCCGCGGGCTGTATGAGGTCGTCGGCTGGAGCTTCACCGACCCCGAGCTGCTCGACCGGCTGCTGCTCGGAGCCGAGCACCCGCTGCGGGACGTGATCGAGCTCGAGAACCCGCTGTCGGAGGGGCAGTCGATCATGCGCCCGACGCTGCTCGGGTCGCTGCTCGACGCCGCCAGGCACAACGCCTCGCGCAACGGCCCCGACGTCGCGATCTTCGAGTCGGGCACCGTGTATCGCGCCTCGCACGACGAGCGCCCTGCCGACGAGCACCACGGCCTCGGCGTGCTGCTGAGCGGCGAGCTGGAGCCGAGCTCGTGGCGGGGCGAGCGCCGCGAGGCCGATTTCTTCGCCGCCAAGGCGCTGCTTGGAGCGCTGCTGGAGCGTTTCTCGATCGACTGGAAGGTCGAACCGGTCGAGCCGAGCGTGTGGCCGTTCCTGCACCCCGGTCGCAGCGCCGCGGTGATGGTCGACGACGTGCGCCTCGGGTTCCTCGGCGAGCTGCACCCGCTCGTGGCCGGCGCGTGGGACCTCCCTCATTCGGGGACAGGCGAGCGCACGGCGGCGTTCGCGATCGACCTCGGCAAGCTCGCCGCGTTCGCCTCGCCGCTGGTGGAGTACACGGCGTTCGGGCCGTTCCCGGCGCTGCGTCAGGACCTCGCGGTGACGCTGCCCGAATCGGTGTCCGCGGGCGAGGCGCTCGCGCGCGTGCGCTCGGCGGCGGGCGGGCTGCTCGAGGAGGTGCGCGTGTTCGATGTGTACACGGGCGAGCAGGTGGGGGAGGGCCGGCGCTCGCTCGCGCTCGCGCTGTCCTTCCGCGCGCTCGAGCGCACGCTCACCGACGAGGACGTCGAGCCGCTGCGCGCGAAGATCGTCGCGGCGCTGCAGGAGATCGGCGGTGAGCTGCGTGGCTAGCGTCTCCCCGCGGGAGGCGATCGCCTCCCAGCCGAGCGCCCCCGGCGGGCCGCGCGTGATCGTCGCCGGCGCGACCGGCTTCACCGGCGCGCTCGCCGCGCATCTGCTGTGGCGCCACCCGGACTTCGAGCTCGTGGCGGTGACCGGGCGCTCGGAGCAGGGTCGGCGACTGCAGGACGTCTACCCGCGCTACCGCGTGCCGCTGACGATCGAGGCGCTCGAGCTCGAGCGCCTGCAGGGCATCGACGCCGCGGTCGTCGCCTACCCGCACGCCGCCGCCGCGCCCACCGTCGCCGCGCTGCGCGAGCTCGGCGCGCGCGTATGCGACCTCAGCGCCGACTTCCGCCTGGGCTCGCAGTCGGAGTACGAGAAGTGGTACGGCGAGCACCCGCGCCCGGAGCTGCTCGAGGATGCCGTCTACGGGCTGACCGAGCTGCACCGCGAGCGGATCGCAGGCGCTGGGATCGTCGCCAACCCCGGCTGCTACCCGACCGCGTCGCTGCTCGCGCTCGCGCCGCTCGCGCGCGCCGGGCTGATCGCCGACGTGGTGATCGACGCCAAGCAGGGCATCTCCGGCGCCGGGCGCGTGTTCGACGAGACCACGCACCTGTCGATGGCGGGCGAGAACATCGTTCCGTACAAGGTCGCCGCGCACCGGCACACGCCCGAGATCGAGGAGCAGTTGCGCGCGCTGGACCCCGCCCACCCCGAGCTGAAGGTCCAGTTCCAGGCCCACCTCGTGCCACTCGACCAGGGCGAGATGGCGAGCTGCTACGTCACGACCACCCGTCCCGTAGCGGCCGAGGAGCTGCGCGCCATGTACACCGACGCGTACGCCGACGAGCCGTTCGTCGAGCTCGTCGAGCGCCCGCCGGGCGTGCTCGAGGTGCGCGAGACGAACTTCTGCCGCGTGTTCGCCGCCGCCGACGAGCACACCGGCAAGGTGATCGCGTTCGGGTCGATCGACAACCTGTGGAAGGGCACCTCCTCGCAGGCGGTGCAGAACCTAAACCTGATGTTCGGCCTGCCCGAGACTCGAGGTCTGCTGTGAGCACGCCCGACACCGAGAAGATCGACTCGCGGCCGTTCTTCCGCTCGCGCTGGACGCCCGCGCCGGCGCACGTGCGCGAGCTCGGCCTCGACGCCGGGCTGCCGGCGGGGTTCCGCGCGGCGGGCGTTGCCGCGGGCATCAAGCCGAGCGGCAGGCCGGACGTCGGCCTGCTCGTGTGCGACTCCCAGGCGCCCGTCAGCGCCGCGCGCTTCACCGCCACCGCCACCCCGGCAGCGCCCGTGCTCGTCAGCCGCGAGCGCTGCCGCCTGGACGCGCTGCGCGCGGTGCTCGCGAACTCCGGCTGCGCCAACGCCGCCACCGGCCGGCGCGGGCTCGACGACGCCGCCAAGACACAGGGCGCGGCGGCGCTCGCCGCGGGCGTCGACCCCGCCGAGGTTGCGCTCGCCTCGACCGGCGCGATCAGCCACGAGCTGCCGGTCGACGCGGTGCTGAAGGGGATCCTCGCGGCGCGCGAGCAGCTGAGCGCCGACGGCGACACGAACTTCCAGCGGGCGATCCAGACGACCGACGCGTTCGAGAAGCGCGCCAACCTCGAGCTGCAACTGCCCTCAGGCGCGGTGCGCCTGAGCGCGCAGTGCAAGGGCGCGGGCATGATCTCGCCGCGCTTCGCCACGATGCTGTGCTTCGTCGAGACCGACGCCGCGTTGAGCGCCGAGACCGCCGACCTGCTCCTGGGCGTGTGCGTGAAGCGCTCGTTCGACCGCGCGTCCGTCGACGGGCAGCTCTCCACCAACGACACCGCGATCCTGATGTGCTCCGGCTCGAGCGGCGTGAGCGTCGCCCCCGAGAGCGAGGACGAGCTGCGCTTCGGCGAGGCGCTCGACGCGCTGCTGCGGGCGCTGGCGATCATGATGGTCGCCGACGGCGAGGGCGCGGGGCGCAGCGCGCGCGTGATCGTCCGCGGCGGTGAGGCCGACGGCGCCGAGCTGGCCGCGCGCGCTGTCGCCAACTCCCCGCTCGTGAAGGCCGCGCTGCACGGCGGCGACCCCAACTGGGGGCGGATCGTGCAGGCCGTCGGCGGCGCCCTCGGGGGGCGCCCCGGCTTCGACGCGCCGCTCGCGCTGGACGTGTCGATCGAGGGGATCCAGGTGTGCGTCGGCGGGAGCGCGATCCCCTACGACGAGGCCGCGCTCGCTCGCGCGGTGCAGGGCCAGGAGGTCGAGTACGAGGTGACGCTGGGTGGCGACGGCGCTGAGACCGAGGTGTTCTTCTCCGATTTGTCGCACGAGTACGTCAGCGTGAACGCGGAATACACGACATGAACGCGCATGCCGGCGCTGGACCGCGTCCTCGGTCGCTCGCGTGCGTAGCACGCCACGCTCCCTGCGTCCTTGTCCGGCTTGGCCTGCGTGTCCATGTCCATCTCGCACGAACGGAGTGCCATGTCTTCGCGTGACGTCGCAACCCTGCTCGAGGCGCTCCCGTACATCAGGGAGTTCCACGGTCGAACGGTGGTCATCAAGTACGGCGGCGCCGCGATGGAGGACGCTGCGCTGCGCGAGGAGTTCGCGCGCGACGTCGTGCTGCTCAAGTACGTCGGTCTGAACCCGATCGTCGTGCACGGCGGCGGCCCCGAGATCACCGCCTACATGGAAAGGCTGGGCCTGCCGGTGGAGTTCGTCGGCGGCCTGCGCGTGTCCGATGAGAGCACCGTGGAGGTGGCCAAGATGGTGCTCGTCGGCAAGGTCAACAAGGAGATCGTGCTGCGCCTCAGCCGCCACGGCCAGCCGGCGGTGGGCCTGTGCGGTGACGACGGCTCGCTGTTCCGCGTCGCGCGGCGGGGTGGGCCTGACGGACAGGACATCGGCTTCGTTGGTCGCATCGAGCGCGTCAACGTCGGCGTGATCGAGCACGTCGCGAGCGACTACATCCCGGTGATCGCCTCGGTCGGCGCCGACCGCGACGGGCACTCCTACAACGTCAACGCCGACGAGGCCGCCGGCGCCGTCGCTGGCGCGCTCGGGGCATACAAGGTGATCTTCCTGACTGACGTACCTGGGTGGCTGGAGGATCCCGCCGACACGGCGAGCCTGATCGGCCAGGCGACCGCCGAGCAGGTGCAGGCGGCGCTGCCGCAGCTCGACGGAGGCATGCGACCGAAGCTCGAGGCGTGCGTGGAGGCGATCAAGGACGGCGTCAGCGCGGCGCACATCCTCGACGGGCGCATTCCCCACTCGCTGCTGCTCGAGCTCTTCACCGACGCCGGCATAGGAACGAAGATCGAGGCTTCGCCATGACCCCGTCCATAGGGGAGCGGGTATGAGTCTCGCGGAGCTGCAGGAGCTCGAGCGCTCCAGCGTGATCGGCTCTTACGCGCGCCAGCCGGTCGAGTTCGTGCGCGGCGAGGGTGCGCGCCTGTGGGACGACGAGGGCAGCGAGTACCTCGACTTCCTGTGCGGGATCGGCGTGACGAGCCTGGGCCACTGCCACCCGCGCGTGGTGGAGGCGGTGCGCGAGCAGGTCGGACGGCTGATGCACGTGAGTAACCTGTTCTACACCGAGCCGGCGATGCGCCTGGCCGCGCGCCTGTCGGACTCGAGCCTCGGCGGCAAGGTGTTCTTCTGCAACTCCGGTGCGGAGGCCAGCGAGGCGGCGATCAAGCTCGCGCGCAAGGCTCGCGCCGGCGGCGACATCGTGGTGCTGCACAACGCCTTCCATGGGCGCACGTTCGGCGCGCTGTCGGCGACGCCGCAGGAGGCCAAGCAGGCGCCGTTCGCGCCGCTGGTGCCGGGTTTTCGCGCGGTGGCCGCCGATCCCGAGGAGCTGCGCGCCGCGGTCGATGCGCGCACCGCGGCGGTGCTGATCGAGCCGATCCAGGGCGAGAGCGGCGTCAACGTGCTCGCAGCCGAGCTGCTGGCTGTCGCGCGCGCGGCGTGCGATGAGCATGGTGCGGCGCTGATCTTCGACGAAGTGCAGTGCGGCATGGGCCGCACGGGCACGCTGTGGGCGTACGAGCAGACGGGCGTGCGGCCCGACGCGATGACCGTCGCGAAGGCGCTCGGTGGCGGCCTGCCGATCGGCGCGCTGATCACCGGCGAGCGGCTGGCGGACGTGCTCGCGCCGGGCGATCACGGCTCGACCTTCGCGGGCGGCCCGGTGGTCGCGAGCGCGGCGCTGGCGGCGCTCGATGTGACCGAGGACCCGGCGCTGCTCGAGCGGGTGCGCGAGCTCGGACAGCGGCTCGCCGCCGGCCTGGAGCGCCTCGCGCACGTGCGCTCGGTGCGCGGACGCGGGCTGATGCTCGCGTGCGAGCTCGATGTGCAGGCTCCGGCGCTCGTCCGCCGCGCGCTGCTCGACGAGCGGCTGGTGGTCAACGCCACTGGCCCCACCACGCTGCGGCTGCTGCCCCCGCTGATCGTCGGCGAGGCGGAGATCGACGACGCGCTGGCGCGGCTCGCGCGCGCGCTGGAGGGCTGAGCGTGCGCCGGGAGCTGGCAGGCGGCTTCGAGCTCGACGACGATCCAGGCCGCGTCGACGTGGACGCCGTGCACGCGTTCATCAGCGGCGAGTCCTACTGGGGACAGGGACGCCCGCGCGAGCTCATCGAGCGCGCGATACGCGGATCGGCGCGCGTCGTGGGCCTCTACCAGGGCGACACGCAGGTGGGCTTCGCGCGCGCGGTGTCCGACCGCGTGATCGTCGCCTATCTCGCCGACGTGTACGTGCTCGCCGAGTGCCGCGGCCGCGGGCTCGGCGTGGAGCTCGTGCGCGAGATACTCGAAGGAGGCTTCGGCCCGGACGTTCGCTGGCTGCTGCACACGGCCGACGCCCAGGGCCTGTACGCGAAGCTGGGCTTCGACGAAGCCGCATCTACCTACCGGCTGATGGAACGCGCACGCGTCCGGGGCCCGCGTGAAGGCGCGAACGCCGCGCAGCCCGAGTAGCCTACGCCGCCGTGAGCCGCGAGACCGAGATCCCCACGCTGCGCAGCGCCTCCTACGAGGCCGATCCCGCGCAGGTCCACCGCGTGCTGCTGCTGTACTCCGGCGGCCTCGACACGAGCGTGATGCTCAAGTGGATCCAGGACTCCTACGGCGCGGAGGTCGTGTGCCTGACGGTGAACCTCGGGCAGCCGGGCGAGGACTACGCGGTGATCGAGGGCAAGGCGCTCGCGCTCGGCGCGCTGGAGTGCCACGTGGTCGACGCGCGCGAGCAGTTCGTGCATGAGTACGTGCTGCCGGCGATCAAGGCCAACGCGCTGTACGGCGGGGGCTACCCGCTGTTCACCGCGCTCGGGCGCCCGCTGATCGCGAAGCTCGCGGTCGAGCAGGCGCGCGCCTCGGGCTGCGACACGATCGCCCACGGCTGCACCGGCAAGGGCAACGACCAGGTGCGGATCGAGGCGACGATCGCGACTCTGGCCCCCGAGCTGAAGGTGATCGCGCCGGTGCGCTCGTGGCAGATGGGCCGCGAGGAGGAGATCGCCTACGCGCGCGAGCACGGCATACCGATCAAGGGCGGGGCGGAGGCGACGCCGTACTCGATCGACGACAACCTCTGGGGTCGCTCATCGGAGGGTCGCTGGATCGAGGATCTCGAGCACGCCCCCGACGATGACGTCTTCCAGCTGGTGACCCCCCCGGAGCGGGCCCCCGACGAGCCACAGCAGCTCGAGCTGAGCTTCGAGCGCGGCGTCCCGGTCGCCCTCGACGGCGAGCGCCTGGAGCCCGTCGCGCTGATCGAACGCGTCGCGGAGATCGGAGCGCGCCACGGCGTCGGCATCGTCGACCACATCGAGGACCGCATCGTCGGGCTGAAGGTTCGCGACATCTACGAGGTCCCGGCCGCGGCGATCGTGCTGCTCGCCCATCAGGAGCTCGAGCGCCTCGTGTGCACGATCCATCAGAACCAGTTCAAGCCCGAGCTCGACCGCCAGTGGGCCTACCTCGTCTACGCGGGCCTGTGGTGGGAGCCACTGCGCGAGGACCTCGACGCGTACATGGAGCGCGTCAACGAGCGCGCCACGGGGACGATCGGCGTCAAGCTGTACAAGGGCCACGCGCGCGTGGTCACACGCTCGTCCCCCAACGCCGTCTACGACGCGAGCCTGGCATCGTTCTCGCAGTCCGGCGGGCTGTTCTCGCAGTCCGCGGCGCCGGGCTTCATCGAGCTGTGGTCGCTGCAGTCGCGGATGGCCTGGCGCCTGCGTAACAGCTGACCCGCACGGATCGCGCTGACCGTCCGGCGCGACCCATAAGTTGGCCGGCAGCGTGATGGCCGAAGGCAGCGAGACACCGAACGGCGAACAGGGCCCTGGGCCCGAGGGTCGCCCGCGCCGCAACGAGGGTGACCTGCTGTCCGAACGCCGTGCCCGCCGTGCCGCCGAGAGCGGCGAGGCCGCGCTGATGCGCCGCGCGGAGGCGGCCGAAGCCACGGTGCAGACGCTCGAACGCCACGTGGCCAGCCTGCAGCAGCGGCTGCGCGAGGCCGAGGACGATCGTCTGCGGATCGACGAGCTGCTCGAGGTCGAGCGCGCGGCGGCGCTCGAGCGCGAGCACGAGCTGCGGCGCGTCAAGCAGCGCGAGTACGCCGAGCAGCAGCTGCGCGTCGAGGCTGAGGAGCGGATGCTGAGCGTCGACCGCGAGAGCCGCGTCGAGATCGAGCGGCTCGAGGTGCGCCTGAGTGCCAGCGAGCTCGACGCTCGCGAGCTCGGGCGGCGCATCGAGGACCTGCAGCGCCAGCTCGCTGAGGCCGAGCAGGAGGTGGCGGCGGAGCGCGCGACGGTGCGTCGCGCCGAGCAGGGCCTGCAGGTGCGACTGACCGAGCTCGAGCGCCAGGTGCTGGAGATCCAGCGCGGGCTCGACGCCGAGCGCTCGGCGCGTGAGCGCTCGGAGCGTCTGCTCGAGCGCATGCGCGAAGGTCACCGGCGCCTGGAGGCGCTGCTGGGAGAGATGAACGGCATCGTGGCGCGGGTCACAGCCGCGCTCGCGGGCGGCGGGCGAACCGCGCTCGCGCGCCAGTCGCCGCCGACCAACGCCCCGGAGACCCGAGGCGCCGAGATGGCCGACGCCCTGGCGGCAGCCGTCGAGCGCCTGCGCGCGCGCGCCGAGGCCGCGCCGCCGGTCGGCGACGCATCGGTCGAGCCGGCGGACGCACCAGCCGAGCAGGCCGCGCCGGCGGACGCACCAGTTGCGCAGGCCGAGCCGAGCGCCCCCGAGGGCTTTGCCCCGCCGGCCCGCCAGACGGCCGCTCAGGGCCCGCGCGTCGTGTTCCGCGAGCCCGTCGCGCGGCCTTCCGTGCACAAGCACAGCCTGTCGTGGTTCGCGCGCCGACGGATCAAGCGCAAACAGCGGCGCGGGCAGTGATCTCCGCCGCGCCGACGCCTAGCATGCAGTCCCAGTGAGCAGCATCTCCTGCGCCCATCTCCACGTCCACTCCGAGTACTCGCTGCTCGACGGCGCTTGCAAGATCGAAGCGCTGGCTGAGCGCGCGGCGAAGTTCGACCAGCCGGCCCTGGCGCTGACCGACCACGGCGTGATGAACGGCGCGGTCGAGCTGTACAAGGCGTGCAAGAAGCACGACGTCAAGCCGATCGTCGGCTGCGAGATCTACCTGGTCGACGACCACACCGCCACCGGCAAGGTCGAGCGCAACCACCTGACGCTGCTCGCCGCCGACGACGCGGGCTATCGCAACCTCGTCAAGCTCTCCTCGGCCGGCTTCCTGGAGGGCTTGCAGCGGGGCAAGCCGACCGTCGACCTCGCCCAGGTCGAGCGCCACTCGCAGGGCGTGATCGCGCTCACGGGCTGCCTGGCCTCGCGCTTCTGCCAGCGCCTGCTCGATGATCGCGAGCAGGAGGCGCGGGCGCACGCTGACGAGCTTCTACGCGTGTTCGGCTCAGAGAACGTGTACTTCGAGGTCCAGAAGAACGGCCTCGCGCCGCAGGACAAGTGCAACGAGGGGATCGTCAGGATCGCGCGCGAGATGGGGGGCAGCCTCGTGGGCACCGGCGACGTCCACTACCTGCGCCGCGAGGACTACGACCACCACACGGCGCTCCTGTGCGTGCAGACGAAGAGCACGATTGCGGCGCCGAAGCTGACGTTCGACACGAACGAGTTCTACCTGCGCGACAGCGAGGAAATGTCGCGCGCGTTCGCCGAGTGGCCGGAGGCGATCGCGAGCACGCTCGAGATCGCCGAGCGCTGCTCGGTCGAGCTCGAGCTCGGCAAGCAGCTGATCCCGAGCTACCCGACGCCCGACGGAAGCGACGAGCGCTCCTACCTGCGTGCGCGCGTGCAGGAGGGTCTGCGTCTGCGCTATGGCGACCCGCCGCCGGCCGCCGCGCTCGAGCGCATGGAGATGGAGCTCGACGTGATCGACCGCATGGGCTTCAACGCGTACTTCCTGATCGTGTGGGACTTCGTCAAGTTCGCCAAGGAGAACGGCATCGCCGTCGGGCCCGGCCGTGGCTCAGCGGCGGGGTCGATCGTCTCCTACTGCCTGGCGATCACTGACGTCGACCCGTTGCGCTACGATCTGCTGTTCGAGCGCTTCCTGAACCCCGAGCGCGTGTCGATGCCGGACATCGACATCGACTTCTCGGTGCGCGGGCGCGAGCGGGTGATGAAGTACGTGACGGAGAAGTACGGGCGCGAGTCGGTCGCGCAGATCGTCACCTTCGGCAAGATGTTCCCGCGCGCGGCCACGCGCGACGCGGCACGGGTGCTGGGCTTCGACTATGGCGCGGGCGATCGCCTCGCGAAGCTGATCCCTGACCCGATCATGGGCCGCTCGCCGTCGTTCGAGGACTGCCTGAAGCCCGGCCAGCCGCTGCGCAAGGCCTGCGACGAAGACCCGACGGCGAAGCAGATCGTCGACGTCGCGCAGGGCCTGGAGGGGATCGTGCGCAACTCATCGATCCACGCCGCGGCGGTCGTGATCGCCGACCGGCCGCTGACGGACATCGTGCCGCTGCAGCTGGCCGACGCGGGCACCGACGAGAACGGCGAGCGTGCGTTCCGCACCGTGACCCAGTTCTCGATGAAGCCAATCGAGGAAATCGGCATCCTCAAGATGGATTTCCTGGGGCTGCGCAACCTCGACGTGATCGAGGATGCGCTCGACATCATCGAGCGCTCCACCGGCGAGCGCCCGGACATGACGACGCTGCCGCTCGACGACGCCAAGACCTTTGAGATGCTCTCGCGCGGGGACTCCACCGGGGTCTTCCAGTTCGAGTCCGATGGCATGCGCGAGGCGCTCAAGAAGGTGCGCCCGGACGAGTTCGAAGACCTCGTCGCGCTCAACGCGCTGTACCGCCCCGGCGCGATGGACCAGATCCCGGTGTACGCCAAGGGCAAGCTCCACCCCGAGTCGATCGCCTACCCCGACGAGCGCCTGCGCCACATCCTCGAGTCCTCCAAGGGCGTGATCCTCTACCAGGAGCAGGCGATGCAGATCTCCAAGGAGCTCGCGGGCTTCTCGGGGGCCAAGGCGGATGACCTGCGCAAGGCGATCGGCAAGAAGAACCGCCAGGCGATGGCGGCGCTGAAGCCGGAGTTCGTCGAGGGGTGCCGCGCGTCGGGCACCAGGCCAGACGTGATCGAGTTCCTGTGGAACACCAACGAGCGGTCCGCCGACTACTCGTTCAACAAGAGCCACGCGGCTTGCTACGGGCTGATCGGCTACCGCACGGCGTGGCTGAAGGCCAACCACACCGCCGAGTACATGGCGGCGCTGATCTCCTCGGTGATGTCCACGAAGGACAAGGTCCCGTACTTCGTCGCGCGCTGCGAGGACATGGGCATCGAGATCCTGCCGCCCGACGTCAACCTCTCAGACCACGAGTTCACGGTCGGCGCGCCGTCCGAGGAGGGTGGCCTCGGCAGCATCCGCTTCGGCCTGGACGCCGTCAAGGGCGTGGGCTACCAGGCGGTCGAGGCGATCAAGCGGGCGCGGGAGGAGGGCGGGGAGCTCGCCTCGATCTGGGACTTCTGCGAGCGCGTCGACGGGCGCACCGTCAACAAGAAGGCGATCGAGGCGCTCGTCAAGTGCGGCGCGTTCGGCTCGACTGGAGCCACCCGCAAGGGGATGCTCGAAGTGCTCGAGAAGGCGCAGGCCAAAGGCCAGCAGGTCCAGCAGGACGCGCAGATCGGTCAGGGCTCGATCTTCGATCTGCAGGAAGACGGCGCGAGCGCCGGCGCTCAAACGGCCTCTGGCTCGGCGATGAGCGCGTTCGCCGCGCCCGTGCACCCGCCGATACCGGCGGAGGAGTTCGACCAGCCGGAGCTGCTGGCGGCGGAGAAGGAAGCGATCGGGCTGTTCGTGTCCGCGCACCCGCTGAAGCCGCTGCGCGACGCGCTGCGAGCACGGGTCGACTGCCCGATCTCGGCGCTCGAGGACCGTCGCGACAAGGACTGGGTGACGGTCGGCGGGATCATCACCGAGGCCAAGCGCATCCGCACGCGCAACGGCGATCACATGATGTTCGCGACCCTCGACGACCTCGCGGGGGCGGTCGAGATGCTCGTCTTCGGCAAGGCGCTGGTCGAGCACGAGGCGGCGCTGACGGTCGATGCGGTGGTGATCGTGAAGGGGCGCGTCGACCACAAGGAAGCCGGCAAGACGTGCCTGGTGGTGCAGAGCGTCGAAGCGTTCACACCCTCGCAGGAGGAGATCGCGCGGGCGAGCGACCAGGCGCGCGCGGCCGCGCGTAGCGCCACCGCGCTCGCCGAGCCTGTCGAGCTGCGCATCGCAGCGGCGGATCTCAGCGAGGGCACGATCGACGAGCTCAGGGAGCGACTCGAGGAATGCCGGGGCCAGGCCGAGGTGATCGTCGAGATCGAGGCCAGCGACGGCCGCACGCGCCGCCTGCGTCTCGGCGAGGACTACCGCGTGCGCCACACGCCGACGCTGCTCTCCGAACTGCACGCCGCGGTGGGAGCGCGGACCACGGTCGCCGCCGTGCCCTCCCCGACCACAGCGCCGCTAGCCGCCGTCGCGAGCGCCTGAGCGCCCGCATCAGCCGCGGGCGGCGATCCCCCGCTCGCGCAGCGCCACCGCGAACGCGACTTCCTGCGCGGAGGCGCCGCTGCGGTTCTCGCCTGGGGTCTCGAGCACGCATGGCAGCTTCTGCAGCGCGGGAGCGGACAGGAACGCGCTGCATCCGTCCTCGCCGAGCTCGCCCTCGCCGAGGTTGGCGTGGCGGTCGCGGTTGGAGCCGAGCGGGGTCTGGGAGTCGTTGAGATGCAGCGAGCGGACACGTCCGCGACCGAGCTTGCGCGTGCACTGGCGCAGCACGCTCGCCATCCCGCCGGGGGTGCGGATGTCATAGCCGGAGGCGAACAGGTGGCAGGAGTCCAGGCACACGCCGAGGCGTGCGTCCCCGCCGGCGCCGTCCACCAGGGCCGCCAGCTCCTCGAACGAGCGCCCGAGCGTGCCGCCCGCTCCGGCGGTGTTCTCGAGATGCAGCTCGCAGCCCTCGCTTTCCTGCAGCGCCTCGCGGATCGTCGCGGCCGCCCGCTCGATCGCCTCGCCCACGTGCCCGGTCTTGGCCGAGCCCGGATGCAGCACCACCCCGGCGGCGCCGATCGCGTGACCCGCGCGCAGCGAGTGAGTCAGAGACGCGAGCGATTTCGAGCGGATGTCTGGATCCTCGCTGGCGCAGTTGAGCAGATACACCGCGTGGATCAGCACGGCGTCGATCGGGCTGTCGCTCATCGCCTCGCGGAACGCGGCTACATCCTCGTCGCGGTAGACCGTCGCCCTCCACATCCGCGGCGACTGGTTGAAGATCTGGATCGCGCGGCAGCCACGCTCGACACCGCGCGCGATCGCCTTCGGCAGGCCGCCCGCGGGCGAGACGTGCGCTCCGATCAGCATGACGTGTGGCTCGGGACGGCTGCGACTAGCATGCGGCGCATCCTATGAGGGTTCGCTTCGCACCATCTCCTACTGGGGCGCTGCACATCGGCGGTGCGCGCACGGCGCTGTTCAACTGGCTGCTGGCTCGCCACAACGGCGGTGAGCTGGTGCTGCGCATCGAGGACACCGACCGTGAGCGCTCCACTCCGGAGAACATCGAGCAGATCCTCGACGCGCTGCGCTGGCTGGAGCTGGACTGGGACGAGGGCCCGATCCTGCAGACCGCGCGCTCCGAGCGCCACGGCGAGGCGCTGCAGGCGCTGCTCGAGTCCGGCCATGCGTACCGCTCGCGCGCGACCGCCGAGGACGTGAAGGCGTTCAAGGAGCTCTACGGGGCCGACCGCGGCTTTCGCGGCGAGCCGGAGGATGAGGGTGCGGTGCGCCTGCGCGTGCCCGCTGACGGCGCGACGGTGGTGCACGACGTGATCCGCGGAGACACGCGCTTCGAGCACGTCCACCTCGACGATCCGGTGATCGCGCGCGCGGACGGGTCGGTGCTCTACAACTTCGCGGTCGCGATCGACGATCTCGACGCGGGCATCACGCACGTGGTGCGCGGCGAGGATCACCTGTCGAACACGCCCAAGCAGCTGCTCGTGCTCGACGCCGCACGGGCCGCTGGCTTTGGCCCGGACGTGCCGCCGCCGATCTACGCGCATCTGCCGCTGCTGCACGGACCGGATGGCAAGAAGCTCTCCAAGCGCCATGGCGCGGCCTCGGTGCAGGAGCTCAGGGACGCGGGCTATCTGCCGGAGGCGGTGCGCAACTACCTCGCGCTGCTCGGCTGGGGTGCGGGCGACGACGCGACGGTGCTCTCGACGGACGAGCTCGTGGAGCGCTTCACGCTGGAGCGCGTCAGCCGCAACCCCGCGCGCTTCGACGAGGTCAAGCTGCGCTGGCTGGACGGGCTGTACATACGCAAACTGCCGGTCGCAGAGCTGGCTCGCCGCCTGGAAGCGTTCACGGGGCGCGAGGGGCTCGAGGACGCGGCGCGGATCAGCCAGGAGAAGATCCAGACGCTCGCGGACTTCCTGCCGCTCGCGGGCACGTTGCTCGACGGTCCGGCCGACGACGCGAAGGCGCGCGAGCGCTGGCTGGACGAGGACGGCCGTGCGGCGCTCGGCGACGTGCGCGCGGCGCTCACCGGCCTGGAGAGCTTCGACGAGGCGAGCGTCGAGCAGGCGCTGTCCGCGGTGATTGAGCGTCGCGGGGTCAAGCCGCGCGAGGTTTACCAGCCGCTGCGCGTGGCGCTCACCGGCGGCACCGTGTCGCCGGGCATCTTCGAGAGCGTCGTGCTGCTCGGGCGCGAGGAGACAGTGCGCCGGATTGACCGCGTGCCAGCGGTCACTCGCTGATCGGCTAACGACCGACCCCCTAAATGCTTTGCCCGCGGCTGCCGATATGACAGCAACGTCGGAACCATTTGGACCGAGGCATTGGCGAACCCAAGGAAGGGGTCGAGAAAAGCATGCAAGCTACCGCCGCAGCACAGAAAGCGAGCGCACCAAAGAGGCTCACCACCGCGAAGAAGCGCACGGTGAAGTCCTCTGCGCCGGCAAAGCAGTTGACCAAAGCGAGCGTAGACCCAAACACTCCTGCCCAGCGGCGCGCGACCGCGCCCGGCTCGGGGTCTGGCGAGCGCCACCAGAACGAGGGCCACGGCCGACGTCTGACGATGGCGTTCGAGGCGCTCGAGGCGTTCCCGGCGCTCGCCGAGTCACGCGACCGGCTGCTTGCGGTGGTCTCCAAGGATCACGTCGCGACCGCTGATGTGGTCGCTGCGGTCGAGTCCGATGTCGCGCTGCTGATCGCGGTCCTGCGCCTGGCCAACCGCGCCCTCGACGGCCGCGCTCGCGTCAACACGGCGGTGGCGGCGGTCGAGCTGCTGAGCCCGCAGACCGTGCGAGCGGTCGCCAACCGCGTACGCACGTTCGACTTCTTCGAGCGCGCCAGCGTGTGGGACGCGGCGCCGGAGCGCTTCCGGCTGCACGCGCTCGCCACCCAGCATGCGGCCGACCGCATCGCGATGGAGGTGGGCTACGAGAACCGCGACCGCCTGACGGTCACGAGCCTGATGCACGACGTCGGCAAGCTGGTGCTGCTGCACGCCTACCCCGGCTACCCCTCACAGGTGCACCGCGGCGCGAGGACGCCCGAGGAGCGCATCCACCAGGAGCGCCGCGAGCTCGGCGTCGACCACGCGCTGGTCGGTGGCGTGCTGATCCGCCGCTGGGGGCTGCCGGCGTCGCTGGCGACGCCGATCGAGCGCCACCACAACCCCGATGTCGAAGGCGAGGCCGCGTTCATCCGCCTGGCGGACATGCTCGCCCACTACGAGCAGGGCGCGCGCGTGTCCCCCGCGGAAATGCTCCATACCGCCCGCGCCGTCGGGCTCGGACCGGACGAGCTCAGGCGCGTGATGTACGAACTGCCGAGCCCCTCCAGCCAGCGCCAGCGCCACGTCAACCCGTGCCCGCTGTCGGGCAGGGAGCTCGGCGTGCTGCAGCGGTTGGCCGAAGGCAAGGTCTACAAGCAGATCGCCCACGAGCTGACGCTGTGAACGAGCACCGTGCGCACGCACCTTCACAACATCTACGGCAAGCTCGGCGCGGTCGATCGCGCGCAGGCGGTGCTCATTGCGACCGAGCGCGGCTGGCTGTAGGCGTTAGCATCGCGCGCACGGTGCAGGCGCGATGATCTCGATCACCAGCAAGTCCCCGTACGCCGTGCTCGCGCTGGCTGAGCTGGCGCGCACCGGCGGCACCGAGCCGGTGCCGATCGGCGAGCTGGCGCGCCGACGCGACGTGCCGGTGCAGTTCCTGGAGCAGCTGTTCGCCGTCCTGCGCCGTGGCGGCGTGATCAGCTCACAGCGCGGCGTCAAGGGTGGCTACCGCTTCGCGCGCGAGCCCTCGACGATCACCGTGCTGGAGGTCGTCGAGCTGCTCGACGGCCCGATCGGCCGTGACGCGCAGGGTGTGTTCGACCAGGCAGCGGAGGCGGCACGCAAGGTGTTGGGCGAGACGACGATCGCCGACGTGCTCGAGCGCGAGATGCGCGACGCGGGCGCGAGCATGTACCACATCTGAGTATCCGTCAGGCCGCTGGACGAGGCCGCCCGGAGAGCCGGGCATCTGGTCGCCTCCACTATTGTCGTGGCCGCATGCCACGAATCCCGATCAACATTGCGGAGTTGGTGGGCGGCACGCCGCTGGTCGGCCTCCCGCGCATGCTTGAAGGGACGCCGGCGGCTGAGAACGGCGTGGAGCTGTTCGCGAAGCTCGAGGCGTTCAACCCGGGCGGGAGCGTGAAGGACCGCATCGGCGTCGCGATGATCGAGGCGGCGGAGGCGGAAGGCAGGATCGAGCCGGGACGTACGACGATCGTGGAGGCGACGAGCGGCAACACGGGCATAGCGCTGGCGTTCGTGTGCGCGGCGAAGGGCTACGAGCTGGTGCTGACGTTGCCGCAGGGCATGAGCCGCGAGCGCGAGAGCCTGCTGCGTCTGTATGGCGCGCGTGTGGAGATAACTGAGTCGCTGGGGGGGATGGGCGAGGCGGTGGCGGCGGCGCGCGCGATGGCGCGCGACGACGACGTGTTCCTGCCCGACCAGTTCTCCAACCCCGCCAACCCGGAGATCCACCGTCGCACGACCGGCCCGGAGATCGAGCGGGCGCTCGACGGTCGCGTGGACGTGCTGGTGGCGGGCGTGGGGACGGGGGGCACGATCACGGGCGTGGGCGAGTACCTGCGCGAGCACGCCAACCCGAACCTGCACGTGGTGGCGGTCGAGCCTCGCGGCTCGGCGGTGCTGTCGGGCGCCGCGCCTGGGCCGCACCGCATTCAGGGGATCGGCGCGGGCTTCGTGCCGCCGGTGCTCAACCGCGAGCTGCTCGACGAGGTCATTCCCGTTAGCGACGACGACGCGATCCAGACCGCGTGGACGTGCGCCAAACGCGCGGGCGTGCTCGCGGGCATCTCCTGCGGCGCCGCGCTGTGGGCCGCCGTGCAGGTCGCCGCCCGCCCGGATTCGCGAGGCAAGCGGATCGTGGTGGTGATGCCCGACTCGGGCGAGCGCTATATATCGCAGGCTTTTTTCGCGCCGTAGCCGATCTTTTATGGGCGCCCCTCATGGGGGCGCTCGCGGGGTCGCGGGGTGGAGAGGAGACGCTGGGTGCTCAGCGCGAGCAATGCGGCGAACACGGCGGTCGCGAGCACGTTGGCGAATAGCGTGTAGTCAACCTTGACGGGGGTGAAGATCTGCGCATGGGTGGGGCGGAAGGTGGGGATCAGGCCGGCGGCGCTGAACAGGCCGTTGACGACAAGCGCGGCGAGCACCATCGCTATGAACATCAGCGCGATGGTCCGCAGCGCGTAGGCGTCGCCGTAGTACTTGCGGTAGATGAGGATGATCGGGATGATGATCAGGTCGGCGAAGATGAACGCGATCACGCCCGCGAAGCCGATGCCGCCCGACCACAGCACGGCGGCCAGTGGCACGTTGCCGACCGAGCAGACGAAGCTGAGCGCGGCCACCACTGGCCCGACGATCGCGTTCTCGACGAGCTTCACGCCGGCGGGCGCGTGCGTGATGAACAGCGCGTTGAAGAAGCTACCGGGGAGCTGCCCGATGAAGCCTGCGAGCAGGAAGCCGATCGCGACGTCTTTCCACACCATCGACCAGTCGCTTCGGAAGTTCTGCGCGACCTCCGTCCACGCGCTCGCGCTGGTCAGACGCCGGCGCAGCGGCATCGACCCATCGGCGCCGGCGCCGTGGTCGTGATGGTGGTGGCCGCCGTCCGCCTCTTCGGCGTGGGTTCGCGCCTGCGCCTCCAGGCGCTTTGACACGAACAGCCGCAGCAGCACGGTCATGATCGCGATCAGCACGAACCCACCGACGAACTCGGCGAGCGTGAACTGCCAGCCGAGCAGAATCCAGATCACGATCCCGAGCTCGAACACGAGGTTCGTCGAGGCGAACTGGAACGCGAGCGCCGACGCCGCGCTGGCGCCCTTGGCGAACAGGCTCCTGGCGATCGCGATCGCGGCGTAGCTGCACGAGGAGGACGCCGCGCCCAGTCCGGTCGCGAGCGCCACCGGGCGCAGGCCCGAGCCGCCGAGGGCGTCCTGGATGCGCTGGCGGGGAACCCACGCCTGCACCACGCCTGAGATCGCGAAGCCGAGGACCAGCGCCCACCACACCTGCCACGCCATCAGGAATGAGTCTTCCAGGCCGTCGCCGATGGTCGTGAGCACGCCCATGGCGGTCAAGTATGCGCATGGGGTGCGCGTCCCACGGCGTGGTCGAGGTCGCGGATCTGCCCGCTACGCTGTTGCGATGGCCCGATTCGAGGCGTTCGCAGGGGTGGCCAAGGAGTTGCGGCGCGACGTGCTGGCGGCGCGCGACCGCGATCCAGCCGCGCGCGGAGTCTCGCCCGCCGAGATCCTTGCCACCTGGCCAGGGATCCACGCGCTGCTCGCCTACCGCGTCGCTCACGCGCTGCACCTGGCGGGCGTGCCGCTGCTGCCGCGGCTGATCTCGATGCTCACGCGCGCGCTCACCGGCATCGAGATCCACCCCGCCGCGCAGATCGGGCAGGGGCTGTTCATCGACCATGGCGCCGGCGTGGTGATCGGCGAGACGGCGGACATCGGCAACGACGTGACGCTGTACCAGGGCGTCACGCTGGGCGGCACGGGCTTCGCGACCGGCAAGCGCCATCCGACGGTGCAGGACAACGTGACGATCGGCTCCGGCGCGAAGCTGCTGGGTCCGATCACGATCGGCCACGGTGCGAAGATCGGCGCCAACAGCGTCGTCATCACCGACGTGCCCGCCAACTCGACCGTCGTCGGCAACCCGGGTCACCCGGTGCGCGTCGACGGGCGCCGCGTGGAGGGCCCCGACGCCGACTGGATCCACCTGCCCGACCCGATCGCCGAGGCGATCCAGGCGCTCTCCAGCCGCATCGTCGCGCTAGAACGCCAGCTCGCCGAGCGCTCGGACGGCGAGCCCGAGACGATCGCCGAGGTCAGGCCGCTGCGCACGGTCAAGGGCCCCAACCCCGCCGGGGGCTGACCTATGCTGGGGATTCGATGTCTGAGAACCCCCACGCCGCGCACATCCAGGAGCTCCTGGAGGACCTGAACGAGCCTCAGCGCGAGGCGGTCACGCATGGCGAGGGGCCGCTGCTGATCCTGGCGGGGGCGGGGAGTGGCAAGACGCGCGTGCTCGCGCACCGGATCGCATTCCTGATCTACACCGACCAGGCACAGGCGGGGGAGATCCTGGCGATCACGTTCACGAACAAGGCCGCCAACGAGATGCGGGAGCGGGTCGAGCGCGTGCTCGGCCACGGCACGCGCGCGATGTGGGTGATGACCTTCCACGCCGCCTGCGCGCGGATCCTGCGCGCGGAGGCGCAGCGGCTCGGCTACACGCGCCAGTTCACGATCTACGACCAGGCGGACGCGCGGCGGCTGACCAAGCGCTCGGCCGACGCCGTGGGGGTGGACCCCAAGCGCTTCACGCCGGCGGCGATCCACAACCAGATCTCCGCCGCCAAGAACCAGCTGATCGATGCCGAGACCTACCGCCAGCGCGTCGGCTCGCAGTTCGAGGAGATGATCGCGGACGTCTACGACATCTACGAGCGCGACCTGCACCGCATGAACGCGATGGACTTCGACGACCTGCTGTTCCGGGTCGTCAACCTACTGGAGCTGTTCGAGGACGTCCGCGAGCGCTACCGAAACACGTTCCGTCACGTGCTCGTCAACGAGTACCAGGACACCAACCACGCCCAGTACCGGATGCTGCAGCTGCTCGTCGGCGGCGGCCGACCGCCGCAGCGCGGCGAGAGCCAGCCGGGCGATCGCCCGACCTACAGCGGCCCCGTCGGGCATCGCAACCTGGCGGTGGTAGGGGATGACAGTCAATCGGTCTATTCATTTCGTGGGGCTGACATTAGAAACATCCTTGATTTCCAGGAAGACTTCCCCGACGCGCGCGTGGTGAAGCTCGAGCAGAACTACCGCTCGACCGAGACGATCCTGCGGGCGGCCAACGCGGTGATCGCGAACAACCGCGGCGGCATCGCCAAGCGGCTGTGGAGCGAACTGGGACAGGGCGAGCAGATCCAGCTGCGCGTACTCGACGACGAGTACGCGGAGGCGCGGTTCATCGTGGGAGAGATACAGCGGCTGATCGACGAGGGCGCCTCGCGCGCGGAGATCGCGGTGCTGTACCGCACGAACGCGCTGTCGCGGGTGCTCGAGGAAACGCTCACCCGCCAGGACATCGCCTACCAGGTGATCGGCGGCACGAAGTTCTTCGAACGCGCGGAGATCAAGGACGCGATCGCGTACCTGTCGCTGATCGCCAACCCCGCCGACGTGGTGAGCTTCACCCGCGTGGTCAACTCGCCGCGGCGCGGCATCGGGCAGACCTCGCTCGGGCGCGTGCTCGCCCACTCCGACTCGCAGGGCATCCCCGTGTGGGAGGCCGCCGCCCAGCCCGAGCAGGTTCCCGGGCTCGGCGCCGCGGCGGTGAAGGCGCTACGGCGGTTCATGGACACGATGGAGGAGCTGCGTAGCCTCGCGGGCATGCCCGCGGTCGGGGCGCAGGCGGACGCGGCCGACGGCGCCACGCGCGACGAGGGCGAGGGCGAGGCGGTCGGGCCGGGCGTGCCGGTCGGCGATCTGCTGGAGGCGCTGCTCTCGCAGACCGGCTACACCGAAGCGCTCGAGGCGGAGCACACGATCGAGTCGCAGGGACGCATCGAGAACCTCGATCAGCTCGTCGAGGGTGCGCGCACGTTCGACGCGCTGGCGGGTGAGGGGCAGGACACGCTCGCCGCCTACCTGCAGGAGGTCGCGCTGGTGGCCGACGCCGACAGCCGCAGCGACGAGGGCCTCGTGACGCTGATGACGCTGCACAACGCCAAGGGCCTCGAGTACCCGACGGTGTTCATCGCCGGCTGCGAGGACGGCGTGTTCCCGCACTCGCGCGCGATCGAGGAGGGCTCGCTCGAGGAGGAGCGGCGCCTGTTCTACGTAGGGGTCACGCGTGCGATGCGCCAGCTGTACCTCACCCATGCCCGCCGGCGAGCGGTGTTCGGCGCGCAGAGCTACGGCATGCGCAGCCGCTTCCTCGACGAGATTCCCGCCGACCTGCTCGAGGAGCCCCGGCAGACCGCGTTCCGCCCAGGCGCCGGCTGGTCGGCCGGCGGCGGCACGCCCACCGTGACCGCACGCCGCGGCACCGCCAACGGCAGCTGGGCCGCGCCGTCCGGCGCCGAGCGCGCGGCGGTCGCAGCCGGGCAGGGGGGCGTCTCGGTCGCAAACCAGTTCCGTCTCGGCGAGGACGTCGTGCACGCCGCCTTCGGCGATGGCGTCGTCACCGGCGTCGAGCCTGGCGGGGTGATCGTCGTGCGCTTCGCCGGCGACGGCTCGGAACGCAAGCTCATGGCTGAGTATGCCCCCGTTAGCCGGCGCTGACGCGCGCGTTCCCCGGCGGCGGCAAACGCATAGCATCTGCTGGGCATGAGCGCCACGATCATCGACGGCAAAGCGATCGCCGCGCGGGTGCGAGCCGATGTGGCGCGCGACGTCGAGGCGTTCGTCCGTGAGAGCGGGCGCCCGCCCGGGCTCGCGACCGTGCTCGTCGGCGACGACCCCGCGTCCGCGGTGTACGTCGGCGGCAAGCAGCGCGCGTGCGTGGAGGTCGGGATGGTGCCGTTCGACCGGCGGCTGCCCGCGGACGCGTCGTTCGAGCAGGTCGCCGAGGAGCTACAGCGCCTGAACGACGACCGCGCCGTCAGCGGCGTGCTGCTGCAGCTGCCCGTGCCGGAGCATCTCGACGGGCCCACGCTGACGGGCATGATCAGCCCGGACAAGGACGTCGACGGTCTCACCCCCGTCAACGCCGGGCTGCTGTCGCTCGGGCGCCGGGGGCTGCGCCCGGCCACCCCCTCGGGGGTGATGGTGATGCTCGACGACATCGGCGTCGCGCTCGAGGGCGCCGAGGCGGTCGTCGTCGGGCGCTCCAACCTGTTCGGCAAGCCGATGGCGCAGATGCTGCTCGAGCGCAACGCCACCGTGACCGTCTGCCACTCGCGCACGCGCGACCTGCGCGAAGTGTGCTCACGGGCCGACGTGCTGATCGTCGCCGTCGGCCGCGCGCGCATCGTGCAGCGAGACTTCGTGCGCCCGGGCGCCGTCGTGATCGACGTCGGCATGAACCGGCTCACGCCGGAGGAGGCGGGCAATAAGAGCGGCCTCGTCGGTGACGTCAACTATGCCGCCGTCGTCGATGTCGCCTCCGCCATCACCCCCGTGCCCGGCGGCGTCGGTCCGATGACGATCGCGCTGCTGCTGCGCAACACGCTGCAGGCCGCCCGCTACCACGCCGAGCTCGAGTCGCTGCTCGGCGACGTCGACAAGGACATGGTGTGAAGCGCCTACGGTTCGGCGAGCTCCTCGCGCTCGTCGGCGCGATCTGCGTGATCGTCTCGCTGTTCGAGCGCTCCTATGAAGCGCCCGTCGGCAACCTCGACGCGTGGGACACGTTCGGACCCGCCGTCGTGCTGCTGCTGGCGGCGGTGTGCGCCGCGCTCGCGATGGTCGTAAGCGCGCTCACCGAGCGCAGCCCCGCGCTGCCGGTGTCAACGGCCGTGTGGTGCGTGCTGCTCGGGCTGATCGCCGTGATCGCCGCGATCGTCCGCGTGCTCGAGCGCCCCGACCACGCCACGGAGGTCTGCTTCGGCGCGTGGCTGGCGCTCGCCGGCGCGGCCCTGATCCTCGCCGGGGCATGGCAGGCGCTGCGCGACGAACGGCCGTCGCTCTACAAACCCGCGCAGCCAGAGCCACGCCCACGACCCTAGCTGTAGAAGCTGAGCGCGCGCGGGCGCCTCAGAGCGGTGCGCTCAGCCCGCCCCGTTGAGGCGGCCGGCGAGCTCGATCACGATCTCCGCCAGGCGCGGGCCGCCATCCTCCTGACAGAAGTGGGCAACCCCCGGCAGCGTCTCGTGTGGCTGTCCAGCCGCGCCCGGGATCAGCTTCTCGAGCACCGCGTCCGCCCCGCGCGTGACCGGGTCGGAGTCGCCGAAGGCGCACACGAATGGCCCATCGAAGCCTTTCAGCACCTCCCAGGCAGCGCGGTTGGCGGGCGCCGCCGGGTCGTCCGGTGTGATCGGGACGAGCGTCGGGAACTGCCGTGCGCCGGCCTTGAAGCTCGCGTCGGGAAAGGGCGCATCGTAGGCGGCGATCTCCTGCTCTGACAGCTCCCGGTGGGTGCCGCCGTTGACGATTTTCCCGATCGGCAGGTCCTCGGTGCTCTGGGAGTAATCGCGCCACGCGCGGAACGCGTCGCCGGGATCGTGATCGCCCGTGGGCAGCATCGTGTTCGATGCCACCGCCCCGGCGAAGCGCTCGGGGTGCTCTCCCAGCAGACGCAGCCCGAGCAGCCCGCCCCAGTCCTGGCAGAACAGCACCATGCCCTGCAGGTTCAGGCGGTCCACCACCAGACCCGCCAGCCATTGCATGTGGCGGTCGTAGCTGTAGTCCTCGCGCTCGCTCGGCTTGTCCGATCGCCCGAAGCCGATCAGGTCCGGTGCGATCACGCGCATCCCAGCGGCCAGCAGCGGCGGGATCATGTGCCGGTAGAGGTATGACCACGACGGCTCGCCGTGCAGCAGCAGCGCCACGCGCCCGTCGCGCGGCCCCTCATCGACGTACGCCATGCGCACCGTGTCCCCGTCTGCGCTCACCTGCGCGTACTGCGAGTCCCAGCTCCAATCGGGCAGATCTGTGAAGCGCTCATCAGGGGTGCGGACAGCTTGCATCTTCTCTCTCCTCGGCAGTTGACGCCTGGTTCGGGCTGATTCTGATGCCCGGCCGCCGCGCGTGCTCCGCGGTGGGCCCGACGGCTCCTCGTACAATGCCCGCACTGTGATCGCACGCGAGGAGGTTCTGCACGTGGCGCGACTTGCGCGGCTCGCGCTCGGCGAGGATGAGATCGAGCCGATGGCGCGCGAGCTCTCCGCCGTGCTCGACCACGTCGCGCGGATCGGCGAGCTCGACCTCGACGGCGTCCCGCCGACCTCTCACGTCGTCGACGTCACCGGAGCGCTGCGCCCCGACGAGCCGCGTCCCTGCCTGCCGCGTGAGGTCGCGCTCGCTCAGGCGCCCGCCGTCAGCGACGACGGTTTCCTGGTCCCGAGCCCCCAGGCATGAGCGCCGCCGACGTGCTCGAGCTGTCGGCCGCGCAGGCGGCCGACGCGATCGCCGCGGGGTCGCTGTCCGCGGGCGAGCTGTTCGACGCCTATCGCTCGCGCGCGGCGGCCGATCGCGCCGCCGGCGATGACGGGCTGAACTGCTTCACCTGGGTCGCCGAGGACGCTCCCGAGGCGGGCTCGCCCGCCGCCGGCCTTGACGGTGCGCCGCTCGGCGGCGTGCCGCTCGCCGTCAAGGATCTGTTCTGCACCGAGGGCGTGCCCAGCCAGTCGGGGTCGCGCATCCTCGAGGGCTATCTGCCGCCGTACACCGCCAGCGTCGTGCGTCGGCTCTACGGCGCCGGCGCGAGCCTCTTGGCGAAGACCAACCAGGACGAGTTCGCCATGGGCTCCTCAAACGAGAACTCCGCGTTCGGCGCCGTGCGCAACCCGTGGGATCGCGAGCGCGTCCCCGGCGGCTCCTCCGGGGGCAGCGCCGCCGCCGTCGCCGCCGGCCTCGCGCCGTGGGCGCTCGGCACCGACACCGGCGGCTCGATCCGCCAGCCGGCCGCGCTATGTGGGATCGTCGGCATGAAACCCACCTACGGCTCGGTGTCGCGCTACGGCATGATCGCCTTCGCCTCCTCGCTCGACCAGGCGGGTCCGCTCACGCGCGACGTGCGCGACGCTGCGCTGCTGCTGCGCCACATGGTTGGCCGCGACGAGTGTGACGCCACCTCGCTCGAGCTCCCGCACACGATCGAGCTGCCAACCGCCGAGCGTCTCGACGGGATACGGCTGGGCGTGCCCGAGGAGCTTGCCGGCGAGGGCATCGAAGCGGGCGTGCTCGACGCCTTCCGCGCCGCGCTCGCGCAGGCCGAGCAGCTCGGCGCGCACGTCAGCGAGGTGCGCCTGCCGCACGCTCCGCACGCGCTGTCCGCCTACTACGTGATCGCGCCCGCCGAGGCCTCCTCCAACCTCGCGCGCTTCGACGGCGTGCGCTACGGGCTACGTGCGGAGGACTCCTCGGACCTGCTCGACATGTACACGCGCACGCGCCACGACGGCTTCGGCGCCGAGGTCAAGCGACGCATCATGCTCGGAACCTACGCGCTCTCATCTGGCTACTACGACGCCTACTACGGACGTGCGCAGCGCGTGCGCACGAAGATCTCAGACGACTTCCGCGCCGCCTTCGGCGAGGTGGATCTGATCGTCACGCCCACCGCGCCCTCGGTCGCCTTCAAGCTCGGCGAGAAGACCGCCGACCCGCTGTCGATGTACCTCAACGACTTCTGCACCGTGCCCATGTCCCTCGCCGGCATCCCAGCCATCTCGATTCCCTGCGGGCTCAGCCAGGGGCTGCCCGTCGGCTTGCAGATCGCCGGCCCCGCGTTCAGCGAGAACCGCCTGCTCGACGCCGCGCACGCGCTCGAGCGGAGCCTCGGCTTCGATGGAGCCTCAGCCCGTGTCTGAGCCAGCCCGCACGCCGCAGCCGCCGGCAGGCGGCCCCATAAAAGACGATCAATACGAGCCCGTCATCGGCCTCGAGATCCACGTGCAGCTCGCGACCGCCACCAAGATGTTCTGCGGCTGCGAGCTGTCGTTCGGCGAGCCGCCCAACACGCGCACCTGCCCCGTCTGCCTGGGGCTGCCAGGAAGCCTGCCCGTGGCCAACGCGCGCGCGGTTCACTTCGGGCTGATGATCGGCATGGCGCTCGGCTCCGAGCTCGCGCCGCGCTCGATCTTCCACCGCAAGAACTACTTCTATCCCGACCTGCCCAAGGGCTACCAGATCTCCCAGTACGACGAGCCTCTGTGCCGCGGCGGCAAGCTCGGCGAGGTGCGCATCCACCGCGTGCACCTCGAGGAGGACGCCGCCAAGCTGATCCACGTCGGCTCCAGCGGGCGCATCCACGGCTCCGACGCGAGCATCGTCGACTTCAACCGCGGCGGCACGCCGCTCGCCGAGATCGTCACCGAGCCAGACGTGCGCTCGCCCGAGCAGGCCGGCGAGTGGCTGAGGCTGCTGCGCTCGACGCTGCGCCAGCTCGGCGTCTCAGACGTCAACATGGAGGAGGGCTCGCTGCGCTGCGACGCCAACATCTCGCTGCGCCCAGCCGGCGCCAGCGAGCTCGGCGTCAAGACCGAGCTGAAGAACATGAACTCCTTCCGCTTCATCGAACGCGGGATCAGAGCCGAGATCGCCCGCCAGGAGAAGATCCTCGCCGGCGGTGGCCAGATCGAACAGGAGACGCTCCACTTTGACCCCGCCTCCGGCGCCATCACCTCGCTGCGCTCCAAGGAGGAGGCGCACGACTACCGCTACTTCCCCGAGCCAGACCTGCTGCCAGTCGCCATCGACCACCACATGATCGACGCCGCCCGCGCCGACATGAGCGAGCTGCCAGCCGACCGCGCCGAGCGCTACGAGCGCGAGCTGGGCCTGAGCGCCGAAAGCGCGCAGCTGCTCGCGTTCCGCGGCTCGCTCGGCGAATTCTTCGAGGCCGCGCTCAGCGCCCACGCCGACGCACCCGCGCAGATGCTCGCCAACTGGGTCGCCGTCGAGCTCGCCAGCCGGCTCGACGACGGTACCGGGGCGGGCGGGGATCCGATCCATTCCCGCGTCACCCCCCAGGCGCTCGCTCAGCTCGTGCAGCTCGTCTCGTCCAAACAGGTCAGCGTCGGGGCGGGCCGCCAGGTGCTCGACGCGCTCGTCGCCGACGGCGGTGAGCCGCAGGCGATCATCGAACAACAGGGGCTTGCAGCGATGGACGGCGGCGATGAGCTCGCCGGGATCGTCGCCGCGGCGCTGGAGGCCAACGGCGACGCCGCGCAGCGCGTGCGCGAAGGCAACGCCAAGGCGATCGGCCCGATCGTCGGGTACGTCATGCGCGAGACCAACGGCCGCGCCGACGGCACCGAGGTCGCGCGGCTGGTGCACGAGCAGCTCGGCAGTTAGCAGAGCGCCCCGCGCCACATTTTGGACTTCGGGCCAAAGGCAAGGAGAGCGCGCCGCGCCAATATGCTCACCATGAACCGGTCAGCAGCCAACACAAGCGTTTCATCTCCTCGGCGGTTCATCCTGCTGCCCGAGGAACCGGTGGATGCACCGCACAACGGGCCGCGTATCCGCCGCTACCAGCTCTCGAGCATGGGGCAGGGTGCGGGGCGCCGGCGGGCGGGCATCAGCAATGTCAACATCTCTACGGCAAGGATCGCCCGCGGGGCACCGCACCGATAGGTGTGGTCCGTCGGCTGGGTCGCATGTAGTTGATCCCTCCGCAGCGACCAACGCCGGCTTCCCTCGGCCGGCGTTTTCGGTAGAGCGGCCGGGCAGGGGTAGGAGTTCCTGCCCGGCCGCGCTACCAACCCGGCCCGCGCCCAAGCACCGCTGGTCGCGCTACCATGGGTCCTAGATCGAGATGAACGATTCATCCGCCAGCTCCAGTTCGAGCTCCCGCTCCATCGGCAAGACAGTGCTCGCCGGACTGGTAGTCCTGGTCGCCGGCTACATCCTGCTGAAGATCGTCATCGGCATCGCCGTCGCGATCGCAGGCACGGTCGCCGTGATCCTCGCCATCGTCGCGATCATCTGGGCCGTACGCGTACTGCTCTGAGCCTGCGGCGATGGCCTACGTCATCATCGCCACCTGCTTCGGACTCTCCGGCGGGATCGTCGGCAAGTACAAGGGCAGCTCGTTCATCCTGTGGTTCCTGATCTCCGGGGCGATCCCGTTTTTCGGCCTGCTCGCCGCGATCGCCTACCGCTCCGAGCGCGACGAGCTGCGCCGCCAGTGCCCGCAGTGCGGGCGCGTCACCAAGATCTACGACGCGCTCTGCACGCGCTGCGGGACTGAGTTCGACTTCCCCGACGTCGCGATCGCGCCCGAATCCTGGGAGCGCGCGCCGGCCGGCAGCTCACGCTGATTTCGGCTGCCCTAAGCCAAATTCGGCCGCCCTAAGCCGGCCTCTCGCGTACGCTGTCGCTTGACATGAGCACCGTCAAGACAGCGCCCCCAATCCACGACACGTTGCTGGCCCGCTGGATCCACCGAGCCGGCTTCGACCACGAGCGCGACTTCGTGCTGCGCGTCGTGCAGCCTGCGCTCGTCGGCATGATCGACGGCACCGTCTCCTCGCTCGCGCCGATCTTTGCCGCAGCCGTCGCGGCCAACTCCCACACCGCGCTGCTCGTCGGCTTCTCCACCGCGCTCGGCGCCGGCGTCAGCATGGGCTGGTCGGAGGCCCTATCGGACACCGGCGAGCAGACCGGACGCGGCTCCGGTCTCGTGCGCGGCGCCATCACAGGCGGCATGACCACGCTCGGCGGCATCTTCCACACGCTTCCCTTCCTCATCTCCAACGTTCACAAAGCGCTGCTCGTCGCCGGCTGCGTCGTCGCCGTCGAGCTGTTCGCCATCGCCTGGGTGCGCAAACGCTTTCTCGAGGTCTCGCTGCGCTCCTCGCTGCTCGTCGTCACCGTCGGCGGGGCAATTGTCTTGGCGATCGGCGTCGGCATCGGCTCCTCCTAGCGGTCGCCGGCACCGCACCGGGCCGCTGGTGGCGGTGCTAAAGCCGCTGGTACACTGGCTTTTTGCCCACTAGAGGGTGGCGCAGTCGGCCGCAGGCCGACCAGCCGGGCCCCTCTTCACCAATCAAAAGGAAGGGAGGCGACGACATGCGCGCAGTTGATGCGTTGATGGAATGTTTGAAGGCGGAGGGCGTGGACGTCGTCTTCGGCCTGCCCGGCGGCGCCAACCTTCCAACCTACGATGCGTTCGTCACCGGCGGCATCCGTCACATCCTCGTCCGGCACGAGGCCGGCGGCGGGCACGCGGCCGAGGGCTACGCCAAGGCCACCGGCAAGGTCGGCGTGGCGTTCGCGACCAGCGGCCCCGGCGCGACGAACCTGATCACCCCGATCACCGACGCGATGATGGACTCCGTGCCGGTGGTGTTCATCACCGGCCAGGTGCGCACCGACCTGCTCGGCACCGACGGCTTCCAGGAGGCCGACACGATCGGCATCACCATGCCCGTCGTCAAGCACTCGTTCATGATCCAGCACCCCCAGGAACTGCCGCGCGCGATCCACGAGGCCTTCCACATCGCCCGCAGCGGGCGTCCCGGTCCGGTGCTCGTGGACATGCCGCAGGACCTGTCGCGAGCGGAGATCGACTACGAGCCGGTCACCGACCTGCACCTGCCCGGCTACCAGCCGAAGGTCAACGGCAACCAGAAGCAGATTCGTCAGGCCGCCAAGGCGCTCGCCGCCGCGCAGCGCCCGGTGATCTACGCCGGCGGCGGCGTCGTCAACGCGAACGCCGCCGCGGAGCTGACCGAGTTCGCGCGCAGCGACCGCTTCCCCGTGACGTGCACGCTGATGGGGCTCGGGGCGTTTCCTGCGCCTGATCCCCAGTGGTTGGGAATGCTCGGCATGCACGGCACCCGCGCGGCCAACTACGCGATGGACGAGGCCGACCTGATCTGCGCCGTCGGCGCTCGCTTCGACGATCGCATCACCGGCAAGCTCTCCGAGTTCGCGCCGCGCGCGAAGTTCATCCACATCGACGTCGACCCCGCCGAGATCTCCAAGAACGTGCCCGCGCATATCCCGATCGTCGGCGACGCCAAGAACGTGCTCGCCAAGCTCGTCATCGAGTACCGCGCGATCGGCGCCGACCCCGCGCGGTTGGACGCGTGGTGGAGCAGGATCGAGGGCTGGAAAGCCAAGTACCCGCTCGCCTACGAGGACACGGTCGATGCCGAGATCAAGCCGCAGTTCATGATCCAGGCGCTGTACGAGGCCACCGGCGGCGAGGCGATCATCACCTCAGACGTCGGTCAGCACCAGATGTGGACGGCGCAGTTCTACGACTTCCCCGCGCCGCGACGCTGGATCAACTCCGGCGGCCTCGGCACGATGGGCTTCGGGCTGCCCGCCGCGATGGGCGCCGCCGTCGGCTGTCCCGATCGCGTCGTGTGCTGTGTCGCCGGCGACGGCTCCGTGCAGATGAACGCGCAGGAGCTCGCCACGTGCGCGCAGAACGAGATCCCCATCAAGGTGTTCATCATGAACAACGGCTATCTCGGCATGGTGCGCCAGTGGCAGGAGCTGTTCTGGGACGGCAAATACAGCCACGTCGACATGGGCGAGTTCCCCGACTTCGTCAAGCTCGCCGAGGCCTACGGCGTCACCGGTATGCGCTTCTCCGACAAGACCACGCTCGTCGAGGACATGAAGCGCGCGATCGCCACCGACGGGCCGGTGCTCGTCGACGTGCGCGTCACGCGCGAGGAGAACACCTACCCGATGATCCCCGCCGGGCAGGCCGCACGCGAGATGGTGGGGTGAGGATGATGAGAATGCAGACATTCTCATCAGGTCACGAACGCCCGGAGGGCGGGCGTTCCAATCAGGCGAGCCGGCTGGATGCCGGTTCGAGGTGACTGTCATGGGTGAACCAGGAACCAAGGAACCGCTCAGCCTCGAGGAGCTCGAAGCCTCGACCAACATGCGCACGGGCCGCAAGCACGTGCTGTCGATCCTCGTCGAAAACAAGTCCGGTGTCTTGACAAGGATCGCGGGCCTGTTCGCCAGGCGCGGCTTCAACATCGACACGCTCACAGTCGGCCCCACCGAGGACGCGCAGATCTCGCGCGTGACGCTGACGGTCGACGGCGCGCTGCATCCGATCGACCAGGTCACCAAGCAGTTGCACAAGCTCATCAACGTGCTGAAGATCCGCGACCTCGAGCCGGCGGACACCGTCGCGCGCGAGCTCGCGCTGTTCAAGGTGTCCGCTGACGGCACGCAGCGCGGCGAGCTGATGCAGATCGCCGAGATCTTTCGCGGCAAGGTCGTCAACGTCACCAAGCGCGCCGTCATCGTCGAGGTCACCGGCACGACCGACAAGATCGAGGCGTTCGAGACGATGGTGCGCCCGTTCGGGCTGATCGAGATGATGCGCACGGGCGAGATCGCGATCTCGCGAGGGCGCACCGAGACCTGATGTCGCGGATCACGCTCGCTCGGCACGCGCTGGCGCTGGGCGAGCAGGATCGCGAGCGGCTCGCCGCGCGGCTCGCGCTGGCGGTCAGGCGCGCGCGGCGCAGCGGCGGCGAGGTGCTGGCGACGCTGTCGCTGTCGCTGGACGCCGACGTGGATCCCTCGGCGGTGGCGTGTGCCTCGCGCCGCGCCGGCGAGCCGTGGTTCGTGTTCGAGCAGCCCGACCGCGGCCGCGCGGCGCTGGCGGCGCTCGGCGAGGTCACGAGCCTGCACGCGTCCGGCGCGACGCGCTTTGCCAGCGTCGCCGATCGCTGGCGCGCGCTGTCCGCCGCCGCCGTCAGCGATCCCGCTGACGAGCCCGCCGGCGGCGGGGTGGGTGGAGGTCCGATCGCCATCGGAGGCTTCGCGTTCGCGCCCGAGGGCGGAGCCGCGCCGCACTGGCAGGGCTTCCAGCCGGCATCGCTGACGGTGCCAGAGGTGGCGCTGTCGCGCAGCGAGCGCGGGGGGAAGGCGCTCGGCGGGCGGGCGATGCCGGCTCGGTCGCGCTGGCCCGGCCGCGCCGACCCGGTCGTGCGTCTCACGCTGGCGGCGCTGGCGTGCCCCGACGACGTCCCCGAGGAGCTGCTGGCGCGCCTGGAGCAGCGTGTGGCGGAGCTGCGCACACAGCCACTGCCGCTGCTGGACCCGGCGCCGACGGGGCGTTTCCAGGTCGCGAGCGCGATGCCGCCCGAGCACTACGAACAGGCGGTCGCGCGCGCGCGCGAGCTGATCGCCTCGCGCGAGCTGGAGAAGATCGTGCTCGCGCGCGAAGTCCAGGTGCACGCTCCGCGCGCGTATGACCCTGCGGCGGTGTTCGGAGTGCTGCGCGAGGAGTTCCCGTCGTGCTTCGTGTTCTGCGTCGGGCGCGGCGCGAGCACCTTGATCGCGGCGAGCCCCGAGCTGCTGGTACGTCGCGAGGGCCACCGCGTCAGCACAGTGGCGCTCGCGGGCTCCACCCGACGCAGCGCCGACCCTGCGGTCGACGCGCACCTCGGCGAGCAGCTGCTGCGCGACGAGAGCTACCGCGAGGAGCACGACATCGTCGCGCGGCGGATCGAGCGCACGCTGCGCCCGCACGCGATCTGGGTGACAGCCGCGCCCGAGCCCGAGCTGGTGAGGATCGCCAACATCCAGCACCTCGCCACGCCGATCCGCGCGCAGCTCGCCGCGCCGATGGAGGCGCTCGAGCTCGCCGGGCTGATGCACCCCACGCCCGCCGTCGGCGGCGAGCCGCGCTCGGTCGCCACGCCGCTGATTCCCGCGCTCGAGGGGTTGGACCGCGGCTGGTACACCGGGCCCGTCGGCTGGACCGACGCCACCGGCGACGGCGAATTCTGCGTCGCGCTGCGCTGCGCGCTGCTGCACGAGAACGTTGCCCGCTGCTACGCCGGGAACGGGATCGTGCGCGACTCCGATCCGGCCAGCGAGCTGGCCGAGACCGAGGTCAAGCTGCAGGCGCTGCTGCCGCTGCTCGCGGGCTGAGCCGCGCTGTCTTCTCACCCGGCGCCTCGCGCGACGGTGCCGATTCTGCATCGCTAAAGCAGGTCGCCCGTGGGGACGATTTGGACGTCGGAGCGCGGCACATCGCGCGCCGTCCACAGAGACCCGCTAGCGCCAGATGCCAATCCGCCGAGCCCTCATTGCACTCTTCGTAGCCGCAGCCACGCTGCTCGCCCCGAGCGTCGCAGCAGCCTCGAACCGCGACGGTGCGCTGCGCGCCTGCGCCGCCGGCAAGCTGAAGCTGCACCTGAACGTCTCACGCGCCGAGACATCCGCCGCCGGAGGGCCCGCGGGCACCGCTGCCACGGTCGTCAAAGCCGAGCTCGCGGAACTGCAGGCCGCGGCAAACGGCGTCTGCCCCAGCAGCGCGTCAGCGTCGGTGCGTGCGCAGGCCAAGCACCTGCTGTCGCTGTACCGGCACGGCTCGCGCGCGAACGCTCATCGCACCCTTAGACGTCTGCTCGCGGCGTTCCGCACACACGCGCGCAAGAGCTCGAGAGGTCCACGCGCCCGCGTAGCGATGGGAGGCTGCGAATTCGAAGGCTCGGTGCACGTCCACCCAGGGGAAGCCCCCGGCGTCGCCGCCGACCTCGCGGCCGCGCGCGCGGCGCAGCAGGGAGGCGACGCCGCCGGCGCCCGCGAAGCGCTGAGCGCCGCCGATCGCGCATACGAAAAGTGGGTGCAAGCGGGCGCAGGGGGAGCGCAGAGCGCCGGGGACTGGCTCGCGATCGCCGCCGCGGCTCAGATGCTCGGGCTGGAAGGGGTCGCCAACAACGCCATCGCCCACGCCGATCGGATCGGCACCGAAGCGCTCGAACAGTGCGAGAAGCTCGACCCGTGCTCGCTCACACCGACCAGCGCACGGGGGCTGCTGCGCACGGTCACGTTCGCGATGCTGCTCGGCATCGAGACGCCGGGCGACGAACAGGCGCTTTCCCCCCTGCTCGAAGCGGCGCAGGAAGTTCTGAACGGCCGGACGCCCAACGGCTGCGAGCAGTGGTCGCTCACGGCCAGGCTCACGGCATCCGACGGCTGGAGCTTCAACTGGGGCCCCGGGGCGTTCCGCGTCAATCGCAAGACGGGCGTGATCGCAGATGCGCCCGGCGCCGGCGCGGGCTGGCCGGGCGAAGTGGCCGCGTTCTCGGGCCCGTGCACAGAAAACGGCGCGGTCGTCGGAAGCGGCACCGTGCCGGCGGTTCCGTTTCACTTCAACATCTCCGGAAGCGTCACCGCCAGCGGCTTCTCACTGGCGATGCAGAGCAGCGACGCCCACATAGCGGTCAGTGTCATCGGCCCGCCTGGGTGCCACTTCCTGGGAGAACTTGGCGAAGAGTTCGTCAACGCGTTCCTGACCTCACCGTTCCCGGTGGAGCTGAGCGTGTCACCCGGTCAGACGAGCGCCTCGCTCGTGCTGCCGCTCGAAGAAAACGCCGCGATCACGGTCACCGCGACCCGCACGAGCTAGACGCGCGGACGGAGGCGAGGGCGATGGCGAGGCCGGGGGATCGCCTGCGTCACGTCGCGGTCGCGTCTGCGACGGCGCTCCACACGCGGCGATGCATCCGCACGTTCTCGGCGCGGTCGCTCTGAACCTGCACGATCGTCGAGCCGACGTCGGGCGAGAGCGCGTGCTCCAGCGCGGCACGGAGCTCGCCGGTCGTGGCGACCGCGCGATGCTCCAGGCCGTACAGCGCCGCCGCCCGCGTGAAGTCCAGGCCGGTGGGCGTGGCGATGTGGCGCGTGTAGATGTCTTCATCGTCGTCCGCGCGCTCAGGTGCGCCAGCCGTGTCCCGCTCGTCGGAGCTGGCCGAGGAGCGTGCGACGCTCGCGCCGGACACCGGCAGGAAGTCGAAGATCCCGCCGCCGCCGTTGTCCACCAGCACGATCGTCAGCTTCAGGCCCGGCCGGGTCGCGGCGAGCAGGCCGCCGATGTCATATGCCAGCGCCACGTCGCCGATCAGCAGCACGGTCGGACCGTCGCCGTGTGCCGCCGCCCCGAATGCCGAGGAGACGGTCCCGTCAATGCCGTTCGCGCCGCGGTTGCACAGCACGCGTGGCGGGTCCGCGCGGACCGGCCAGAACGTCTCGATGTCGCGCACGGGCATTGACGATGCGACGAACAGCGTCGCCTCCGCCGGCAGCAGCACGCCGAGCTCGGCCGCCACTCGTGGCTCGCTCAGCTGATCACCGTCGAGTGCGCCGACGATCGCCTCTGCGGCGCGCTCGTCGGCGCTGCGCCAGCTCGCGAGCCAGTCCTCTTCGGGGCGCGCGCCCTCGCCGGGGTGCTCCGCAAGCGACTCGGCCAGCTGGAAGAGCGCGCTCGCCGGCTCGAGCGCGAGGGACTCGTGCAGCACCGACGCGGGATCCTGCCACGCGCCCTCCGGATCGAACGCCATCTGGCGCACGCCATCGAGGCCCGCGAGCCACGTTCGCAGCGGCTTGGACACCGGGAGATCGCCCACGCGCAGCACGAGGTCCGGTCTCAGCGACGCGGCGAGTCGCTCGTCGCGTAGCAGCGCGTCGTAATGGGCGATCGCCGCTTCTCCTCGCCGCGCACCCGACAGCGGATCGGCCAGCAGCGGCCAGCCAGATGCAACGGCGAACTTGGCCGCCGCACGACCGAGGTCCGTGTCACGCTCGTGGCGTCCGGCGACGAGCACACCCCGGCGCGAGCCGGCCACCAGCTCGCTGAGGTGCGCGTCCGAGGCGTCCTTGCCGGCCCATCCCGGTCGGGAGGGGAACCGGCGCACCACGTACGGCCCGCCGTCGCCGCGGCCGCTCGTGTCCTCAGGCAGCTCGTCCTCGCTCACCAGCGGCTCGCGCAGCGGGAAGTTCAGGTGCACCGCGCCCGGGCGGCCCTCTAGCGCGGTCCAGTACGCGCGGCACGCGAGCGTGCGCATCCAGCGCAACTGCTCGGCGCCCGCCTCGTGCACGCCGACCTCGAAGAACCACTTGGCCGCGCCGCCGAACAGCTTCAGCTGGTCGATCGCCTGTCCGGCGCCATTCTCGCGCAGCTCCGCCGGGCGGTCGGCGGTGAGCAGCAGCAGCGGCACGCGCGCCTCGCGCGCCTCGACCGCCGCGGGAAGCAGCTCCGCGGCGGCGGTGCCCGACGTGCACGCCACGGCCACCGGCAAGCCCGACGCCTTCGCCAGCCCCAGCGCGAAGAAGCCCGCGCAGCGCTCGTCCACGTGCGAGTAGGAGCGCACGCGCGGCTCACGCGCGAGCGACAGCACCAGCGGCGCGCTGCGCGAGCCCGGCGAGGTGCACGCCGCGCGCATCCCGCAGCGCGCGAGCTCGTCGACGAACGCCCGCAGCAGTGTGTACATGTCGGTGGTCGGGGTCATAGGATCCTCAGATGCCAGAGAGCGTCGTGTTGCTGCACGGATTCGGCGGCACGCACCGGGTGTGGGACGCCGTCGGCGCGGTGCTAGATGGGGAACGCTACCGGCCGCTGGCGTTCGACCTGCCCGGGCACGGCGAGGCGGCCGACGCGGCGCGCCCGATCACCGTCGGCGCGTGCGTCACGCACGTGCTAGCGCACAGCCCCGAGCGCTTCATCCTGTGCGGCTACTCGCTGGGCGGGCGCGTTGCGCTGCACGTCGCGCTCGCCGCGCCCGAGCGCGTCTCGCGGCTCGTGCTCGTCTCGAGCACCGCCGGCATCGAGAACGAGGACGAGCGCGCCGAACGCCGCCGCGCTGACCACGAGCTCGCCGATCAGCTCGAACGCATCCCATACGAGCGGTTCATCGAGCGCTGGCGCGCGCAGCCGCTGTTCGCACAGGACCCCCCCGAGGTGCGCGCGCTCGCCCGCGAGGACCAGCGGCGCAACCGCCCCGACGCGCTTGCCGCAGTGCTGCGCGGCATCGGCACTGGGGAGATGCAGCCGCTGTGGGACCGGCTGGGCGAGCTGCGCATGCCGGTGACGGTGATCGCCGGTGAGCGCGATGCGAAGTTCCGCGCGCTCGGTGCGCGGATGGTGGAGCTGGCGCCCGTCGCCAAGCTGGTCGTCGTGCCCGGCGGCCACGGTCTGGCGCTGGAGAGCCCCGTGGCGGTCGCGAGCGTGCTCGCGCTTGAGGCCGAGGACGCTCCCGAGCCCCGCTAGGCCGACTGGCGCTGGGGAAGCTCGACCGCCGGCAGCCCGTCGAGGCTCGTGCTGTTCTTCTCGCGCTGGTAGTCGAGCAGCGCCTCGGTGCCGCCGACGCGCACCTTCTTCTCCGCCCACGCGTCCGCGTGCGGGCGCAGGCCCTCGAAGCTCATCAACGGCACCCCGTACCCGCACGAGTCCGCCACGCGCGTCACATCCATCAGCACGATCGCGCGGCGCGCGGCGGCGACGCGCGGCTCCTGAAATGCGCACCGGGCGGCGAGCACGTCGAAGCGCGCGTCGCTCGCGAGGATCGTCTCGCCGTGTCCGTGCAGGCGCACGATCCGCGGAGGCCCCGAGAAGGCGCACAGCATGATCACCAGGCGTCCGTTCTCGCGCAGGTGCGCGATCGTCTCAGCACCGCTCCCGACGACGTCGAGGTACGCGACCGTCCGCTCGTCGAGCACCCGCAGCGTGTCGATCGGGCCCTTCGGGGAGACGTTCACGTGCCCGTCAGGATCGAGCGGCGCGCTGGCGACGAAGAACAGCGCCTGTGCGCCGATCCACTCCGACAGACGCGCGTCGATCCCGTCGAAGACCTTGCCCATCTGGGGAGGATATCGGCGTCGCCAGGCTTGCCTCGAAGGCGCGCCCGCGAACGGCGCCCGTGTGTGGGCGGCGCTCGCTACCGGGCGACGGCCTTCGCGATCGACGACAGCGTGTTGAATGACGGGCGCGGCCGGCTGCTGCTGTCCATGAACCCGAAGTCGCCGGTGCCGTCGTCGTGGGACTGGTACCACCAGATGCCACCGACGTGCGGGTCGGCGAGCAGAGCGCTGTAAGCCGCCTGCATCTTGCTCGCCTGCTGGCGCTCCGAGCAGGCGCCCAGGGTTGCGCCGCAGCGCGACAGGTCGAAGCCGATCTCGGTCACGTAGAACGGCGGGATCGACCCGAGCACCGCCTTGGCGACCGATTCCTCGGCGGCGACAGCCGCGCTTCCCGAGTCGTCGTGGGAGTTTTCTCCCACAGCGCCGTATGGGTGCACGGAGATGCCGTTGGTGAGGATCGCGGCGGCGAGCCCGGGCACGCCGGTGACGGCGTCGCGCAGCCAGCCGCCGCCCTTCGCGTCTTCAGACCAGCCGCCCGGGTCGGCCCAGCTCCCCAGCGGAATGTCGCCGGTCATGTCGAAGAGCAGCGGAACGTGGAGGCCGGCAGCGTGCATGTCCTCGACGGCGGCCAGGTACATGAGCCCGTACTGGATCGGTTCGGCCACGTTGCCCTTCAGGTAGACCTCGTTTCCGGCTTCGGCGATGCTCACGCCGCGATCGGACTCGAGCTCGGAGACGACTTCCGCGCCCCACCTGCTGGGGTTGACGGCGCTGAGCGGCGTCGCGTCGTCCGGGTTACCGACGATCCCAAGCACTTTGAAGCCCTCGCGCAGCGAGATCCCGAGCATGTTGTAGCGATGGCCGAGTTCGACACGATTCCAGGTGATGTGCCCGTGGAGGATCGTGCGGGCGGCGCGTGGACCCCAGCCCGCGGCGTCGTTGGTCCCGATGATCACCTTGTGGATGTTGGGCAGGACCGAGCGTGGGTCTCGCCCGCGCTGTACCGCGCTCGCGCCGGGTAGCTGGGTGGCAACTTGTGGCGCCACCCGGCGCTCCATCTGCAATCCGTCTGCGGGCAGCTTCGAGCTCGAGCTCGGCAGCGCCAGCGCGAGCAGACCGAAGAGCACGATGACGCGAGCGCTCAGAACGCCGCGACCCCCAGCCCGGGCTCGCTCGGAAGCGCGATCCGTCCGTCGTATGCCGGCAGCGGATTCTCGAGCTCCGAGAACAGCTCGAGCGTCGCGAGGCCGCAGTGCGGCATCGGCCCGCGCGAGGCGAGCGCGGCGGCGGCGTGCAGCGCCGCGGCCACGCCCAGCGGTCCGTCGAGCGTCGAGGCGAGGTACACCTCCGCGCCGTGGGCGCGCACGAGCGTGGCCGCGACCAGCAGGCTCGCGATCCCGCCGCAGCGGGAGATCTTCAGGCACACCGCGTCTGCGACCCCGGCGCCGAGCGCGCCCGGCTCGCCCGCCGTCTCGTCGATCGCAACCCTGACCGCGACCCGTTCGCGCACCGCCCGCATACCTTCGAGACCGTGCGTCGGCTCCTCGACGAGCTCGAGGCCCGCTGGGGACAGCGCGTCGATCGCCCTGACGGCCTGCTCCACGCTCCACGCACCGTTGGCGTCCAGGCGCAGCTTCGCAGCGGATCCCGCCGCGGCGCGCGCGGCGGCGACTCGGCCCGCGTCGTCGCCTACGCCGACCTTGAGCTTCAGACACTCGAAGCCGTCGTGCACCGCGCGCGCGGCCTGCTCGGCCACGCCCGCGCGGTCGAGCGCGGAAAGCGTCGCGTTGACGGGCACGTCGGTTGCGGGGTTATCGCTCAAGAGCGCCGCCACGGGCTTCTCCGCCCGGCGCCCGGCTCGGTCCCACAGCGCGAGGTCGATCGCCGCGAGCGCGGCCGGCAGATCCTCGACGCTCCTGCAGGCTTCGATCACCTGCGCGCCGTTCATCTCCGCCGAGTGCGCCAGCACCGGGCTGTAGCTCTCCAGTACTCGTTTTACGCGCTCCACGCTAACGCCATCGTAGGCCTCCAGCGGCGCCGCTTCGCCATATCCGACCACGCCGTCGGCGCCGGTCAGCGCGACGATCAACAGCTCGCGCTCGCCGACCGCGCCGTAGGCGCTCTGCAGCGGCGTCTCGAGCGCCAGCGTGCGGCGCTCGATCTCGAGCTTCACGAGCCGATGCCGCCGCTCGCGAGGATCCCCGCGGCGTACAGCAGGCAGAAGACGAGCTGCAGCGCGCCTGTCCCCGCGAGCGCGCCGTTGAGCGCCGGTCCGTCGGTGCGCGTGCGCACCGTCGCCGCGAGGCGCACCGCCAGCGGGATCACGGCCCACGCCAGCAAGAGCCACGCGCTCATCGAGTCGAACACCCACGGCAGCGGCGCCGTCACGAACGCTCCCGTCAGCATCGCCGTGTACAGCGTGCGCGTGCGCGCCCGCCCGAGTCGCACCGCCAGCGTGCGCTTGCCCGCGCGGCGGTCGGTCTCGAGGTCGCGCACGTTGTTGACGACCAGGATCGCGCTCGCGAGCAGGCCGACGGGGACCGCGCACACGAACGCCTGCCACGGCAGATGCTGCACCTGCACGAAGTACGAGCCCGCGACCGCGACCACCCCGAAGAACAGGAACACGAACACCTCGCCGAGGCCCTCGTAACCGTATGGGCGCGGGCCGCCCGTGTAGAGCACCCCCGCGAGGATCGACGCCGCGCCCACCGCGATCAGCTCCGGTCCCGCGACCGCGACCAGGTAGGCGCCGCACGCGACCGCCAGCCCGAACGTGACGTAGGTCGCCAACAGCACCTGGCTCGGGGGTACGAGTCCTCCGGCGGTGACCCTGACCGGCCCGAGGCGGTCCTCGGTGTCCGCTCCGCGGCGCGCGTCGGAGTAGTCGTTGGACAGGTTGGTGCCTACCTGGATGAAGACCGCGCCCAGCAGCGCCGCGACGAACGCGAGCGGATGGAAGTGCCCCGCGCCGAGCGCCAGCGAGGTGCCCACGAGCACCGGGGCAACCGCCGCCGGCAGCGTGCGCACGCGCGCGGCCATCACCCAGATGCGGACCGCGCTCACGACACTACGCGCGCTTGGGGAAGCGCGAGAAGTCCGGCTTGCGCTTCTGCCGGTATGCGTCGCGTCCCTCCTGCGCCTCCTCGCTGCCGTAGAACAGGAGGTTCGCGTCGTGCGCGAGCTGCTGGATCCCCGAGAGGCCGTCCTCGGCGGCGTTGAAGCTCGCCTTCAGCAGGCGCAGGGAGAACGGCGAGAGCGCGAGCATCTCCTGGCACCATTGGACCGTCTCCTCCTCCAGGCGCTCGAGCGGCACGACGGTGTTCACCATTCCCATCTCGCGAGCCTCGTCGGCCGAGTACTGGCGGCACAGGAACCAGATCTCCTTGGCCTTCTTCGGCCCCACCAGGTTCGCGAGCAGCCCCGCGCCGAAGCCGCCGTCGAACGAGCCGACCTTCGGGCCGACCTGCCCGAAGCGGGCGTTGTCGGCGGCGATCGTCAGGTCGCACACGAGATGCAGCACGTGGCCGCCGCCGATCGCGTAGCCGGCGACCATCGCCACCACCGGCTTGGGCAGCCGCCGGATCTGGATGTGCAGGTCGGTCACGTGGAAGCGCCCCACGCCTGCTTTGCCCGCGGCGTCATCGTCGAGGTAGCCGGAGTCGCCGCGCACGCGCTGGTCGCCGCCCGAGCAGAACGCCTCGGTGCCCTCGCCGGTGAGCACGATCACGCCGATCTCGGTGTCCTCGCGCGCGTCCTCGAGCGCCTGGGAGATCTCGATCACGGTTCGCGGGCGAAACGCGTTTCGGACCTCCGGCCGCGCGATCGTGATCTTCGCGATCCCCGATGGAGCCCCGCCCTCCCCGGCCGACTTCTCGTAGCGGATGTCCGTGAACTCCCCGCCGGCGGGGGCCGGCGCTGCTATCCAGGTGACGCTCATCGCGCGAAGGCTAGCCTGTGAGCCATGGAGGTCGAGGCATGGCTGGTCCGCGCCGCCGCGGCGCGGCCCGAGCACGGCGCGCTGATGACGCCCGGGGGGGACTGGTCCTACGCCCGGCTGCACGAGGCTGCGCGCTTCGGCGCCGGCCAGCTGGGCGCACGCGGAGCCGGCGCCGGCTCGCGCGTTGCGATCGCGCTCCCCGCTGGTCTCGACTTCGCGCAGGCGCTGCACGCGTGCCTGCTGCTGGGCGCGATCGCCGTGCCCGTCAACCTGCGCCTGGCGCCAGGCGAGCGCGCCCAGATCGCCGCCGGCGCCGACGTGCTCCTCGACGCCCCGCTCGGGGAGGGAGCCGCGCCGGCGGACGCGCCCATCGGCGCCGTGCACGAGCTCGAGGCCACCGCCGTCGTGATCCACACCTCCGGCACGACCTCCTCGCCACGGCCGGTCGAGCTGAGCTACGGCAACCTCCTGTGGAGCGCGCTCGGCTCAGCTGTCGCGCTGGGGCTCGACCCGCAGGAGCGCTGGCTGTGCGCGTTGCCGCTGTCGCACGTCGGCGGCCTGTCGATCCTGGTGCGCTCGGCGATCTACGCGACCACCGCGATCGTGCATGAGCGCTTCGAGGAGGACCGGGTCCTGCACGCGCTGAGCGACCAGCGCGTGACGCTCGTGAGCCTCGTCGCGACCACGCTCACGCGGCTGCTCGACGCCGGCCTCGAGCGTCCGGCCGCGCTGCGCTGCGCGTTGACAGGCGGCGGTCCCGTGCCGGCGGCGCTCGTGCGACGCGCGCACGCGGCCGGCGTCCCGGTGAGTCTCACCTACGGCCTCACCGAGAGCTGCTCGCAGGCGACGACCACGCCCGTTGCCGAAATCGCCCAGAACGCCGAGGTCGGCGAGGCCGCTGAGGTTGGCGAGCTCGCCGATACGCAACCGAACGCTGGAGTGCCGCTGTTCTGCACGCGCGTGCGGATCGCCGAGGACGGAGAGATCCTGCTCGCGGGCCCAACCGTCGCCCCGGCCGCGGCAGGCGCGGACGGCTGGCTGCACACCGGCGATCTCGGCGAGCTCGACGAGCGCGGGCGCCTGCTCGTCACCGGCCGCAAGGCCGACACGATCGTCAGCGGCGGCGAGAACGTCGCGCCGGCGGAGGTCGAGGCGGTGCTCGAGGCTCACCCGCAGGTGCTGGAGGCGGCGGTGCTCGGACGCAGCGATCCGCGGTGGGGCGAGGCGGTCACTGCGATCGTCGTCGCGCGCGCGGGCGCCGCGCTCGAGCCCGAGGAGCTGCGCGCCCACTGCGCGCGGGCGCTCGCCCCGTTCAAGGTGCCCAAGCAGGTCGTGCTGGCGGCCGAGCCGCTGCCGCGAACGCGCTCGGGCAAGCTGCTGCGCAGGGAGCTGCGGTGAGCTTCGACGCGAACGCCTACCGCCAGGCGAGCCTGGAAGGCTGGGAAGAGGCCGCCAGCGGCTGGGTGCGCCGCCAGGAGGGCGTGCGCGCGTTCGGCGCGCCGGTGTCGCACTGGATGCTCGACGCCGCCAACCCGCAACCCGGCGAGCGCGTGCTCGAGCTCGCCGCCGGCCTGGGGGAGACGGGGATGCTCGCCGCCGAGCTGGTCGCGCCGCTGGGCGGGGTGATCGTCTCCGATCAGGCTGAGGCGATGCTCGACGGCGCGCGCAAGCGGGCGATCGCGCTCGGGCTCAGCAACGTCGAGTTCCAGGTGCTGAACGCCGAATGGATCGACCTGCCGCTCGCGAGCGTCAACGTCGTGCTGTGCCGCTGGGGTTACATGCTGATGGCCGACCCCGCCGCTGCGCTCGGCGAGACCCGCCGCGTGCTGCGCCCCGGTGGGCGTCTCGCGCTCGCGGTGTGGGATTCGCTCGAACGCAACCCGTGGGCGCTCGAGCCGGCGCAGGAGCTGATCGCGCGCGGGCTCACGCCGGCGCCCGACCCTGCGGCCGAGCGCCCGCCGGGACCATTCGCCCTGGGCGAGGCCCGGCGTGTGCGGGAGCTGCTCGAGCAGGCCGGCTTCACCGAGGTCCACGTCGACGCCGTGGAGCTCACGCGCCGGCACCCCGACTTCGAGGATCTGTGGGACGCCACACTCGACCTGTCGCGCAACTTCCACGACGCGGTGCTCTCGTGCCCGCAGCCCGAGATCGAGCGCATCAAGGCCTCCCTGGCCGAGCGCTTCGCGCCCTACACCGCCGCCGACGGAACGCTCACCGTGCCGGGGGCCACGCTGCTCGCCTCGGCGAGCGCCTGAGGCCGTCGGCTGCGAGCGCCTGAGGCAGAGCGCGAGAAGTTGGATAGCCTGCGGCGCATGATCTACGACGACGACGCAAACCTCCAGCTGCTCGACGGCAAGACCGTCGCCATCATCGGCTACGGCTCGCAGGGCCACGCCCACGCCCTCAACCTGAAGGACTCCGGCGTCGACGTCGTGGTCGGCCTGCGCGAGGACTCCGCCTCCGTCGCCAAGGCGCGCGAGCAGGGCCTGGAGGTGCTGTCGGTCGTGGAGGCCGCCAGCCGCGGCGACATCGTGATGATCCTGGCGCCCGACGAGCTGCACCGCCAGGTGTGGGAGACGGAGATCCGCGACGGCATCGCCCAGGGCAACATGATCATGTTCGGCCACGGCTTCTCGATCCACTACAAGGAGATCGAGCCGCCTCCCGGCGTGGACGTCGCGATGGTCGCGCCCAAGGGGCCCGGCCACCTCGTGCGTCGGCAGTTCACCGAAGGCAGCGGCGTCCCCGGCCTGTTGGCGGTCGAGCAGGACGCCACCGGCAACGCGCGCGCGCTGGCGCTCGCGTACGCCAAGGGCATCGGCTGCACGCGCGGCGGCGTGATCGAGACGAGCTTCAAGGACGAGACCGAGACCGACCTGTTCGGCGAGCAGGCCGTCCTCTGCGGCGGCGCCTCCGAGCTCGTTCAGGCCGGCTTCGAGACGCTCGTGGACGCGGGCTATGACCCCGAGATGGCGTACTTCGAGTGCCTGCACGAGCTGAAGCTGATCGCCGACCTGATGTACGAGAAGGGCCTCGCGGGGATGCGCTACTCGATCTCCAACACGGCCGAGTACGGCGACTACACGCGCGGCAAGCGCGTGATCACCGATGAGACCCGCGCGGCGATGCGCCAGATCCTCAAGGAGATTCAGGACGGCGACTTCGCGCGCGAGTGGATCGCCGAGAACCGCGCCGGGCAGGAGAACTTCAAGCGCATGCGCGCCGAGCAGGCCGATACCCAGGTCGAGCACGTCGGCGCCGAGCTGCGTTCGCACATGGACTGGATCAAGCCCGCGTTCTAGGCGGACGGCCGGCGGTGCTCGCGTACGTCTTCTGGCACCGGCCGCGCGAGGGCACGGCGGCCGACGCCTACGAGCACGCCCAGCTGGCCTTTCACCGCTCGCTCGCGCGCGAGCGTCCGATGGGCATGCGCTGCTCGGCGTCGTTCAAGCTCGACGAGGTCCCCTGGGCGGGGCACAGCGCGGACACCGATGCGCTCGAGGGTGGCCAGCCGCGCTATGAGGATTGGTACCTGCTCGATGACTTCGCGGCGCTCGGGGTACTCAACGAGGCGGCTGTCGGCCGCGGGCATCGCACGACGCACGACGACGCCGCGCGGCGCTTCGGCGGCGGGGCGGGCGGCCTGTACGCGCTCGTCGAGGGCTGTCGCTCGGATACCGGAGAGCTCGCGACGCCGCTCGGCGAGGCCAACGTCGCGATCTGGGTGGCACGGCCGGCGGGCGCGCCGCGCGCCGAGCTCGGCGAGCTGCTCGGCGACGGCATGGATCCGCGCCACGCGAGCCTGTGGCGCCGCCAGCTCGTGTTCGGCCCGGCACCCGAGTTCTGCCTGCTGGTCAGGGAGGAGTCGGTGCTCGACGAGCCTGCCGGCGTTGCGCCCACGCGGCTGCCCGATGGCTGGAGCGCCATGGTCGTCAAGCGGGAGGTCCTGTGGCATGGCTGATGTCCTGATCGATCGCGAGCTCGCGAGTGGCAGCTTCGAGCGCCAGCAGAGCCGCTTTCGGGACTGGATCGGGATCGATCCGCTGTCGGGTCGCGCGAGCGAGCTCCCCGTCGAGGCGGGCCGCTATCACCTGTACGTGTCGCTCGCCTGCCCGTGGTGCCACCGTACGGCGATCGTTCGCGAGCTGGCCGGCTTGCAGGAGGCGGTGGCGATCTCCTACCTCGCGCCGTTCCGCGACGAGCGCGGCTGGGCCTTCACCGGTGAGCGCTTCGACGATGGGCCCGGAGGCGAGTACGTTAACCGGCTGCACGGCTGGGCCTTCATGAGCGAGGCCTACCGTCTGAGCGACCCGGGCTTCGTGGGGCGGATCACGGTTCCCGTGCTGTGGGACACCCTCGCCGGGCGGATCGTCAACAACGAGTCGAGCGACATCGTGCGGATGATGGGCTGCGCCGAGTCGCTCGGGGGGCTCGGGCATGGGGCCGAGCTGGAGCTCTACCCGGAGTCGCTGCGCGCGGAGATCGATGCGATCAACGAGCGCGTGTACGACACGGTCAACAACGGCGTCTACAAGGCGGGCTTCGCCCGCCGCCAGGCGGCCTATGAGCATGCCTTCGCCGAGCTGTTCGACAGCTTCGAGTGGCTCGAGGGGCTGCTCGGCGAGCGGCGCTTCCTGCTCGGCGAGCGCCCCACCGAGGCCGACTGGCGGCTGTTCCCGACGCTCATGCGCTTCGACGAGGTCTACAACCTGCACTTCCGCTGCAACCGCCGGCGTGTCGTCGACTACCCCGGTCTGTGGCGCTACGCGCGCGAGCTCTACCAGTGGCCGGGGGTCGCCGCCACCGTCGCGATGGCGCAGATCAAGCGCCACTACTACACCACCCACGACGAGCTCAACCCCAAGCACATCATCCCGGTGGGTCCAGGCTATGACTGGAGCGATCGCACCGGGATCGTCGCGGCGTAGCACCCGGCGTTCGCTACACTCGCCTTCGTCGTCGCGACTGGCGCTCGGGTGGAGTTCACCACCGGGGAGTGACGACGCAGCACCGCCGCGCGCCTGGGCACCCTCACAGCACCGACCATTCGCTCGAGGTCCGACATGACGAGGAGCCCAAGATGACGACGAGCCCCCTGACAGAACCGACGCCGCTGGTCATACCCGACGAGCTGAGGCCCCGAGACGGGCGCTTTGGCTGCGGGCCATCGAAGGTGCGCCCGGAGGCGCTCGCGCGCCTCGCCTCAGAGGGCGGCGCGGTGATGGGGACCTCGCACAGGCAGAAGCCCGTGAAGGCGCTCGTCGGCGAGATCCGCGCGGGTCTGCGCGAGCTGTTCGCCGCGCCCGACGGCTACGAGGTCGCGCTCGGCAACGGCGGCGCGACCGCGTTCTGGGACGCCGCCGCCTTCGGGCTCATCGAGCGCCGCTCGGCGCACCTGACGTTTGGAGAGTTCTCGCAGAAGTTCGCCGCCGTGAGCGTCGGCGCGCCGTTCCTGGAGGAGCCCGTCAAGCTGTCGGCCGATCCCGGCGACGCCCCCGGCCCGCTGGCGCTCGGCCCGCTCGCCGCCGAGGCGGGCGCGGACGCGCTCGCGTGGGCGCACAACGAGACCTCGACCGGCGTGATGGCCCCGGTCATTCGCCCAGCCGAGGCCGCCGGCGCGCTAGTCCTGATCGACGCCACCTCCGGCGCCGGGGGCCTGCCCGTGGACGTCTCGCAGGCCGACGCCTACTACTTCGCGCCACAGAAGAGCTTCGCGGCCGACGGCGGACTGTGGATCGCGCTGCTCAGCCCCGCCGCGCAGGAGCGGATCGCCGCGCTGCACGCCTCCGAGCGCTGGATCCCTGAGTTCCTGTCGCTGCACACGGCCCTGGAGAACTCGCTCAAAGACCAGACCTACAACACCCCGGCCGTGGCCACGCTGTTCCTGCTCGCCGATCAGATTCGCTGGATGCTCGACGGCGGCGGCCTCGATTGGTGTGCCGCACGCACCCGCGCCTCATCTGATCACCTCTATGGCTGGGCCGAGAAGACCGCGTACACGACGCCGTTCGTCGCCGACCCGGCGAAGCGCTCGCTGGTGGTCGGCACGATCGACTTCGACGAGTCCGTCGACGCCGCCGCGCTCGCGGCCACGCTGCGCGCGAACGGCATCGTCAACGTCGAGCCCTACCGCAAGCTCGGGCGCAACCAACTGCGTGTGGGGATGTTCCCCGCGGTCGACACCGCCGACGTGCAGGCACTGACCGCGTGCATCGAGTGGGTCCTCGAGCGGACGGCGTCATGAACGACCGTCCGAAGGTGCTCGTCAAGGAGAAGATCGGCGACTCCGGGGTGGCGCTGCTGCGCGAGCACTTCGACGTCGAGGTCGGCGTCGACTGGGACGACGATCAGCTCGCCGAGCGCATCGGCGAGTACGAGGGCATCGTCATCCGCTCGGCGACGAAGCTGACCGCCGAGCTGATCGCCCGCGCCGGGCGCCTGCGCGTGATCGGCCGCGCGGGCGTGGGGGTGGACAACGTCAACGTCGTGGCCGCCACCCAGCGCGGGATCGTCGTCGCGAACGCGCCCGAGTCGAACGTCGTTACGGCGGCCGAGCACACGATGGCTCTGCTGCTGGCGCTCGCGCGCAACATCCCGCAGGCGTACGCCTCTTTGATCGCCGGCAAATGGGACCGCTCGAAGTACTCAGGCGTGGAGCTGTATGAGAAGACGCTCGGGATCCTCGGCTTCGGGCGCATCGGCCAGCTGGTCGCGCAGCGCGCGCGCGGCTTCGGCATGCGCGTGATCGCGTTCGACCCGTTCGTCAGCGCCGAGCGCTATCGCGAGCTCGGCGTCGAGAAGACCGACGGCGTCGAGGACCTGTACGCGCAGTCGGACTTCATCACCATCCACCTGCCCAAGACTCCTGAGACGGAAGGCTTCATCGACGCGGACGCGTTCGCGAAGATGCGCGACGGCGTGCGCATCCTGAACGTCGCGCGCGGCGGGCTGATCGACGACGGCGCGTTGCAGGCGGCGCTGGACTCGGGCAAGGTCGCCGGTGCGGCGATCGACGTGTTCGCGAAGGAGCCGACCACTGAGCACCCGCTGTTCGGCTACGCCAACGTCGTCGTCACACCGCACCTGGGCGCCTCCACCGCCGAGGCCACCGACCGCGCCGGCTACCAGAGCGCCGAGCAGGTCGTTGCGGCGCTCACCGGCGGCGTGGTCTCGACCGCCGTCAACATCCCCGCGATCGCGGCCGAGGACATGGAGATGCTCGGGCCGTTCCTGCCGCTCGCCTCCCAGCTCGGACATCTCGCGATGAAGCTCGCCGAGGGCAGCTCCGTCGAGCGGATCGAGGCGGCGTTCCTCGGCAGGATCGCCGACTTCGACACGCGCCTGTTGGGGCTCGCGGTGATCGTCGGCGCGCTGCAGGGCCGCAGCGAGGAGCAGGTCAACCTGGTGAACGCGCCGACGATGGCCCAGCAGCGCGGGATCGTCTTCGAGGAGAAGGTCGTCTCCGAGGCACAGGACTTCAACGAGCTGATCCGCGTGACCGTGGTCGCGGGCTCCGAGCGCGTGGCCGTCGCCGGCACCGGCATCGGGCCGAATCGCGCGCCGCACCTCGTCGAGGTGCAGGGCCGGCGGCTGACGATCGAGCTCGAGCCCTACGTCACCGTCTTCCGCTACGAGGATCTGCCGGGGATGATCGGCCGTGTCGGCACGATCTTCGGCTCGCACGGCATCAACATTTCCTCGGCCGCCGTCGGTCATGTTCCCGACGGGAGCGAGAAGGTCGGCGAGCGCTCGGCGTCGCCGTCCACGGACGCGGAGGCCGCTCAGGGTCTCGCGGCGATGGTCGTCACGACCGACGCGCGCGTGCCCGACGCGGTCGTGCAGGAGATCGTCGCCTCGGACGGGTTCGTGGGCGGCTGGTCGGTCGATCTCGGCTGAGAGCCCTTTTGAAAACGAGCTTCTGAGCGTCCTGGAGTAGGGTGCTCGCATGCGGGCCGTCGTCATCACCAAGCACGGCGGCCCCGACGTGCTGCAGGTGCAGGAGCGCCCCGACCCGGTGCTCGGCCGCGGCCAGGTGCGCATCGAGGTCGCGGCAGCGGGGATCAACTTCGCGGACGTGATGGCGCGGATGGGCCTGTATCCCGACGCCCCCAAGACTCCGTGCGTGGTCGGCTATGAGGTCGCCGGCACGATCCTCGAGGTGGGGGAGGGCGTCGAGAGCCTGAGCGTGGGCCAGCGCGTGTTCGCGGGCACGCAGTTCGGCGGCTACGCCTCACAGGTGGTCGCTGCGGCCTCCGACACGCTCGCGCTCCCGGACGAACTCAGCTTCGAGCAGGGCGCGGCGATCCCAGTGAACTACGGAACCGCGTGGGCGGGGCTGATCGGCTACGGCAACCTGCAGCCGGGAGAGCGCGTGCTGATCCACTCCGCCGGAGGCGGCGTCGGCATCGCCGCCACCCAGATCGCCAAGCGCGTCGGCGTCGAGGTCTACGGCACCGCCTCGCCGGGCAAGCACGCGCGCTGCCTCGAGCTGGGCGTCGATCACGCGATCGACTACACCAAGCCCGGCTGGGAGAGTGGCCTGCCGAAGTTCGACGTGATCATGGACGCCGTCGGCGGCGCGAGCTTCCGTCGCAGCTACAACCTGCTGCGCCCCGGCGGACGCCTGGTGGCGTTTGGCGCCTCCTCACTCGTCTCCGGGGAGCGCAAAAACGTCGTCACCGCGCTGCGCGCCGTCGCGCGCATGCCCCGCTTCAACCTGATCAAGCAGATGTCCGAATCGAAGGCCGTGATCGGGCTGAACATGCTCAGCCTGTGGAAGGACCGCGGGACGCTGGAGCCGTGGATCGAGTCGATGCGCGAGCTGCTCGACGACGGCACCGTCAAACCGGTCGTCGCCGAGGCTTTTCCCTTCGAGCGAGCCGGCGCCGCTCAGAACATGATCACCGAGCGTCGCAACGTGGGAAAGGTCGTCCTGACCCCGTGAGTTGCGTCGTCCAGACGGCTTGAGCTGAGTGTGTCTGTGCGCGCGGGCATCATCTCGTGGGCAGCGCTCGCAGCATGGGCGTCGCTGACCCTCGAGGCCGCGCCCGCGCTGGCCGTGCCGGCGGTGAGTCCGGTGAAGGATCGCGCCCTGATCGAAGAATACGCCGCGATCGAGGGGGCAAAGCTCGGTCTTGGCCTACCGGGGGGAGCAGCGCGTTTCATCACGCTGCAGGAGTCCCCTCACAATGTCATAGCGACCCCCACCGGGCCGTCGCTGGGCGTCACCGACTGCAGTGACGCCACGGGCGTCGCCGAGGGGCCGGCCGTGGGCTGTGTGATCGAGCTTGCCATCAAGCCCCACATCAACGGGGAACTGAGGGACACCATCTCCCACGAGGTCTTCCACGCTTTCCAGGCGGTCATGTCGGGGACGCTGGCGAACTTCAACCGGCCCGAAAACGACTGGCTGATCGAGGGCTCGGCGCAATGGGTCGAGTCGGAGCTCATCAGCCACGACCGCAGCGCGCGGCACGAATGGAAGCGCTACCTGCGCACGCCCGCCACGCCGTTGTTCACACGCGACTACTCGGCGATCGGCTTCTTCGGCCACATGGCCTCCAGCGGCATATCTCCGTGGACGCGCTTTGCGAAGATGTTCGAAGCGACCGACTCGCCGGCGGCCTGGCTGGCCGGCGTCGGCGGCGAGGAAAGCTACCTCGACTCCGAGGCCTCCGCCTTCTTCCGCGAACCGGGCCTCGGGCCGGCCTGGGACGAGCGGGGCCCGAACGTCCCCTCGAGCACGGAAGTGAACTTCAGAGCACCCACCGCGACGATCACGAGCACCACTCCACCGCGCACGCTGACGGCTAGGCCCTACGCCGACACGCCCTTCAAGCTCGTGCTCAAGCACCTGTCGAAGCTCGAACCGCTCGTGGAAGTGTCCCTCAGCTCGGGCGAGGCGCGGATCCATTCGACGGCCGGGGGCAGCGTCGATGAGGTGCTGGGCGGCCCCCTGGTGCTGTGCGGCTCCACCGCGAAGGCGTGCGAATGTCCGACGGAACCCAGCCACTTCGAGCTCTTCAAGAAGGGCGATCTGGCGCTCGCGGGAGGCTCGACGGGGGGACTCCTCCACCTGGTGCGCCACAAGCCCTGCGAGGTGCTGCTGGCGCTGCCCAACTGTCAGCAGCTGCTCCCCGGCTTCAGCACCGAATTGTCGATGGTGCTCGGCGGGGTCGTCGGCCAGCCGGGTGGCCTCGGCGCACAGGCCGGCCAGCCGGGCGGGAGCACGGCGTCAAACTGCGCCTTCCTTGAGAAGGGCAGCATGGTCGGTAATGAATTCATCGGTGTGATCGCTCCCCTCGTGTCGATCGTGAGATCCGCGACCGTCTCGGGTGCGATTCGGTTCTACAGCATCGTCTCGCGCGTCCCGCTGACCGGGTACGCGGTTTCGCATCCGCCCGTCGGTGAAGAAGCGGTGCTCGCCACGAGGGCCACGACGGGCTCGATGGGCCTCGAATACAGCAGTCTTGAGACCGTGCGGGTGCACAACCTCGTCGTCAGCTTCTCGCTCGTCAGCACCCCGGGCAACGAAGAAGCCAATCCGCAGAACTCGCTGTCGCTGCTTACGCAGGTCGCCGCGAAACTGTGACCGCACCGCGTCGCCGCGCAGGCCGGGCGGTGCTAACCTCCGCTGAGATGTCGTTTCAGTTCTCGCTCCTGTCTCTTCTTCTGCTCCCCCCTCGGGGGGAATAGCGCGTGGCGGCCGCGTAGCCGCATACCCAGCAGAGAGGAACGTAAAGCGAGATAGAGAAGGAGCACGAACGACATGAGCACTTCAGACGCATCGAACGGCGGCGTTGCCGCCGGCGCGAGGGCCGGTAGGGACGCGGCGAACCGCGTCAAGATCTTCGACACGACGCTGCGCGACGGCGAGCAGTCTCCGGGGATCTCGCTGAACAAGCAGGAAAAGCTTGAGATCGCCCAGCAGCTGGCGCGGCTTGGGGTGGACGTGATCGAGGCTGGCTTCCCGATCGCCTCCCCGGGCGACTTCGAGGGCGTCCAGGCGATTGCGCAGGAGGTCGAAGGTCCGGTGATCTGCGGTCTGGCGCGCACGAACCATCAGGACATCGACGCGGCGTGGAACGCGGTGAAGGACTCCGGGCGCCCGCGCGTCCACACGTTCATCTCGACCTCGGACATCCACATCGAGCACCAGCTGCAGACGACGCGCGAGGACGTCATCGGCCAGGCTCGCGCCGCGGTCGCACACGCCAAGCAGTATCTGGACGATGTCGAGTTCTCGCCGATGGACGCCAGCCGCGCGGACGTCGAATTCACCGCCGCTGTGGTGCAGGTCGCGATCGACGAGGGCGCCGTGACGATCAACATCCCCGACACGGTCGGCTACGCGATACCGCAGGAGTTCGCAGCCTTCCTGGCTCGTCTCTACGAGCTGGTCCCAGACCTGCACCGGGTCGTGCTCTCCGTCCACTGCCACGACGACCTCGGCCTGGCAGTCGCCAACTCGCTCGCCGGCATCGAAGCCGGCTGCCGCCAGGTCGAGTGCGCGATCAACGGAATCGGCGAGCGCGCTGGCAACGCCTCGCTCGAGGAGATCGCGATGCTGCTGCACACGCGCGAGCCGAGCCTCGGCCTGTGGACGGGGATCGAGACGACGGAGATCGCGCGCACGAGCCGGCTGGTCTCCCGTCTGACCGGCTACCAGGTGCAGCCGAACAAGGCGATCGTCGGGCGCAACGCGTTCGCGCACGAGTCCGGCATCCACCAGGACGGTGTACTGAAGGAGCGCACCACCTACGAGATCATGGACGCCACGACCGTCGGCCTACGCAGCAACTCGATCGTGCTCGGCAAGCACTCGGGCCGCCACGCGCTGAGCAAAGCGCTCGAGGAGATGGGCTTCGAGCTCGACGGCCAGGCGCTGAATCTCGCGTTCAAGCGCTTCAAGGAGATCGCCGATCGCAAGAAGCAGGTCACCGCGATGGACCTCGAGGCGCTCGTCACCGACGAGCTGCGCGAGGAGGTTGCCGGCTACGCGCTGGAGTCCTTCGAGGTCGACGCCTCCTCGCTGCGCCCGCCGCACGCGCGCGTGTCGGTGACGCTCCCCGACGGCTCCTCCGCCAAGGGCTCGTTCACCGGCGACGGCCCGATCGACGCCGTCTTCCAGGCGATCAACGCCGCGACTGGCGTAGCGCCCGTGCTCAGCGACTTCACCATCGGCGCGGTCACCGAGGGCCAGGACGCGCTCGGCGAGGTCTCCGTGGTGCTCGAGGTCGCCGGCTTCACCGGCGCCGGTCAGGGCGTCTCGACGGACATCATCGACGCGGCCGCGCGCGCGTATGTGCGTGCGCTGTCGGTGGCGGTCGCGCGCTCGCAGGCCGACGCGGCGATTGGATTGCCGGAGACAGCGGGCTGAGAGCGTCTTTTAGGGGACCCCTACCGGGGTCCGGGCGGGGTAGCGCGTGGCCGTTGCCGGAGCGCCGGTCACGCGAAGAAGTCGGCGACCGCGACCCGCCAGCCGGGCACCGCGTGGCTCAGGTCTACCTTGCCGTCGGTGAAGACGCGCACGTCCCCGCGCGCGCGATACACGGTCGCCGTGCGCCTGGCGGGGTCGAGTACGAGAATCGCGTACGCACCCGCGGTCACCCAGTCGAGTGCCTTGGACTCCACCTCGCTGAAGCTGTCGTTTGGGGAGACGACCTCTATGGCAAAGTCGGGCGGACCGGGCCAGAACCTGACTGTTCGGCCGACCGCGTCCGCGTGCACCTTGCTGACGAACGCCGCGTCTGGCGCGCGGACGGTGTCAGGATCGCTCGCCAGGACGAACCCCGTCTCGGCGCCGAATGTCACGCCGGTCCCGGTGGCGTGCACATGCACGCTCAGCAGCCGGCCCGCCGCCATCGCAACACGGCCATGCTCGGCGCCGGCGGGTGTCATCGTTCGCAACTGTCCTTCGACCAGCTCATGGCGCATGCCATCGTCGGGCAGGTTCCAGAGATCGTCTGCGCTGAATGCGACTGCATGCGATGCCATGCCAGAAAGGCTAGCGGCGCGGCCGCAAAGGCGCGAGCGCTCCGCTTGGTTGTTGGGTGATCAGACTCACATGCACAGCGTGACGATCACTTGGGACGCAACTCGACGGCGCCCGGCGACCGTCTGTGATAACGTACACTTGTATGACGAGCGACGGAATAGTCGTGGACACGCTGCCCGACCACGCCTCGGCCCTCTCGCCGGCCGTCATCGGCGCGCGCGTGAAGGCCCTGCGCGAGTCCGAGGGGCTGTCGCTGCGGGACCTCGCCGAGCGCAGCGGCGTCAGCGCGCCGATGCTCTCGCAGGTCGAGCGAGGGGAGACGAGCCCCACGCTGACCGTCGCCGCGCGCATCGCCGCCGGCCTCGATCTGCGGCTGTCGCAGTTGCTACGCCTGGATGAGACCGGCGCGGTGACGGTCGTGCACGCGGGTCAGCGCCAGCGCGGGGGCAACAAGAAGCGCGGTCATGGCTTCGAGGTGCTCACCTCCTCACAGCCAGGCCAGCGTGCGGAGATCTCCAGGCACACGCTCGCGCCCGGCGGCGCGACCGGCGCGCCCGACGACCCGCCGATGCACGAGCCCGGCAGCCGCGAGACCGCGCTCGTCGAGAAGGGCTCGGTCGTGCTCGTCTGCGACGGGCAGCGCTATGTCCTTGACCGCGGCGACTGCGTGACGTTCGACGCCGACCTGCCGCACCACTTCGAGAACCCCAAGGAGCGCGACGCGGACGCTGAGTTTCTGGCCGTAGTCGCCGCCGGACTAAGGAGAAGCTAATGCCCAAGACGCTGTTCGAGAAGATCTGGGAGGCCCACGAGGTAGCCGACGGCCTGCTGTACATCGACCTGCACCTCGTGCACGAGGTCACCAGCCCACAGGCCTTCGACGGGCTGCGCCTCGCCGGTCGCAGCGTGCGCCGGCCCGACCGCACGCTGGCCACGGCCGACCACAACACGCCCACCGACGGCACGCCCGTCGCCGCGCGCATCAAGGACGAGCTCTCGCGCGTGCAGGTCGAAACGCTCGAGCGCAACTGCGCGGAGTTCGGCGTGCCCATCTACTCACTCGGCTCCGACCGCCAGGGGATCGTGCACGTGATCGGCCCTGAGCTGGGCGTCACCCAGCCGGGCATGACGATCGTGTGCGGCGACTCGCACACCTCCACGCACGGCGCCTTCGGTGCGCTCGCGTTCGGCATCGGCACCTCCGAGGTCGAGCACGTGCTCGCCACCCAATGCATGGTCCAGCAGAAACCGCGCTCGATGCGCATCCGCTACGAGGGCGAGCTCGGCTTCGGCGTTACCGCCAAGGACCTGATCCTCGGCACGCTCGGCCAGCTCGGCGTCGGTGGGCTCACCGGCCACGCCGTCGAGTACGCCGGGCCCGCGATCGAGGCGCTCTCGATGGAGGGGCGCATGACCGTCTGCAACATGACCATCGAGGGCGGCGGGCGTGCCGGCATGATCGCTCCCGACGAGACTACGTTCGCGTGGTTCCGCGACGCCGAGCGCGCCGACCACGCACGCCCCGGGGCACCGCATGGCGCCGAGCTCGACGCCGCGATCGAGCGCTGGCGCCAGCTCGCAACCGACGACGGCGCCGAGTTCGACACCGAGGTCGTGATCGACGCCTCCGCGATCTCACCGCAGGTCACCTGGGGCACCAACCCCGGCATGGTGCGCGCCGTCACCGAGCGCGTGCCCGCGCCCGAGGAGTTCGACAGCCCCGCCGACCGTGAGGCGACCGAACGCGCGCTGCACTACATGGCGCTCGAGCCGGGAACGCCGATCGAGCAGATCGCCGTCGACCGCGTGTTCATCGGCTCGTGCACCAACTCGCGCATCGGCGACCTGCGCGCCGCCGCCGCGGTCGTCGCCGGCAGGAAGGTCGCGCCGTCGGTGAACGCGATGGTCGTGCCCGGCTCCCAGCAGGTGAAGGCGCAGGCCGAGGCCGAGGGCCTCGACCAGGTGTTCCGTGACGCCGGCTTCGACTGGCGCGTCGCCGGCTGCTCGATGTGCCTCGGCATGAACCCCGACATCCTGCAGCCCGGCGAGCGCTGCGCGTCCACCTCCAACCGCAACTTCGAGGGACGCCAGGGGCGGGGCGGTAGGACCCATCTCGTCTCGCCGCAGATGGCTGCCGCCGCGGCGATCGAGGGGCGGTTCGTGGACATCAGGGAGTGGTCGTGAGCGCGAGCGGCGGGTCGGCGGGCGGGCTGGCGCAGGGGCTGCACGTCACACCCGGCGCGCACTGGCAGCGCGAGGAGCTCGCTGCGAGCTACGCCGAGCGCCGGCGGATCCTGATCCCGCTGCTCGAGCTGCAGGAGGACGTCATCGCGCGGTTGTTCGCCCGCAGCGAGCGCCCCGTGAAGCGCTTCCTCGACATCGGCGCCGGCGCCGGCGCCATGAGCGAGCTGATGCTCCGCGCCGGTGGGGAGGGCGCCGAAGCGCACGGCGTGCTCGTCGACTTCTCTCAGCCGATGCTCGCCCGCGCCGCCGTCAACCTCGACGCGTACGCCGGACGCTGGCAGGCCGTGACCGGCGATCTCAACGATCCCGCCTGGCGCGACGCGCTGCCCGCCGGGCGCTACGACGCGGTCGTCTCCGGGCTCGCCATCCACCACCTCCCACCGGAGCGCAAGCCCGCACTGTTCGCCGAGCTACTCGAGCTGCTCGAGCCCGGCGGCATGTTCGTGAACATGGAGTACGTCGCCATCGACGGGCCGCTGCGCGGCCTGTTCGACGAGGAGATGCTCGCCAACGCCGTGCGCGCCGAGCGCGACAGCGGCGGAACCCGCCACGAGCATGAAGTCGACCTCGAGGACGACCACGACCGGCCCGACACCGTCGGGGACCAGCTGCGCTGGCTGCGTGACGCCGGCTTCGAGCAGGTGGAAGTGCACTTCAAGTGGGCCGAGGCCGCAATCTACGGCGGGATGAGACCCGCGAAAGGAGATCAGTGATGGAACCCATCGAGACAATCAGCGGGCCGGTCAGCCACCTCGACCGCGCCGACGTTGACACCGACCAGATCATGCCCAAGCAGTTCCTCAAGCGGGTCGAGCGCAGCGGCTTTGGAGAGTTCCTGTTCTACGACTGGGCCAAGGAGCCCGACTGGGACCTGCCGCCCAACCCGATCCTCGTCGCGGGCGAGAACTTCGGCTGCGGCTCATCGCGCGAGCACGCTCCCTGGGGGCTCCAGGACTACGGCTTTCAGGCGATCGTCGCGCCGTCCTTCGCCGACATCTTCTACTCCAACTGCACCAAGATCGGGCTGCTCCCGATCGTGCTCTCCGACGAGGACTGCAAAGCGCTCGCGCGCGCCGGCCACGGCCAGGTCGACCTGCGCGAGCAGGAGGTCCGCTTTGCCGGCCGCCAGGTCGCCTTCGAGATCGACCACGAGATCCGCCACCGCCTGCTGGGGGGTCTCGACGACATCGCGCTCACACTGCAGCAATCCGATGAGATCGCCGACTACGAGAGCAATCGCGAACGCAATGGTCCCGTGACCACGGCGCTCTGAGCAGCTACGGCCGCAGTCGAACCGGCAGCGTCTTGAGCTGGTTGGCGAAGCCCGACTCGACATACTTCGGGCTGTCCGCTATCTCCATCTCGGGAAACGCCCTGAGCGTCTCCTCGATCAGGATCCGCAGCTCAAGGCGCGCGAGCGCCGTGCCAAGGCAGAAGTGCCGGCCGCCTGCACCGAACGCCTGGTGCTCCGCATTGCGTCTCACATCGAAGTGATCGGGATCCTCATAGCGCGTCTCGTCGCGGTTGGAGGACGGGTACCACATCACCAGCTTCTCGCCCTCGCGGATCGGCTGCCCGTGTAGCTCCGTGTCGCGCGTCGCCGTGCGGGCGAAGTGGGCGAAGGCCGGGAACATGCGCAGCGACTCCTCGACCGCGGCCGGCACGAGCGACGGGTCCTCCAGCACCAGCTGTCGCTGCTCCGGGTCCTCCATCAGCGCCCTCATCCCACTGCAGTACGTCGCCTTCGTGCTGTCGTTGCCGGCCGCCATCAGCAGCACGAATCCCATCACGATCTCATGGTCCTCGAGCCCCTCGCCATCGATCTCGGCATTGACGAGCACGCTCGTCAGATCGTCCGTCGGCTTCTCCCGGCGCTCGGAGATCAGCGCACCACAGCGCTCGAACACCTGTGGGACGAGCTCCTCCATGATCGTCTGGGCGCCCTCGGGCGTAGCGTCGGGGTCGCCGGCGGTGACGATCGTGTTCATCAGGGCCGCCCAGGCCTCGTCGTCCTCGGGCGGGAGGCCCATGAAGCTCCCGATCACCCGCGACACCACCGGCTGTGCGACGTCGGTCACCAGATCGCAGGACTCGCGGCCCTCGAGCTGGTCGAGCACCTCGATGGTGATCGCGCGGATCGCCTCCTCGTGCTCGGCGATCCGCTTCGGCGTGAAGCCGCGCTGGAAGAGCGCCTTGAGGCGATCGTGCTTCGGCGGATCCATGCCGATGAACATCGCCTGCTGCATCTCGAGCGACAGGCCCGCGTTCTTCATCGCCGTGAAGCCGCCGGTTTCGGAGGAGAACGTCTCCCAGTCGCGGCTCACCTCGTACACGTCATCGGCCGTGGTCACCGACCAGAAGCCTTCCTCATCGGGGTACTCCTCGATGCGGTCCGTCCAGTGCACGGGGCACTCGGCACGCAGTCGCCGGAACAGCTCGAGCGGCGGCCCGTCTTGAAAGTTCTCAAGGTCTGCGACACGCACCTCATCGAGCGGCGTCTCATTCCGGCTCGTGGAACTCATGGCATGCCCTCCTCATGCTCGGCTTTGCGGCGTCGTCCGATGGAGCCTACTCCTCTGCGCTGCTCTGTCCTGCTAGCGTCGCGCGCCGTGGCACACCTCATCGTCACCCTCCCCGGCGACGGGATCGGCCCGGAGATCATGGAGCCGACGCTCGAGCTGCTCGAAACGCTTGGCGACTTCGAGTTCGAGGAGTACCTGTTCGGCGGCGCGTCGATCGACGTGCACGGCGTGGCGCTGACAGACGACGTGCTCGACGCGTGCAGGCACGCCGACGCGGTGCTGCTGGCGGCGGTCGGCGGGCCCAAGTGGGACACCACCGATCCGAGCAGGCCGCGCCCCGAGCAGGGGCTGCTGGGGCTGCGCAAGGGGCTCGGGCTGTACGCCAACCTGCGCCCGGTCAAGCCGCTGCCGGCGCTGTATGACGCCTCGCCGCTGCGACGCGAGCGGATCGAGGGCACGGACCTGCTGGTCGTGCGCGAGCTGACCGGCGGCATCTACTTCGGCGAGAAGACGCGCACGGCCACGTCCGCGTCTGACGTGTGCGCGTACACGACGGAGGAGATCGAGCGCATCGCGCGCAGCGCGTTCGAGGCGGCGGAGCGGCGCTCGGGAAGCCCGAAGGTGACGAGCGTGGACAAGGCCAACGTGCTCGAGACCTCCAGGCTGTGGCGCGAGGTCGTCAGCGCGCTGCACGCCCGCGAGTTCTCCCACATCGAGCTGGAGCACGTGCTCGTCGACAACGCCGCCATGCAACTCGTGTCCGCGCCGCGCGACTTCGACGTGATCGTCACGGAGAACATGTTCGGAGACATCCTCTCCGACGAGGCGGCGATGCTCACGGGCTCGATCGGCATGCTCCCCAGCGCGTCGCTGGGCGGCGATGGCCCCGGCCTGTTCGAGCCGGTGCACGGCTCCGCGCCGGACATCGTCGGGCAGGGCGTGGCGAACCCGCTGGCGATGTTCCTGTCGGCGGCGCTGATGCTCCGCCACGGCCTCGGCTTGGAAAGCGAGGCCGCGGCTGTAGAATCGGGCGTTGAACGTGCACTCGCCGGGGGCCTGCGCACGCCCGATCTGGGCGGCGATGCCGGTACGGAGCAGGCGACCAGGACAGTGCTCGAAAACGTCAAATAGGAGTCAACGACCGTGGAGCCCACCGACCTCATCTGGATGAACGGAGATTTCGTCGCCTGGGAGGACGCCAAGGTCCACGTTCTGACGCACGGCCTGCACTACGGCACGGGGGTGTTCGAGGGCGTGCGCTGCTACGACACGGTGCTCGGTCCGGCGGTGTTCCGCAACGCCGAGCACGTGGAGCGCCTGCGCCGCTCGGCGGAGCTGTTCTACATGGAGCTGCCGTTCTCCGACGAGGAGCTGCGCGAGGCGACGCTCGAGCTCGTGGCGCGCAACGGCCTGCGCTCCTGCTACATCCGCCCGATCGTCTACCGCGGCTACGGCTCGATGGGCCTGAACCCGCTGGACGCGCCGGTGGACGTGACGATCGCGTGCTGGGAGTGGGGCACCTACCTGGGCGAGGAGGGCATGCGCAACGGCGTGCGCGCGATGACCTCCTCGTGGCGGCGCATCAGCCCCGACTCGCTGATCCCGCACGCGAAGGCCAGCGGCCAGTACCTCAACAGCGTGCTCGCGAAGGTCGAGTCGGTGAAGGCGGGCTATGAAGAGGCGATCCTGCTGGACGACCACGGCCACGTGTGCGAGGGTACGGGCGAGAACATCTACATCGTGCGCGACGGCGAGATCTCCACGCCGGGCCAGCACAACTCGATCCTCGACGGCATCACGCGCCGCTCGGTGATGCAGATCGCGCAGGACCTCGGCTACAAGGTGGTAGAGCGCAACGTCGCGCGCGCGGAGATGTACCTGGCGGACGAGGTGTTCCTGTCGGGCACCGCCGCGGAGATCGTGCCGGTGCGCGAGGTGGACAACCACAAGGTCGGCACCGGCAAGCCGGGCGAGATCACGCGCGTGCTGCAGGCGGCGTTCGACGACGCCATCCACGGGCGCTCGGAGCGCTACCGCGAGTGGCTGGACGTGGTGCATCCTTGCGACCTCGAGACGCCTGCCGGCGAGGCGCCCGTCGGCTCGCAACCGGCCTCCGCGGGCTAGGAGCCGAATGGCCGACATACAGCTATACGACGCCACCCTCAGAGACGGCATGGGGGGCGGCGGCCTGACGCTGACCGCCGAGGAGAAGCTGCGCGTGGTGCACGCGCTGGACGATCTGGGCGTGCACATGATCGAGGCGGGCTTCCCGTCGTCGAACCCGAAGGAGCTCGAGCTGTTCGGGCTGCTCGCGAACGAGACGCTGCGCAACGCGGAGATCGTCGCCTTCGGCATGACCCGCCGGCGCGACGTCGCCGCCGAGCAGGACGAGGGTCTGCGCGTGCTGGCGGAGTCCTTTGCGCCGGCGTGCACGATCGTGGGCAAGGCGTCGGTGCTGCACGTCGAGAAGGTCGTGCGCGTGACGCGCGAGGAGAACCTGGCGATGATCGCCGACTCGGTTGCGTTCCTCATCGGCGCGGGCAAGCGCGTGCTGCTCGACGCGGAGCACTTCTTCGATGGCTTCGCGCTCGACGCCTCCTACGCGATCGACTGCCTGCGGGTTGCCGCCGACGCGGGCGTCGAGCGGCTCGTGCTGTGCGACACCAACGGGGGCTCTCTACCTCCTCATATAAGGACGGCGTTCGCAGTGGTGAGCGAAGCGCTCCCGGGTGCGGCGCTGGGGATTCACACGCACGACGACTCCGGCTGTGCGGTAGCGAACACGCTGACGGCTGTCGAATGCGGTGCGACGCAGGTGCAGGGGACGGTCAATGGCATCGGCGAGCGCACGGGCAACGCCAACCTGATCACGATCATCGCCGACCTGCAGCTGAAGATGGGCGTGGAGCTGCTCGCGCCCGAGCGCCTGGCGCGGCTGACCGAGACGGCGCACTTCGTCGACGAGCTGCTGAACCGCACGCCCAACCCGGCGCAGCCGTACGTGGGCAAGCACGCGTTCGCGCACAAGGCGGGGCTGCATGCGGCGGGCGTGCGCGCGGAGCCGCAGACGTTCGAGCACATCGACCCGGCGGTGGTGGGCAACGACCGCGACGTGCTGATCTCCGAGCTCTCCGGCCGCGGCACGATCGTCGAGAAGGCGCAGCAGGCGGGGATCGCGGCCGACGACGAGCTCGCCCAGCGCGTGGTCGAGCGCGTCAAGGAGCTCGAGCACGAGGGCTTCCAGTTCGAGGCGGCGGACGGCTCGTTCGAGCTGTTGCTGCGCAAGGAGGCGGGCGAGTACGAGCCGCTGTTTCGCCTGGAGTCCTGGCGCGTAATCGTTGAGAAGCATGCCGACGGGCGCGCGAGCACGGAGGCGACGATCAAGATCTGGCTGGGCGGCGAGCGCTACGTGCGCACCGCCGAGGGCAACGGCCCGGTGCACGCGCTCGACCGCGCGCTGCGCGAGGCGATCGGCGAGATCCACCCGCACCTCAAGGACATCGACCTGGTCAACTTCAAGGTGCGCATCCTCGATGAGACGAAGGGCACGGGCGCGGTCACGCGCGTGCTGATCGACGCATCCGACGGCCACAGCGTGTGGGGCTCGATCGGGGTCGCGGAGAACCTGATCGCGGCGTCGTGGGACGCGCTGGTGGACTCGCTGGAGTACGGCATGCAGGGCGAGCGCCGCGCCGCGGCGGAGTCGGCGCTCGGCTCGAGCAGGTGATCCCGCTCGCGCGGCCGGTTATCGGGCCGCAGGAGGAGCAGGCGGTGCTCGAGGTGCTGCGCTCGGGGCAGCTGTCGCTGGGCCCGCGCCTGACGGAGTTCGAGCAGGGCTTCGCGGCGCGCGTGGGGGCGCCGCTGGCCAGCGCCGTCAGCAGCGGCACCGCCGGGCTGCACCTGGCGCTGCGGGCGGTCGGTGTGGGGGAGGGGGACGAGGTCGTGACGAGCCCGTTCTCGTTCGTCGCCTCGGCCAACGCGGCGCTGTACGAGCGCGCCCGCCCGGTGTTCGCGGACATCGACCCGGTGACGCTCAACCTCGACCCCGACGCGGCGGCGGCGGCGATCGGCGAGCGCACGCGCGCGCTGTTGCCGGTGCACATCTTCGGTTATCCCGCCGAGATGCCAGCGTTCGAGCGGCTCGCCGCCACGCACGGCCTGGCGATCGTCGAGGACGCGTGCGAGGCGCTAGGCGCGGTGCACGCGGACGGCGTCCCGGTCGGCGGGCGCGGGCATCCGGCGGTGTTCGGCTTCTACGCCAACAAGCAGCTCACGACGGGCGAGGGCGGGATGGTGACGCTCGCGGACCCGGCGTTGAAGGAGCGGATCGACTCCGAGCGCAACCAAGGGCGCGCGCCGGACATGGGCTGGCTCGACCACGACCGGCTCGGCTTCAACTACCGCCTGTCGGACATCGCGTGCGCGCTGGGGATCGCGCAGCTCGCGCGGCTCGATCGGATGCTGGCGGATCGCGCGCGCGTGGCCGCGCTCTACCGCGAGGGGTTGACCGTAATCGAGGGCCTCGAGCTGCCATGCCTTGACAGAGATGGAAACACGCGCGGCTGGTTCGTTTTCGTCGTGCAGCTCCCGCGCGGGGCCGACCGCGACGCGACCGTCCGCGCGTTGGCCAGCGCGGGCATTCAAAGCAAGCCGTACCTGCCGGCTATCCATCTCATGAGCTTCTATCGCGAGCGTTTCGGGCATCGCGAGGGACAGTTTCCGGTTTGTGAGGACGTCGCCGCGCGCTCGGTGGCGCTGCCGTTCTTCCCGGAGATGAGCAGCGCCGAGGTCGAGCGTGTGGCCGAGGCGCTCGCAGCGACGCTCGCGCGCCCGACGCGCATCCGCGCCTTGTGATAAACCGCCGAAATCGGCCAACCGGCTGACTGCACGTGCGCGGGCGGTTGCAGACCACATGATTTCACGGCCGACGACGACGGAACGGCGATCGGAGATTTGGTGGCCTTCGAGACGTTCCATCGCAGTCGCTCAAAGATCCGATGAGCGCTCATGTCGCGTGTGTCTCGCGGGGATCGGCCCGGGGAGAACACTTGACGAATCTCGTTCGGTATGTTTACATCATTGGGTCGTTCAGAACAGGCGAGATCGGGGAGCGTTTCTGGAGCCCGGCCACGGCCGGAGGCGAGGGATTCGCTACTCGTTAACGATAGGGAGAGGGGTCACACATGGAGACGAGAATCGTGTCCGGTGCGCGGACGTTTGGACGCCCGAAGCGTATACCGCGGGGGGGTGTCAGCGAGGCTCAGCGTACGCGGATCATCTCGGCCATGATCGATCTCGCATGTGAGCAGGGCGCGGAATCTGTCTCGGTCTCACGCTTGGTTGCCAGGGCGCGGGTCTCGACGAAGACCTTCTACGAGCTCTTCGACGGTCGGAGCGATTGCGTGCTGGCGTCGATCGAGGGGGCGCTCGAGCTCGCGAGCAGGCGCGCGCGCCTCGGCTGCGAGGCTCACGAGCAGTGGGTCGACCGGGTGCGCGCGGGGCTGTTCGAGCTGCTGAGCTTCTTCGACGAGGAGCCAGCGCTGGCTTGGCTGATCGTCGTAGGCTCGCCCGCCTCGGGCCCCGCGGCGCTGAAGCTTCGCGGCGAGGTACTCGACCGCTTCGCACAGGCGCTGGACGAGGGGCGCGCCGACGGGCGCGCCGAGCCGCAGCTGCTGACCGCAGAGGCGACGGTCGGCGGAGTCCTCAGCGTGATCCACTCGCGGCTGCTCACGCCCGGCTCCGGTGAGCTGGTCGAGCTTCTGAATCCGCTGATGAGCATGATCGCGCTTCCGTATCTGGGCGCGGGCGCCGCGCGCAGGGAGCTGACACGGGCCAAGCCCAGCCCACTCGCGGTCTCCAGGCGCAGTACAGCGCGCGACGGGCTCGTGGGAGGCGACGTTCGCCTCACCTCCCGTACGTTGGCGGTACTGAAGGTCGTGGCCGCCGAGCCTGGCCTCAGCAACAAAGAGGTTGCTGAACGGTCAGGCATCACGGACCCGGGCCAAACATCCCGACTGCTTGCGCGTCTGTGCGAGCGCGGGCTGTTGGAGAACACCGGCGGCGGCCAGCCGAAGGGCGAGGCAAACGCGTGGCGTCTGACACGCAAGGCCCAAGGATTCGAGCGGGCCCTCGCGCGTCGAGTCTCGAACGCGGGACGCTGAGCGCAGGGGTGTGAAGGCGCGCGTGGATCGCCATCGGCTTGCGGGGCACCCTGGTGGCGCGCGCCGAGACGCTGCGGGCGCGACGTAGACTGGCCGCGTGTCGCGTTTCCACGAGCCACAGCACAGCGACTTCCGGCGGCTGAACAACTCGATCGACTTCGACCGGCGGCTGTGGCCGCAGGACATCGCGCAGTCGCGCGCGCATGCGCGAATGCTCGCCGAGCGGGGGATCATCTCGGAGGAGGATCGCGACGCGCTGCTGGCGGGGCTGGAGCAGGTCGCGCGCGAGCTCGGTCCGGAGGACGGGTTCCGTTTCGATCCCGACGACGAAGACATCCACATGGCGATCGAGCGGCGCTTGACGGAGATCGTGGGGCCGGTGGGCGGGCGCCTGCACACGGCGCGCTCGCGCAACGACCAGGTGGTGACGGACCTGGCGATGTACACGCGCGCGCGGACCGCCGAGGCCCAGAGCGCGATCACGGCGCTGATGGCGGTGTTGCTCGAGCGCGCGGAGGAGCACGTGGACTGGCCGATGCCCGGCTACACGCATCTGCAGCGCGCCCAGCCGGTGTATCTCGGCCATCACCTGCTGGCGTACTTCTGGATGCTGCAGCGCGACCGCGAGCGCTTCGCGTTCGCCGAGCGCGAGTCCGGGCGGCTGCCGCTCGGTGCGGGAGCGCTGGCGGGCGTGAACTTCGACACCGACCGCCGGCTGCTGGCGGACGAGCTCGGCTTCTCCGACGTGGCGCCGAACTCGATCGACGCCGTCTCCGGCCGCGACTTCATCCTCGACTACCTCGGCGCGGCGGCGACGTGCTCGACCCACCTCTCCCGCCTGGGCGCGGAGCTGGTGCTGTGGTCGAGCGCCGAGTTCGGCTTCTGCGAGCTGCCCGACGCGTGGAGCTCGGGCTCCTCGATCATGCCGCAGAAGAAGAACCCCGACGCGGCCGAGCTGCTGCGCGCGAAGGCGCCGCGCGTGGTCGGCCATCTGGCGGCCTTCCACGGCGTGATGCACGCGCTGCCGCTGACGTACAACAAGGATCTGCAGGAGGACAAGGAGCACCTGTTCGACGTGGTGGACACGTTGGCGCTGACGTTGGCGGCGGCGACGGGGATGCTCGCGGGCGTGAGCTTCGACCGCGAGCGCATGCGCGAGGCCGCGGCTGACGAGCTGATCGCGGCGACCGACGTCGCCGACCTGCTGGTGCGCCTGGGCATGCCCTTCCGCGAGGCGCACGGCGTCGTCGCGGGGCTCGTGCGCACGGCGCTCGACGCCGGCAAGCCTCTGTCGGAGCTGACGGCGCAGGAGTTGAGCGCCCACAGTGAGACGCTGGGCGCCAACCATGAGCAGTTCCAGCGCGTGCTCGCGCAGAGCTCGTGGCTCGAGTCGAAGATCTCCGAGGGCGGCACCTCGCTGGCCCGGGTGCGCGAGCAGCTGGCGCTGGCGCGCGCGACGCTCGATGCGCCCACTCGACCCTGACTTCTATGCGCGGCCGGTGCTCGAGGTCGCGAGAGACATGATCGGCTGCACGGTCGAGCACGGCGACGCGGCGGGGGTGATCGTCGAGACGGAGGCCTACCACGAGAGCGAGCCGGCGTGCCACGCGTTCGTCGGGCTGACGCCGCGCACACGCACGCTGTTCGGCGAGCCCGGCCGCGCATACGTGTACCGCTCCTACGGCATCCACGTGATGCTGAACGCGGTGTGCGAGCCAGAGGGCGTGGGCGCGGGCGTGCTGATCCGGGCGCTGGAGCCACTGTGGGGGATCGAGGCGATGCGCCTGCGCCGCGGCCTGCCGCCGGGCGCGCGCGTGGATGAGCTGTGCTCGGGGCCGGGAAAGCTCACGCAGGCGCTCGGCATCTCGCTTGCCGAGAACGACAGCTCCCTGTCCAGCGGTGCGGTGCGCATCGGGCCGCGCGCCGGCGAGTGGCAGAGCCCGCCTGTGCTCGAGGGCACGCGCATCGGGATCAGCCGCGCAGTCGAGCTGCGCTGGCGCTTCTGCGTGGCGGACTGCCGCCACGTGTCGCGCCCGCGGCCGGCCGGCGCCGGCGCTTGAGCGCGGGACGCCGAGCGCGTCGCGCGCGGTCAGCCTGTCGGTCCGACGCCGCCAGTCTTTGAGGGGGTCGAGGAGGCGGGCGGAGTCGCCGGCGCGGGCGTCGCGGGGGCGGGTTCTGCCGGTGTGGGGGTCGCCGGCGTTGCGGGGTTTTCGGGCGTGTGAGCTTCGCCGCCGGCTTCTTGGGCGGGCGCGTTCGGCGCAGGCGATGTGCCTTTGCCGTTGCCCGGCGCGGCCGGGGTCGCGGTCTTGCTGGAGGGGGGCGTGGACGACTTGCTTGTGCCGGCTTCGGGAGCGGTCGCGCCCGAGGCTTCGCTCGACTGGCTCCCGGGTACCTTCTTCGCGGAGGAGGAGTGTTCTGAGCGTTCCTGTTCGACCTGCAGGGCGGAGGTCATGAAGTCGTGCCAGATCAGGGCCGGGAAGGTGCCGCCGAGCACCGGGCCGTTGTTGAAGTTGTTGGTCATCGGGATCAGCTTGTTCGGGTAGCCGACCCACACAGCGACGGTGAACTTGGAGTCCCAGCCGACGAACCACGCGTCGCCGTAGTTGGTGGTCGTGCCGGTCTTGCCGGCGGCGAACTGGCCGATCGCGGCTGCCCTGCCAGTCCCGTACTGGATCACGGTTTCGAGCATCGAGGTCTCGCTGCTGGCGACGTCCGCCGGCAGCACGCGGTTGGTGAGCACCCGGTCCTTGTTGACGTGTGAGCCGTCCTGCAGCGGCTGGTTGCCGGCTTTGACTTCCTGGATGCCGACCGGCGCTTCGGCTTCGGCGAGCGAGCCGCTGACGCGCTCGCCGCCGTGTGCAATCGTCTCGTAGGCGTGCGCCATGTCGAGCGGCGTCACGCCGATTGTCAGCCCGCCGATCGTCATCGCGGCATTTGTGGACAGTGGCGTGGTGATGCCCATGCGGTGCGCGAGATCGGCGATGCGCGTGGTGCCGACCTTGAGGCCGACTTCGGCGAAGATCGAGTTGTCGGAGTACGCGAGCGCGCCGGTCAGCGTGTTCTCTCCTGTGTAGGCGCCTTCGTCGTTGTGCACGACGAACTTTTCCACGCCATGCGGACCGTGGTAGTAGAAGATCTTTTCCTTGGACGGCCACACCGAGTCGGGTGAGATGCCGCGCTCGAGCGCGGCGGCGAGGTCGAAGGCCTTGAACGAGGAGCCGGGCTGGCGCTCGCCCTGGGTGGCGAGGTTGAACGGGCTTTCGTCGTAGTTGCGCCCGCCCACCATCGCGCGCACCTCGCCGGTCGAGTTTTCGATCGCGACGAGCGCAGCGGACGGGTCTTCGGAGTAGGGGAGGTAGTTCTGGATCGCCTGTTCGGCGGCGCGCTGGAGCTCGAGGTCGAGCGTCGTCCTGATCTTCATGCCGCCGTCGAAGGCGCGCGGCGCGCCGTAGCGTTCGATCACCTGCTGCTGCACCCAGCTCGTGAAGTAGCCGACGTCGGCCCCTTCGATCGTCTGCTCCTGCGGCGCCTGGATCGTCTCGGCGGCGGGCACCGCCTGCTTGACGCTTTCTTGGTAGAGCAGCCGCGTCAGATAGCCCTGTTCGAGCATCTGCTCGAGGACGACGTCGCGACGCTCCCTGGCGGCGAGTGGATGCGTGTCGGGGTCGTACTCGGTGGGCGACTGGATGATGCCGGCGAGCAGCGCGGCCTCCCACGGCTTGAGCTGTTCAACGCACAGCGGGTGACCTGGCATACCGCAGCCGAGATGGTCGGGTTCGTGGCCGAAGTAGGTCTGGGCGGCCGCCTCGATCCCGTAGGCGCCGTTGCCGAAGTAGATCGTATTGAGGTAGGCGGTGATGATCTTTTCCTTGGACCACTTCTGCGAGAGCTGGTACGCGAGCGCGGCCTCGCGCAGCTTCTCGAAGATCGTGCGGTGCGACTGGGCCTGCAGGGCGTTCTTGATGAACTGCTCCTCGATCGTCGATGCGCCCTGCACGCCCTTCTGCTCGATGTCGTCGACGGCGGCGCGCGCGATTCCGCGGATGTCGATGCCGCTGTTGGTTCGAAAGCGCTTGTCCTCGATCGAGATGACGGCGTTCTTGACGATCGTGGGGATCTGGTAGGCCTTGACGAGCACCCGGTTCTGCTGGCTGAGCACGCCGATCGGGTGACCGAGATCGTCGGTCAGCACCGAGCTCTGCTCTTCCTTGTACTGCGAGAACTTGGTCAGCGACGGCAGGTCCGACGCGACCGACACGAAGATGCCGAACACGAACGAGATCAAGCCGAGCACGAGGACGGCGCACAGGATTGCCGCGAGGCGCAGCCGCTTCAGGCGGGGTCGGCGCTGCGATCGCAGCTCGACGGGCGGCGATCGCAGCTCGGGCGGCGGTGGTCGCAGCTCGGTGGGCGTTATGTCGGGGCGATCGTCATCGCTCATCAGCAGCGGCGGAGGGTGGTCCTCGGGGGTATTGGGAGAACCCGATCCGACGGCACTGGCCGCGCGGGCCTGCGACGCTGCGGGCCCCTCCAGCGGGCGAGAGTCTAGCATTGGCCCCCATGCCGAACGCCATCGACGGGGCCGACCCAGCCAGCGGCGCTGGGCTCCCCGACGCAGCTCGGCTCGCGGCGGGGCTGGCCGGCAACGCCGTGGACAGCCTGCCGGCGGGAGCGCTCGAGGCGAAGCTCCGCGCAGCCGCCACGGAGGGCCGTCAGCTACGCGTGAAGCTGGGGATCGACCCGACCGCGCCAGACATCCATCTGGGGCATGTGGTGGTTCTGCGCAAGCTGCGCGAGTTCCAGGACGCCGGGCACCGGGTGGTGCTGATCGTCGGCGACTACACGGCCCGCGTGGGCGACCCGTCGGGGCGCTCGACGCTGCGCCCGATGCTCTCCGAGCAGGAGATCGACGCGAACGCGGCGACCTTCCAGGAGCAGGCGCTGAAGATCCTCGACGCGGACCCCGAGCGACTGGAGGTGAGGCGCAACGGCGAGTGGCTGGACATGGCGATGAGCGAGCTGCTGAGGCTCGTGGCGACGACCACCGCGGCGCAGCTGCTCGAGCGTGACGACTTCTCCAAGCGCTGGGCGGCGGGCGAGCCGATCTCGATGCTCGAGATGATGTACCCGCTGCTGCAGGGTTATGACTCGGTGGCGATTCGCGCGGACGTCGAGCTCGGCGGCACCGATCAGAAGTTCAACCTGCTGCTCGGGCGCGACATCCAGCGCGCGTACGGACAGCCTGAGCAGGCGATCCTGACGATGCCGATCCTGGTGGGCGTCAACGGGCGCCAGAAGATGTCCAAGTCGTTGGGCAACCAGATCGGCGTGACCGACGAGCCGCAGGAGATGTACGGCAAGACGATGGCGATCCCGGACGAGGCGCTGGGCGAGTACTACAGGCTGCTCTTGGGAGGAGAGCCGGCAATCGGCGATCAGCCGGGAGAGCTCTCGCCACGCGACGCCAAGCGCGCGCTCGCGCGCAAGCTGGTCGCGTGGCTGCACTCCGAGGCCGACGCGCAGGCAGCACAGGAGCACTTCGACCGTGTGTTCGTGCAGCGCGGCGTACCCGAGGAGATCCAGGAGGCGCGCTTCGAGTGCGCGGACGGGATGCTGCACTTGCCGGGCCTGATCGCGAGCGAGCTGGGCATGTCGCGCTCGGACGCGCGCCGCATGATCGACCAGGGCGGCGTGACGCTCGGCGAGGCCCAGCTGGCGGCGGGCCAGCATGACGTATCCTGCGAGCAGGCGGACGGCCAGGTGCTGAAGGTCGGCAGGCGCCGCTTTCGCCGTCTCCGCGCCGGCTAGACCCCTGGGAGCCCGGGAGCGCTATACTCACTGGTCGGCCCGCAGGCGCCCTTGGGCGTGGGTCGGATCGGTCTCCTCCAGAAGGAACCCCTTTCGGTGAGGCACGGCGGTCTTTGAAAACTCAACAGCATGCGCATCTACGATCCATCTTGGATCGTGGTGTGCGTCCAGGTTCGACCCGCCAGCGGGAGCGTCGTTGACGCCTCCGGGTGGCGGTCAAAGAGTCAAGTAGGAAGTACCCCGTCATGGTTCGGGACCACGGTGTATAGGTCTCGAGTTGCCGTAGCCAGTCGTGCGCTTGCGTACGGCCGGCGAAAGCAGACCATTGACAGCTTTTCGTGAAGTTCTTCACGGAGAGTTTGATCCTGGCTCAGGACGAACGCTGGCGGCGTGCTTAACACATGCAAGTGGAGCGACGAACCAGGGCTTGCCCTGGGGCAGAGCCGCGAACGGGTGAGTAACACGTGGGTTACCTGCCTCGATGACCGGGACAACCCGAGGAAACTCGGGCTAATACCGGATGTGCCCGCAAGGGGAAAGGAAGCTTCGGCCTCCGCATCGAGATGGGCCCGCGGCCCATTAGCTTGTTGGTGAGGTAACGGCTCACCAAGGCTTCGATGGGTAGCTGGTCTGAGAGGACGATCAGCCACACTGGGACTGAGACACGGCCCAGACTCCTACGGGAGGCAGCAGTGGGGAATCTTGCGCAATGCGCGAAAGCGTGACGCAGCAACGCCGCGTGGGGGAAGAAGGCTTTCGGGTTGTAAACCCCTTTCAGTTGGGACGAAGCTTCTCCGGTGAATAGCCGGACGGAGTGACGGTACCTTCACAAGAAGCACCGGCTAACTACGTGCCAGCAGCCGCGGTAATACGTAGGGTGCAAGCGTTGTCCGGAATTATTGGGCGTAAAGAGCGTGTAGGCGGCCTCGTTAGTCCGCTGTGAAAGTCCAGGGCTCAACCCTGGAATGCCGGTGGATACTGCGAGGCTAGAGTCCGGAAGGGGCGAGTGGAATTCCTGGTGTAGCGGTGAAATGCGCAGATATCAGGAGGAACACCAATGGCGAAGGCAGCTCGCTGGGACGTGACTGACGCTGAGACGCGAAAGCGTGGGGAGCAAACAGGATTAGATACCCTGGTAGTCCACGCTGTAAACGATGGCAACTAGATGTGGGGGGTGTCAACTCCCCCCGTGTCGAAGCTAACGCATTAAGTTGCCCGCCTGGGGAGTACGGCCGCAAGGCTAAAACTCAAAGGAATTGACGGGGGCCCGCACAAGCAGCGGAGCATGTGGTTTAATTCGACGCGACGCGAAGAACCTTACCTGGGCTTGACATGTGAGTGACCGGCGTGGAAACACGTCTTCCCTTCGGGGCACTTTCACAGGTGGTGCATGGCTGTCGTCAGCTCGTGTCGTGAGATGTTGGGTTAAGTCCCGCAACGAGCGCAACCCCCGTCGCATGTTGCCAGCATTTAGTTGGGGACTCATGCGAGACTGCCGGTGACAAACCGGAGGAAGGTGGGGATGACGTCAAGTCCTCATGCCCCTTATGTCCAGGGCTACACACGTGCTACATTGGCGCATACAGAGGGCTGCGATACCGCGAGGTGGAGCGAATCCCTTAAAGTGCGTCTCGGTTCGGATTGCAGGCTGAAATTCGCCTGCATGAAGGCGGAGTTGCTAGTAATCGCGGATCAGCATTGCCGCGGTGAATACGTTCCCGGGCCTTGTACACACCGCCCGTCACACCACGGGAGTGAGCAACACCCGAAGCCGGTGGCCTAACCCGCAAGGGAGGGAGCCGTCGAAGGTGGGGCTCGTGACTGGGGTGAAGTCGTAACAAGGTAGCCGTAGCGGAAGCTGCGGCTGGATCACCTCCTTTCTAGGGAGCACCTAGCGGTGCCCCGATCCAGGGTCTGTCGCGAGACAGGCCCGCGCGGCCGCCAAGCCCCAGAGGCATGGCGGTGTCCAAGCGGATCGGGCCTAGCATGTCAACCGAACCTGGCTGGATGGCCGTGTTGGGAGCGCTCCTGTACTACTTCTGGAGCACGACCGGCCCGGCCGCAAAACGACCCCAGCATGCTGTTGAGTTTTGAGAGACCGGCGTCCGCCGGGATCGCGTGGATACGTCGCATACGGCGTGACCAACAGACGCGACTCCGGCCGGCGTTATACGCCTCTCCACGGTCCTTGAAAACTGCACAGAAGCCACAATCAGCCGCCATCGATAAGCGGCGGCTGAAAAACGGGTATCACCGGGCCCTGCATGATCTGGGAGCTCCGTAAGGGGCGATCAGGTC
>CAVTZB010000003.1:0-294404 GCA_963739115.1 uncultured Solirubrobacteraceae bacterium
ACAGGCGGTGCCGCGCTTGGCTGAGCGCGCTCAAGCTTTCGGCCTGTCCGCTGAGAAGCTCGATGGAAACGATTGTGAGCAATTATTTCAGGCCCTCGGATCGTCTCGTGCCGATTGTGCGTTCCAGCGCCGGACCCCGCTTTATCGAAATAGAGACTTACCGATATTGCGGTCATGTCGGGCCCGGCAGTGATGAAGGGATGTCGTACCGCAGTGCAGATGAAGTTGAGAAATGGCTTGCGCGTGACCCAATTCCGTCGATGCGCAGACGACTGGCCGGAACGACGCCGAAATCCACTCTCGATCGGATGGAAGCAGATATTGATGCGGAGGTCCTTACGGCTATCGCGGCAGCCAAGCGCGCCGACTTTGCGGATTTCAAGAAGATCCTTAGCAGCAACTGGTCCGGCGAGTATAGTTCAGTTGTAAGAGAATTCACCAGCGGCAAAACCGGTTTTAGGAGCGGCCAATTGGAAGCGCGACCGGGACCATTCTGATGTTGTCACGAAACAGTACAGTAGGGCGAACAATCGAACCGCGATGCACGCGTTTGAGCTTCGCAGGGGCCATCAACGCGGCGCTGGGGCAAGCAATGGAGCTTGATCCAAATGTATTCGTTTATGGGATCGGCGTCGACGGCGAAACCGGCATTTTCGGTACGACCTCGGGCTTGGTCGAACGCTTCGGCGTTAAGCGTGTTTTCGATACGCCGATATCCGAGGGAGGATTGAGCGCGCTAGCAGCAGGCGCCGCGACCAGCGGCCTACGGCCGGTTCTGGTGCATCAGCGATTCGATTTCATGCTGTATTCGATTGATCAGATCGTAAACTGGATGGCACCGTGGCGGTTATGTCGGGCGGCCGCGCCAAGATGCCGGTGACAATCCGTGCAATCGTCGGTAAAGGCTGGGGACAGGGGCCGCAACACACCAAAAGCTTGCATGCTTGGTTTGCGCATGTACCCGGACTTCAAGTCGTCATGCCCAGCTCTCCGGCCGATGCTAAGGGGCTTCTGCTGTCGAGTATAATGAGCGAAGATCCGACGATGTTCATCGAGGGCCGCTCGCTTTTTAGCATGCAGGAAGACGTGCCTGACGAGCCTTATTTCATCCGCCTTGGCGAGGCCCTAGTTCGGCGCGAAGGAGCCGATATCACGGTATTGACCATGGGATCGATGGTACCGCTCGCTCTTGAGGCGGCCGAGGTTCTGGCAGAATTAAATATGTCGGTTGAGGTCGTTGATCTCCGCTGCTTAATGCCGCTGGATGTTGAGAGCATTCTGGCGTCAGTGCGAAAGACGAGACGCCTTGTCGTCGCCGAGCCGGGTTGGAAGGTGTATGGCGCCGGAGCGGAAATCGTTGCAACAGTCGCTGAGGTCTTAGGCCCTGATATGCGCAGCAGGCCCCGTCGCGTCGCTTGGCCACAAAGCGCCGTCCCGACCAGCAGTCGACTAGAAAGTCAGTTTTACCCGAACTGTGCCGACATCGTTAGTGCCTGTCGAGCTAGCGTAGCCGACAGTCGGTGATGGATCTATCGAATTGGCATTGTGAGATTGGCGTGAGGGTTCCCTTCTCGTATTTGCCGGAACAGTTCGCCGATCCCGAACGGATCTTTGCGCGCTTACGGCAAATCATCTCCACCGGTGATTTCACACTTGGCAGACCAGTCGTAGAGTTCGAGTTCTCGATTTGCTCAACTCGTGGGATCACGTCACGCGATCGGCGTGAATTCTGGCACTGACGCATTGCGGCTTACTTTAAAGGCTATTGGGGTTGGGCCGGGCGACGACGTCATCACCGCCGCGAACACATTCATCGCCACGGTCGGCGCGATCGCCGATATTGGGGCGCGCACCGTTTTCGTGGATTGCGCTGACGATTTCTGTATGGATCTCGATCAGCTTGAAGAGGCAATTACACCACGCACCAAGGCGATAATTCCAGTTCATTTGAGCGGAGCGATGGTGGACATGTGGCGTCTCATCAAGATCGCCCAACAACGCGGCATTGCGATCGTTGAGGATGCGTGCCAAGCAATAATGTCGAACCTCGATGGTCGCTCAGCCGGGACATGGGGTGTGGCCGGCGCCTTCTCGTTGCATCCGCTGAAATTTCTGACGTGTGGGGTGATGGCGGAGTCATCACCACCAATGATGATAATATAGCTAAGTCGTTGCGATTATTACGCAATCATGGTCTGGAAAGCCGTGACGTGATAGTCTTACTCGGCTGCAATAGCCGTCTCGATACGATCCAGGCCGTGGTAGCACTAAGCGGGCTTGACCAGGCGAGTTGGATATTGGCCAGGCGGCAGCAGACGCGGCATTTTATGATCAGGCTCTTGCCAGCATTCCACAGATTAAACTGTCGCCCCGTAATGCACGCGTAACCCACAGCTTCGTGACCTACCAAGTTTTGGCGGAGCGAAGGGATGCGCTGCTCGCGTATTGTATCGCGCGTGAAATTGAATGTAAGGTTCACTATCCAATACCCCTTTATTGTCAAGAGGGGTTGCGCCATCTGGGTTATCGGCCGGGCGATTTTCCAACAACGGATCGGCACGCCAGAACTGCGATAACGCTTCCTGTGCATCAATATCTACAACCAGATCACTTGTCGTTTGTAGTAGAGACGATCAAGAAGTTCTATAAGACGTGAGGGGAAAGAAGTGTGGCGCATACCGTATGTCAATCTCGGAGCGCAATTCTCTGAAGAGAAGTCGGAACTTATGCCGCTCCTCGAGGCGGTTCTTGCGTCCGGCATGCATATCGGTGGTCAAGAGGTCGATGCTCTCGAGCTTGAGATTGCGGAATATCTCGGCTGCCAGCATGTCGTCGCGCTTAACTCCGGAACTGACGCGCTCATTTTCGGCTTGGTGGCTGCAAGAATCCAACCCGGAGATGAGGTCATCACCCCGCCAAATTCGTTTGTCGCGTCGACCGCAGCAATTGTGCGAACGGGCGCAGTTCCCGTGTTCGCAGACGTCCGCACGGATGGGCTAATCGATCCGGATGCCGTGGAGGCGGCCATTACGCCGCGCACCGCCGCAATAATGCCAGTCCATCTGTGGGGCGGCATCTGCGACATGGATGCTTTGCAGGCAATTGCGGGCCGCCATGGGCTTGCAATTATAGAGGATGCAGCGCAGGCGATGGGCACGCGACACCGCGGTCGTCGGGCCGGCACGCTTGGTACAGTCGGCTGTTTCTCGGCTCATCCGCTGAAGATTTTCAACGCCGTCGGCGATGCCGGTTTCATTTCTACTGACTCTGCCGAAATCGCCAATCGCATTCGCCGGCTGCGCAATCATGGATTAGTTGACCGCGATACCGTTTTGGAATTTGCAACAGTTTCCCGACTCCACTCCCTCCAGGCTGCCGTTTTGCGGCTGCGATTGAAAAGGCTCGATGACAACATCGAGCGGCGGCGTGCTAACGTTGATCTCTATCGATCATTGTTGGCCATGGTGCCGATTAGGCTACCTGATGAGAAGTCTTATGAATTTCACACCTTCGTGAATTTCGTATCGCAATGCGATCGCCGCAACGAGTTACAAAAGCATCTCGCCGGTAAAGGTGTGCAGACGGTCGTGCACTACAACAGGCCAATTCATTTACAGCCCGCAGCCGCTTCGCTCGGATATCGACGAGGACAGTTCCCGGTCACTGAACGCTTGTGCGATACAATACTTGCTCTACCGGCGAACCAAACACTACGCCGAGACGATATAGAATATATCTGCCACGAAATTAGCATTCTCCTTAAATCAAAGGGTATCCCTTCGCCGGCGGCCGCCTGGCGGCGATCTTGATGTTGGGGATATTTGTCTGAAGAGTGGCTCGATAATCGTGTCCACTATCGGATAATGGACACTGCCGCTGATGTCGGTCGGCAATGACGGTGATTTTGGGCCTGTCGTACGCAAGCGGCGATCCTGGACGCGGGACGAGAAGCGTCGGATCGTTGGAGAGAGCCTGGTGGAAGGGGCGTCGATCGCCGAAGTGGCTCGCCGCCACGAGCTCAACGCCAATCTGCTATTTACATGGCGGCGCAAAATGGGCGTGGAGCCATCTGAGCAGAATGACCTGACGCCGATCCTGCCGGTGACCATTATCGCAGAGGCGGCAGAAGAGGCCAGACCGAAATCATCTGGCCAGATGGAGATCGTGTTTGTGAGGGTGAACGGATCATCGTCTGGTCGGACGTTGATCCGGCGGCGCTGACGCGGGTGTTGAAGGCCTGGAGCGGCGATGATTCCCATTCCGGTGCGTCCGGGTTTGGATTGCGACGGGCCATACGGATATGCGGCGCGGCATGCAGGGCCTGGCTCTTCAGGTTCAGGAGAGCTTGAAGCGCGATCCTCATGCCGGCGATCTTTACATCTTCCGAGGTCGCCGCGGCGATCTGGTCAAGATCCTCTGGCATGACGGGATCGGGCTATCGCTTTATGCCAAGCGACTGGATCGCGGAAAGTTCATCTGGCCGTCAGCGTCGGGCGGCGCGGTGTCGATCTCGGCGGCGCAGATGGCTTACATGCTGGAAGGGATCGACTGGCGAAATCCGCAACTGACGTGGCGGCCCAAGAGCGCGGGCTGAGCGTGAGCCGACTGCGGAAAAAATTGCGGTCGTCTGCATTTTAGGCGCCTCAAATCGGCGCAATTTGTGATTCACTTCGTCGCATGGATGCCGCTCGCGCCGCTCTTGCCCGAAGAAAATGCCGCCCTGAAAGCGGCGTTGGCCGTTGCGCAGACGAAGGGCCTGGAAGTCGCCGCGGAACTGGCGGTCGCCCGCGCCAAGGCGTCCGAAGACATGGCGCTGATCGCGCAGCAGAAGCTGCGGATCGCCAAGCTGGAGCGCCAGGTCTACGGGCAACGGTCGGAGCGTTCGGCGCGGCTGATCGATCAATTGGCGCTCACCTTCGAAGAGCTGGAGGCCAGCGCCACGGAAGACGAACTGGCGGCGGAAAAGGCCGTCGCCAAGACGACGACGGTCGCCGGATTTACGCGCAAGCGTCCCGAGCGCAAGACGTTCCCCGAGCATCTTCCCCGCGAGCGCGTGGTGATCGATCCGCCGACGGCGTGCGAATGCTGCGGCGGCAATCGCTTGCGCAAGCTCGGCGAGGACGTGACCCGGACGCTGGAAATGCGTGCCCCGTCAGTGGAAGGTGATCGAGACGGTGCGGGAGAAGTTCACCTGCCGGGATTGCGAGAAGATCAGCCAGGCGCCGGCGCCGTTCCATGTCATCGCGCGGGGATGGGCGGGCCCGAGCCTGCTGGCGATGATCGTGTTCGAGAAGTTCGGCCAGCACCAGCCGCTGAACCGGCAGGCCGAGCGTTATGCCCTGGAAGGCGTGCCGATCGCGCTGTCGACCATGGCCGACGCGGTGGGGTCGGTCTGCACGGCGCTCGATCCGCTCCTTCGCCTCGTGGAAGCCCATGTCATGGCGGCCGAGCGCCTGCATGGGGACGATACGACCGTGCCGGTTCTGGCCAAGGGAAAGACCGACACCGGGCGATGTTGGGTTTATGTTCGCGACGACAAGCCCTTTGGCGGCGCGGGGCCGCCGGCGGCGATGTTCTACTACTCGCGCGATCGCAGGGGCGAGCATCCGCAGGCGCATCTGGCGGGATATGCCGGCATCCTGCAGGCGGACGCCTATGACGGCTACAACAAGCTCTATCTGCGCGGGCCGCAAGCCCGGCCCGATCCGGGAGGCGGCGTGTTGGGCGCACGCGCGGCGCCCGTTCTTTGCCATGGCCGATATTGAGGAGAACGCCCGCCGCAAGGCCGCGGGCAAGAAGGAGATTGCGCTGTCGCCGATCGCGATCGAGGTCGTGCGCCGGATCGACGCGCTGTTCGAGATCGAGCGCTCCATCAATGGCAAGAGCGCCGAGGAGCGTCTGGCCGTCCGACAGACCCTGAGCCGGCCATTGGTCGAGGATCTGCAGGTCTATATGCGAGAGCAGGTCGCCAAGCTCTCGCGCGGGCACGACCTGGTCAAGGCGATCAACTACATCCTCAAGCGCTGGCCGGCCTTCACCTTGTTCCTCGAAGACGGGCGCGTGTGCCTCTCCAACAATGCCGCCGAACGAGGGCTCAGAGGCATCGCGCTCGGAAGAAAATCGTGGCTGTTCTGCGGGTCCGATCGCGGCGGACAACGCGCCGCGGCCATGTACAGCCTCATCGTCACGGCCAAGATGAACGGCGTCGATCCGCAGGCCTGGCTGGCCGATGTCCTCGCCCGCATCGCCGCCCATCCGGCTCATCGGATCGATGAGTTGTTGCCATGGAATTGGGCGCCACCGGCTTCGGCGATCTCCGCTCGGGCTGCCTGACCATGCACGTCAACAAGGTCCATCACGTCACCACGATCAACCGCGTCGCCGCGGAACTCGGCGAGGACGAAGACTGGCTGTCGGACGTTGCCAGTGAAATGGAGATCGAGGACGGCGTCATCTGGGTCTACGGCATCGGCGAAGACGGCGTCCTGGCGTTCACCGACTTCGGCATCGAGAACCTGATGGAGCTCGTCAAAATGCACAAAGACAACCCCACGCTGCTCAAGAGTTGTTATCGGCCAGAATGACCGGCTAGCGGCCTACGCCGAATGCTTACATCAAAGGAACCCGTCGGAGACGAGTTGCAGCGAGTTGGATCTAGAAGCGTCCCTTAAACTCTAGCCGGCGGCAGAGGTGTTTGCGACAAGACAAGACAGCTTTCCTGGCGAGTGATCTGGAGCGGGATAGTGCGCATGTCTCGGACTAAGGAACGAGCCACTGCCATTGCCATTGCCCTGATTATTGTTGGCGTTGCAGGGCTCTTTCAGGTGGGCATAAAGAAGAACTTGGTTGATACGTTAACCGAACAGGAATGGGGTCGCTATTTATTCGGGATTGGAGCGGCCTTGACGGCTTCACGCTGGGGGATCGGAGGTTATGTTGTTGATGAAGCAATTGAGCAAAAACTCCAGAGCAGAGGGCTGACGGGTGATCGCACGATACTCGATTCCCTCCACCTCAAATTTCCCGAAAATCTGGCGAATTCGAAACTACTGCAAGTTGCGCTCGATGAAGCACGTAGTTTCGATGTGACGCCGCCAGCCCCGAAAAACGATCCAAGGCTGCGGGGATCTCATGGTGACGATGTTGGCATTGCCATCTTCACGGCGCTTTCGTTTCGCTTGTTCGGATTTAGACTGTCGTCCCTCTATTATTCCTATTTCCTTGTGCTGGGCGCCACGCTACTTCTTTTCATCCTCGGCCACCGCCAGAGGCCGGCTGCGATGGCCTGCTTGGCGATTATGGTGCTGGCGCTTTACATTATCGGTATTTCCGACATTTGCGGTTTGATGCGAACATTGCCGCCATACACGGGGACTGGTGGTTCCGATTTTAAGGATCCTCGCTTCTTCGGTACGATTGCTGCATTCCCTATATTGCATATGGTGTCACTTTGGATCAGTCGTAAGAATGCTATTGGTGTAGCCGATTACGTTATTGTGACCGCGCAGGCGGCAATCTTGGCGTTCGTAATACAAGTTCGCTGGCCGACGATTTGGGCACTCGGGGCGCTTTGTGGATACTGGCTCATTCGCGTGATGTCGATGCGGGATATTCTCCTGTGCCGCTCGACAAGGTCAGCTTTCGTTCTAATCTCATTTTTATTCATGGTTGCTATCGGAGTCTTGGCGACATCGCTGGGGGCGCATCCAATTTACCGTGCCGATGGCGATCTTCTACACCACCCCCTGTGGCACAACATGATGACGGCGCTCGAGGCCAACCCCGAGTGGGACACAAAATACCTGGGTACTGTCAACGGAAAACGTCAAGACGACATGCCAGCGGAGATTGCTCGTCAGGAAATAGCTAAGCTGCCGCGCGAAGAGCAATCCCGATATCTAATGCGCATGGACTGGCCCAGTCCGTCGGCGATCATGCACTTCGCTCGGATCAGATTTTCGAGATCGTTGGAGCCGATCCTTGGTTCGTGATTAAAACCTTTTTCATCTTCCAGCCCAAAGCGATTGGCAATCATCTCCAAGAGTTCTATGTGCAGCTATTTGAAGTCATGACGCCGACGAAGGCTGCTACCATTCTTATACCATTGCTAATCATCGTTTGGATTGCGCGGTCGGACACAGAAGCTCAGTCATTTTTTCGGGCGATGACGCTCGTTGCATCAATTTTTGCGGTACTCTCCTTGCTGCCGACGTTTATTGTGGCACCCGTGCATCAGTTGATCATGATCGATAGCTTTCTCTGGTTGCTCTTCTTTCTTGGGACGGTCATCTGCCGCATCTCTACGCGATCTCCCCAGATATTAAACAAAATGGATCTGGACTCGGTTGAACCCTGAGCATGACGATCCATCGGGGCGGCTATGCTTAGTTATTTGTTCGTCGAAATGCGGCAAAATTTGTAGCCGCGGCTGGATGCGGCGGAGTTATCGGGGACGTCGCGGATTGTATTGTGGCGCGGCGCGGAAGGCGTTTGACATGTCTAACGCTTCGGCGTCGGCAGTGTCCCGAATGCGGCAAGCAGAACGTGCAAATGGACTGGTGTAGTATTCAATCCGAGCCTCGATGCGACCGGTAAAAACAACGCCGGTCAACAGCAGATCAGCTCTTGTGAGATGGGGCGCTTGATCGCTGCCAGCGGCAGCCGATATTGACAAACAGCGACTGAATTCGATTGGTAAAAGCAGCGCGGACGTGCCGCTACTGTGCGCCGCTACAATAGAGGTTCCACTTGGGCCGGCTTCAAACCGGTCGAGAACGGCTGGCACCAGACCCGAAGGGAGTTTCTCCTGGGTTAAGATCGTGTGGGTGGGGTCGAAGTTCAAATCACCAAGTGCTATCAGCGAATCGCTGGCCGTAGCCGCAACGCGGGCATCCGTTGGAGACTGCCCAAGATTGGTATGCGGAAGCTCGTAGAGGAGAAAATCCACGGATCAACGCTACGCGCTAGTGCTTGAAGGGGACCGGTGCGAAATTGCTCCGTCATCGGAATACTCAGCTTGGCTCGCTGATTGAGGCCATCTAGCGGAAGATCGGTGATAACGAATTTCACTCCAATTGCCGCAAGCATACGCTCGTTGATCACGCGGGTGGCGATATAGTTTCTAAGCTCGAAATCTTCCGGATAGGTAAAAAAGCGCCGAGCAAATGTCCAATAGGCCGGGCTCATAAGCTGAGAGTACTCAGAGAGCGTCGGAATCGAAAATTGCCACAATCCCGGACCGCTGTTGTAGTTACCAGTACTCCAATAAGAAATCATCGGTGTGTTGCTCCATAGCTCTCCATACCAGTCATGCTGGTCGGAGAACCGTCGGCCGATCATCTCCGCGACGCGGCCCCGAAAGTGCCGGCCTGGTACAAATCCAATCTCCGTTTTGAGGATCCTCGTGATGGACGTTTCTGCCTGCGGATAGGGCGCGGCGAACGGCGTTACTATTGCGCCCGGGCTTAGAGGATTTCCGTGGACGATGAAGAAGTAGGCATAGGCCACTAGTACGATTAGAATTGCTGGTGCGATAGTGGCCCAAGTCTCCGAGACCTTAGCTTTCCTGAGAACTATTTTCAGCTCGGCTTGGTACACCTAACCGGGTCCATATGGCGCGACTTGTCGCGAGCGGCGTTTCGACTAACAAGAACGCCAAGGCAATCGAAAGCTGCGGCATTAAAAAATTCTCAAAGTACCAAATCTTGGGCGCGTACCAAAACGGATGGAAGTAATGCAAGGTCCCCACCCCGATACATCCAGGACGTGCTCGGCTACAGCCCGCTGCAGGCCGGGCTGCGCTTCCTGCCCATCACGCTGTTCACGTTCGCCGTCGCTCCGATCTCCGGCAAACTCAGCGTCCGCGTGCCCGTGCGCCTACTGCTCGGCGTGGGCATGGCGCTCGTAAGCGCCGGGCTGCTCGCGATGACGGCCGTCGACCCGAGCTCGGGCTGGACGACGCTGATTCCCGGCTTCCTGCTCGCGGGCGTCGGCGTCGGCGCTGATCAACCCGCCGCTCGCCTCGACCGCGATCGGCGTCGTGCACCACTCGCGCAGCGGCATGGCCTCGGGCATCAACAACACCTTCCGCCAGGTCGGCATCGCGACGGGGATCGCCGGGCTGGGCGCGGTCTTCCAGCACGACGTCACGCACAGGACGAGCGCCGCGCTGGCGTCCAGCGCCCCGGGGCGCCAGGTGCTGGGCGCCGCCCACGGCCAGCTGAGCGGCGCGCTCGTCTCCGGCGAAGTCTCGCGGCTCGCGCGCCACCTCTCCCCCGCCGCCCGCGCCGCACTCGGACCACTCCTATCGCGTCGGCTTCACCAGCGCGTTCACCACGATCCTGATGATCGCCGGCGCGGTCGCGCTGGTCGGCGCGCTGTGCGGGTTCGCGCTCGTGCGCAGCCGCGACTTCGTCGTCTCAGCCGGTTCCGAGGACGCACACCAGGGCGCGCCGGCTGAGGCCGGGGCGGTTGAGCCCCGCGCTTGGCGCTCAGGGAGTCGGCCGGCGCTCATAGCCCTCGCACGCGAGCACCGGCAGCGCGCGGATAGCGCGGATAAGCGGGGTCATCGCGCGAGCGCACGCACAGCGAGAACACCGAGCCGCGCGTGTTGCGCACCACCTGCTGGTGCGCGCACGTGTCGCACAGCCCCGCACGCGACCCGGTCGCGGCGGGGGAGTCGGCGGGCTCGGCGAGGAGGCCATCGACGGAGCTTAGGAGCAGCGAGTCGAGCGGGCGCGCTCGACGATTCGCACGCGCCTGCGATAATCGTTGACCGAACAACTATGAGTACCTTCTACCGACTACTGGGATTCCTGAGCCCGTACAAGCGCGGCCTGAGCATCTCCTGGGCGCTGGCGAGCCTCGCGATGGTGATGACCGTCGCGCTGCCCGAGCTGACCGGGCGGGCGGTGCAGGCGATCACCAAGGGCGCCAGCGGGTCCACCGCATCCGGTGGCGCCCGCGCGCACGATCGCCATACGCTGCTCGCGCTTTCGCTCGTGATCCTCGCCGTCGTGCTCGCGCGCTGGGGGTTCATGTACTGGCGGCGCATCGTCGCCGGGCGGGTCTCGCTCGCGGTCGAATACGACCTGCGCGAGCGGATGTACGGCCAGCTGCAACGACTGGAGCTCGGCTTCTTCGACCACCAGCAGACCGGGCAGCTGATGTCGCGTGCGACCGTCGATCTCGCCGCGGTGCGCTTCTTCCTCGGCTACGGGCTCGTGTTCATCCTGCAGTCGATCCTCACGATCGTGCTCGCGGGCGCCGTGATGCTCGCGATCAACCCCGAGCTCGGTCTGATCGCGCTCGTCCCCGTGCCGTTCGTCGTGCTGATCTCCTACCGCTACGGTCGCCGCGCGCGCCCGGCGATCCAGGAGACCCAGCAGCGCATCGCCGAGCTGACCGCCGACGCCGAGGAGAACATCTCCGGGGTGCGCGTCGTCAAGGCGTTCGCGCGCGAGAGCCGACAGCTGACGCGCTTCCGAGACACCGTCGGGCGCGTGTTCAACCAGGCGATGGTCGCCACGCGCCTGGAAGCCACGTACAACCCGTCGATCGGCTTCCTGCCCCAGCTCGGCCTCGCCGCGGTGCTGCTGCTGGGCGGCGAGTCGGTGATCCACGCGCACCTCACCCTCGGCCAGTTCACCGCGTTCTACCTGTACGTGAACATGCTGATCACGCCGATGCGCTCGCTCGGCGTGACGCTCAACCTCGCCCAGCGCGCCACCGCCTCCGGCGCGCGCATCTTCCAGCTGCTCGACCGCGAGCCGCACCTCACCGACGCTCCGGACGCGCCCGCGCTGCCCGCCGGCAACGGGCACGTGCAGCTGCGCGGCGTGACGCTGCGCTATGAGGACCCGCACGACGAGCTCGGCGCGAGCGCGCTCGTCGATGCCGTCCACACGGCGCCGCAGAGCGGGCGCGCGGTGCTGCGCGACATCGACCTCGACGTTCCCGCCGGGCGCACCGTCGCGCTCGTTGGGCCTACCGGCTCGGGCAAGACCAGCCTCGTCGCGCTGATCTCCGGCTGTATGACCCCGTCGCGGGAGGGTGCTGCTCGACGGCGCCGACGTGCGCGAGGTCACCGTGCGCTCGGTGCGCGGCGCCGTCGCCGTCGTCAGCGACGACCCGTTCCTGTTCTCCGCAAGCGTCGCCGAGAACATCGCCTACGCCCGGGCGGGCGGGCCTCCAGTCCCGCTCGCGGAGATCGAAGAGGCCGCCCGCGACGCGCAGGCGCACGAGTTCATCTCGAGCCTGCCGCAGGGATATGAGACCCAGGTCGGCGAGCGCGGCGTGACCCTCTCCGGCGGACAGCGCCAGCGCCTGGCGATCGCACGCGCGCTCGTCGCCAACCCGCGCGTGCTGATCCTCGACGACGCCACCTCCTCCGTCGACGCCTCCACCGAGCAGAGCATCAAGCTCGCGCTCGCCGAGGCGATGGCCGGGCGCACGACCTTCGTCATCGCCCACCGCCTCTCGACGATCGAACTCGCCGACCAGATCGTCGTGCTCGAGCACGGCCGCATCGTCGCCCAGGGCAGCCACGAGGAGCTGCTCGACAGATCCGAGCTCTACCGCGAGATCGTCGCCGGCACGTCATCCGCCGCCGGCGCCGACGCCGAGGCGCTCGAGCACCTGCTCGCCGCCAACGCCGGCGCAGAACCGAATGCCGGGGGCCGGCTGTGAGCACCCCTGGGGGCAGCTCTGGCGGAGCTGGCCGCGGCGGCGCGCGCTCGCCATTCGGTCCGGGCGGCCCGCGTGCCGTCTTTGGGCCGGGCGCACGCGGTGGCCAGGGCTGGGCGGGCGAGCGGCCGAGCCGCGGCAGCCGCGGGCGCAACCTGCGCGGGCTGCTCGAGCTGCTGCGCCCCTACCGCCTACGCACCGCCGCGATGCTCGTCGCGCTCGTGCTCGGCACCGCCGCCTCGCTCGCACCGCCGCTGCTCGCCAAGCTCGCGATCGACTCCGGCATCGAAAAGCACGACATCCACACGCTCGTCGCTGGTCGTGCTCGCGTTCCTACTCTCGGCGCTGCTCGTCTGGGTGGCGACCTACGCGCAGACCTATCTCGTCGGCTGGGTCGGACAGCGCGCGCTCGCCGACCTGCGCATCCGCATCTTCAGGCACCTGCAGAGCCAGCCGATCGGCTTCTACGAGAGCCGGCCAGCGGGCGTGCTGATCTCGCGCATGACCAACGACGTCGAGGCGCTCGAAAGCCTCGTCACCGACTCGGTCGTCACGCTGTTCCAGTCGGGCCTCACGCTGATCGGCGCCGTCGGCGTGCTGCTCTACCTCGACGTCAAGCTCGCGCTTCTGACGTTCTGCGTCGTGCCGTTCGTCGCCGCCGCCAGCATCTGGTTCCGGCTGATCTCCGTCGGCGCCTTCCGGCGCACACGTGAGACGATCGGCTCGATCACCGGCTACCTGCAGGAGACGCTGTCGGGCATCCGCGTCGTGCGCAGCTTCGGGCAGGAGCCCGCCCACGAGGCGCGCTTCGCCGAGCTCAACGAGGACAACCGCGAGGCCAACATGGTCACCGTGCGCCTCAACGCCATGTACTTCCCCGGCGTCGAAATGCTCTCCGGGATCGCGCTCGCGCTGATCGTGCTCTACGGCGGCTACCAGGCGATCGATGGCCACATCACCGTCGGCACCGTCGTCGCGTTCGTTGCCACCCTGTCGTTCCTGTTCGAACCCATCCAGCAGCTCTCCCAGCTCTACACCACCTACCAGTCCGGCATGGCCGCCCTGGAGAAGATCTTCCAACTGCTCGACACAAAGCCCACGCTCGAAGACGCTCCCGGCGCGCCCGCCATCGGGCCGATCCGCGGCGAGGTCAGCTTCGAGGATGTCTCCTTCGCGTACACGCCCCGGTCGAAACGACGCAAGGACGCCGCGCCGCCGGCGCAGAATGGCGACGGCACGGTCCTCCCTGGCGCTGCCGCCGACGAGCAGGAGCCCGAGGAGGTCCTCGCGCTCGAGCACGTCGATCTGCACGTCCCCGCCGGCCAGACGATCGCGCTCGTCGGCGCCACCGGCGCCGGCAAGTCGACCATGGCCAAGCTCGCCGCGCGCTTCTACGACCCCACCCGCGGGCGCGTACTCGTCGACGGTCACGATCTGCGCCAGATCTCAAGCCACTCGCTGCGTTCGCAGATGGGCATCGTGCCGCAGGAGGCGTTCCTGTTCTCCGGCACCGTGCGCGAGAACATCGCCTTCGGACGGCCCGACGCCGAGGACGCGCAGATCCGCGCCGCCGCCGGCGCCGTCGGCGCCGACGAGTTCATCTCCGAGCTGCCCCTCGGCTACGACACCGAAGTCGGCGAGCGCGGCGCACAGCTATCGGCCGGACAGCGCCAGCTGATTGCCTTCGCGCGCGCGTTGATCGCCGACCCGCGCATCCTGATCCTCGACGAGGCCACCTCCAACGTCAACCTGCACACCGAGGGCCGCATCGAAGCCGCCATGCGCCGACTGCTCGCCGGGCGCACCTCGATCGTGATCGCCCACCGACTCTCCACCATCCGCCAGGCCGGGCGGATCGTCGTGCTCGAGCACGGGCGCATCGCCGAGCAGGGCACCCACGACGAGCTGATCGCCGCGCGCGGGCGCTACTTCGAGCTGTATCGCGACTGGGCGTCACAGTCGGCCGCCGCGTAGCCTTCTTCTTCGGAGGGGGTTTGGGTTGGGCGCAGTGGGTAGTTCTGTGACTCACCTAAACTGGAGAAGCAATGAAGAAACTGCTGGAGATCGTGCTCTGCATCCTGCACCCGGTGGCCGTGATCCTGATCTGGATCAGCCTGCTGTTTCGCCGCGACATCGGCTTCATCGCGAAGCTCACCTGGGCGATCGCTGTGTTCGTCCCGTTCGTGTACGTGCTCACGGGCAACGACTTCATCTAGGGCGGGCCTGAGCCCACGCGGCTGCCGGAGCTTCTAGCCTGAAGGATCGTCAGGCTTCAGGCGCTTGCGGCCGTGCTGGTCTCTGCGTCCCGTGCCGATGCACTCGCGGCACACGACCCACTTGCCCTCGGCCTCCGCCTCAGCCGACCACCACGTCCAGCCGGTGCCCTGGCACAACTGGCAGCGATCCTTCTCCGCGATCTGTCGATCTGATTGGGTCATCGCGTCGGAGCATATCCGGCTACCCCAAGAAGACGGGGCCTAGCGGCCGCCACCACGGCCGCCTCTCGACCGCAACCGCACTCCGGGACAGGGACTCGAACCCCAATCTCCCGGACCAGAACCGGGCGTCACTGCCAATTGGACTATCCCGGACAGTGTCAGGCGTAGAGGATAGCCAACCGTCCAGCGGATCAGGCTGGCGCTGGGGCACCCGCGATGGGCCGCGCGTAGCCGCGGCCACGCTCGCCGAACTGGCCTAGAACGTAGCGGTCTGGCCGTTGGGCGCGAAGTAGGCGGTGATCGCCTCCTCGAGGCCGGGGTCGAGCACGAGCAGGACCTCGTCGCCGGCCTCGATCATGGTGTCGTGCTTGGGCACGAAGCCGGAGCCACCACGCAGCACGGAGATGATCAGGGCGCCTTCGGGCAGGGCGATGTCGGACACTAGCTCACCGACGGTGGGCGCGTCGGCGCTGACCTCGAGCTCGATGATCTCCAGGCGCTCCTCTTCGAGCGCGAGCAGGTGCACGAGGCCGTAACGGGGCACCTCGTGCTCGATCAGGCGCAGGATCAGGTCGGTGGCCGAGACCGCGGGCTGGATCCCGAGCAGCCGGAAGTGATCGTGGTTGCGGGGATTGTTGACGCGCGCGATGACGCGCTCGCACAGGTACTTCTCCTTGGCAACCTGGCACACGAGGATGTTGTCCTCGTCGTCGCCCGTCACCGCGATCACCAGGTCGGCGCGCTGGATGCCGGCGCGCTCGAGCACCCACAGCTCGGTCGCGTCGCCGTACTGGATCGCGTGCTCGAACTCCTCCTCGCTCGCGAGGTAGCAGCTGCGCGAGGACTCGATCAGGGTGACTTCGTGATCCTTGTTGATCAGCTCCCGGGCGAGGTTGCGCCCGACCTTGCCGGCGCCGGCGATGATCGCGTACATCCCTACGCCGCCTCGGGCGCGAGCGCGCGCTGGAACATGTCGATTGCGTGCTTGGTCGGGGAGATCGTCTGCAGGCCCTGTTCGCGATACCAGTCGGCGCGCGCCGGGTCCATCACGCGCACGATCGACTTCTCCACGCCGAAGCGCTTCTGCGCGAGCTGTGCGATCACGAGATTGGTGTTGTCGCCGGCGGTCGAGGCGATGAACGCGTCGGCGCGCTCGATCCCTGCCTGGATCAACGCGTCGGTCTCGAGCGCGGTGCCGACCGTGAACTGCCCGCCCGAGTCCTCCCAGCTCTTGCTCTGGCCGGCGTCGAGGCGCTCGTGCGAGAGCGGGTCCTCGTCGAGCACCGACACTTCGTGCCCGGCGGCCAGCGCCGACTTGGCGACCGCGGAGCCGACGCGGCCGGCGCCGACGATCAGTACGAACATGCGGCTGAGAAGAAGTGCGTGCAGGGCATTGAGAACATGAATGTGGGTCTGGTTGGACAGATGTACATAGGTGCGCAGGTTAGACCATTGGAGCCCCGGCCCGGTGGGCACGGCGGGCGAGCTCAACGGGCGAATCGCGCGCGGCGGGCGCCGTGACGATCACCCTACAGGTGGCCTTGCGCACGACGTACTTGGTGATGTCTCCCACGAATCCCTCCAGTGGCCCACCCCGGCCTCCGAGGCGCGCGCCGCCGCGGATCAGCGACGGTTCCTCGGCGCCGAGCACGATCGCCTCGACCCCACGACGGCGGGCCTCGTCGACGATCGCGAAGCCGGCGCGGCGCGTGCGCACGGTCGCCGTGGCGACGTGCACGCCGTTGTACTCCTCCCCCACCGCCTTCGCCCGCGCGAGCACCTGGCGGGCGTGCTTGATCTGCGCCTCCGGCAGGCTCGCGTCCAGCGGCAGCGACATCGGGATCACGAACACCCACACCGCCTCGATCGTCGCGGCGTCGATCGCCGCCTCGTCGGTCTGCTCGCTGGAGACCAGCAGCGCGGCGGTCTGCACGATGTCGTCGTCGAGCTCGGTCCCGAACAGCGGCACGAGGATCGAACCGTAGTCGCGCTCGCTGGGCGGCTCCGCGCGCAGCACGCGCGGCGAGACGGTCACGCGGCGCAGCAGCGAGGTCTCATCGGCGCGGCGGTAGACCACGTACATGACGATCCCGAGCGCCATCCAGCCAAGGCCGACGTAGCGCGCGTCGGGATGCACGACGAGCACCGCCACGAAGCCGCCGGCGGACGCCAGCGCACCGAACACCGCCGGCAGCGGCAGCTCGCCGGCGCCGAGCCGCACCGACAGCGGCACGCGGTAGGGACGGTCGCGGTCGGGCTCGGAGTAGCGCAGGCGGCAGATCGACAGGTGTGCGATCGTGAACGCGAGCGTCGCGCCGAGCGCGTAGATGCCGATCAGGAAGTCTAGGTTCTCGGTCGCCGCGAGCCCTGCCGCGATCAGCCCGGCGAGCGAGATCAGCACGTACGGCGTCGAGCGCTGCGGATGCAAGCGCCCGAGTCCGCTGGGAATCTGGCGGTTGGTCGAGAGCGAGTACGCAAGGCGCGAGAGCCCGAGCATCGCCGAGTTGGCGGCCGCCACGAGCGTCACCGCGGCCATCGCCGCCACCAGGTATGTCAGCGTCTGCTCCAGCCAATGCGGGTGCACGCGGCTGACGACGCCGATCATCGGCGCGTCCAGGTAGCGACCGGAGAGCTCCGTGTGGCCGTCGTGCACGGGCAGCGCCGTGACCGCCACGAGCGCAATGCCCACGTACAGGAAGGCCACCGTCGCGGTCGTGCTCGCGACCAGGCGCTTCAGGCCGGCGCGACTGATTCGCACCTCGCCCGCGAGCCCCGACGCGGACTCGAGGCTCGTGAACGAGATCACCGCGACCGTCGCCGCGAACACCAGCCCCGACCACGTCGGCGCGGTGCCGAGCTGGATCGGTCCCGTGAGCGTGTGCGGGTTGAAGAACAGCACCAGCCCCAGCACCACGATGAAGCCCTGCAGCACCAGATCGCCCGCCAGCAGGATGCCCACGCGCTGCGCGCGGCGCCCGCCGAAGCCGCGGATGTTGCTGAGCACCACCACCGCGATGAAAGCCAGCGCCAGGCCGAGCGCCTCGCCGCGGTTGCCGAGCGGGCTCCAGAAGACCTTCAGGTACTGGGTCGCCGAGTACGCCGTGACCGCGATCAGGATCACGTAGTCGAGCAGGATCGCCCAGCCGGCGATGAAGCTGACGAGCTCGTTGAACGCGTAGCGAGCGAACACCGTCGAGCCGCCGCGGTCCTGGTGCAGCGACGCGCCCTCGACGTAGGTCATCGCCGTGACCGTGTACAGCAGCGCCGCCACCAGGAACACCACCGGCGTGAGCCCCAGCGCGTGCCCGGCGACCACCCCCAGCGAGAAGTAGAGCGCGCTCGCCAGCGACGAGTAGACGATCGTGAACAGGATCGGCGAGCCGATGCTGCGACGGGCGATCCCCCGCGAGCGCGCCGCGCGATCCGAGCTCGAGCCATCGGGCGCGCTCATCGCCCGCGCGCCCTCCTGACCTCCACGTACCAGCGTCCGCCCCCAGCCGCGATGAACAGCACGCCCAGCAGCAGCCGCGGCGAGATCGGGCTCGCGTGTCCTGTCACAGCCTGGACGATCAGCGCCAGCCCGATCACCGCCATCACCAGCGACAGCACCAACGTGCCCATGCGGTGCGCCTGTTGACCTTTCATCTCATCTGAGCTTAGGGCTGAGCCCCGGCGGGCACGTGCATGCCCGACCGGAGTCTCAGGTGATCAGCGGGATGATCAGGATGGCGACGATGTTGGCGACCTTGATCATCGGGTTGATCGCAGGCCCGGCGGTGTCCTTGAACGGATCTCCGACCGTGTCGCCGGTGACCGACGCCGCGTGCGCGTCCGAGCCCTTGCCGCCGAACGAGCCGTCCTCGATGAGCTTCTTCGCGTTGTCCCACGCACCACCGCCGGCGGTCATCATCACGGCGAAGAAGAAGCCCACGACTATCACCCCGATCAACAGGCCGCCGAGCGCCTGCTGGTCGATCAGCCCGACGATCAGCGTCAGCCCGATCGGCAACAGCGACGGCAGGATCATCTCGCGCTGCGCGGTCTTCGTGACGATGTCCACGCACCTCGCGTAGTCGGGCTCTTCGGTGTAGTCCATGATCCCGGGGTGCTCGCGGAACTGGCGGCGCACCTCCTCCACGACCGCGCCGCCGGCGCGACCGACCGCCTCGATCGAAAGCGACGCGAACAGGCACACCATCAGCCCGCCGAGCAGCAGGCCGATCAGCACCGGCGGTTCGTTGATGCCGAAGGAGACGATGTGCCCGAGCTTGTTTTCCAGTTCTTTCTGGAAACCCGCGAACAGCCCGACCGCAGCCAGCACGGCTGAGCCGATCGCGTAGCCCTTGGTCACCGCCTTGGTCGTGTTCCCGACGGCGTCCAGGCGATCGGTCACCTGGCGAACCTCCTCGGGGAGATCTGCCATCTCGGCGATGCCGCCGGCGTTGTCGGTGATCGGACCGAAGGCGTCGAGCGCGACGATCAGCCCCGTCAGCGACAGCAGGCCCATCGCCGCCACGAGGATCCCGTAGATGCCGGTCACGCCGCCGCCCGCGAGCTTCCAGGCGCCCAGGATCCCAAGCACGATCACCAGCGCCGGCAGTGCGGTCGCCTGCAGCCCGGAGGAGAAGCCCTGGATGATGTTCGTCGCGTGGCCGGTGATCGACGCTTTCGCGGTCTTCTTCACCGGCGAGAAGCGGGTCGAGGTGTAATATTCGGTCAGTCCGAATAGCAGTGCGGTGACGACGATCCCGATCAGCGAGCACAGGTACAGGTGAAACCAGCTCGGGGTGTTGACCGTGCTGGTCACGGTCTTGAAGGTCAGGCTGTGCATCAGCCAGTAGGTGATCGGCGCGAACGCCGCAGCCGCGAGCACGCCCGAGACGAGCAGGCCCTGGAGCAGCGCGCGCTCGACGTTGCCGGTGTTCGTGCGCACCGCAAACGTGCCGATGATCGAGGCGATGATCGCCACGCCACCGATCACGAGCGGGTACAGCGCGACCTGCGTGGACTCGTGGAAGGTGAGCACGCCGAGCAGGATCACGGCGATCGCGGTCACCGCGTAGGTCTCGAACAGGTCCGCCGCCATACCGGCGCAGTCGCCGACGTTGTCGCCGACGTTGTCCGCGATCGTCGCGGGGTTGCGCGGGTCGTCCTCGGGGATGCCCGCCTCGACCTTGCCGACGAGGTCCGCGCCGACGTCCGCCGCCTTCGTGAAGATGCCGCCGCCGAGCCTCGCGAACACCGAGATCAGCGAGCCGCCGAAGCCGAGCCCGATCAGCGCGTCCACCGCCGTCTTGGGGCTGTCGTTGAAGATCGACGTCAGCGCGCCGTAGTAGCCCGATACGCCCAGCAGCGCGAGCCCGACCACGAGCAGGCCTGTGATCGCCCCGCCGCGGAACGCCACCTTCAGCGCCGGCGAGACCCCGCCGCGCGCGGCCTCCGCGACGCGTGCGTTGGAGCGCACCGACACGTTCATGCCGATGTAGCCGGTCGAGCCGGACAGGATCGCTCCAATCAGGAACCCGCACGCTACGGCGATGTTCTGGATGAAGATCAGCGCCACGAACACGACCACCCCGACGCCCGCGATCGTTATGTACTGGCGGTTCAGGTACGCGCGCGCGCCCTGTTGCACGGCCAGGGAGATGCTCTGCATCTTCTCGTTGCCGGGCGAAAGCGCCAGCAGGGATCGCGTGGTCACGAGGCCGTACACGACGGCGCACGCGGCGCAAACAAGGGCGACGACGACCCCATGGTTCGTCAGAAAGCTGCTCAACAGAAATCCTCCGCGGTCTGATTTGCGTGCCGCGCGAGGATGTGTCGCGCGCACGTCTGACGGCCGGATCGCTCAGCGTGAGCTTCTATCCGGTGCAAACGCGCCGGCAGTCTATCGTGCCGGCCGGCGGGGTGCCGGCCGGCACGCGCCGATCCGGCGCGGGCGACGGGCGCCGCTCACCGTCCGGGCACCCACAGCCTGCCGCTCGACTCCGCCGGGCCGGGACCAGGCGGCTGATCATTCGGAGCAGCGGGATCCTGTCCCTGAGGCGCAGCGGAAGGGCCGCCCTCGGCGCCCACGCCACCGGGCACGGACTGCTCACCAGGCGCGGCGGACGGGGCGGGCGGCTCGGTCGGTGAGGGGGTGGGTGGGGATCCGATTTCCTGCGCGTAGGCCATCTGCAGCCGCGAGAGCGCGTCGCGCAGCGGTCGCAGCTCCTGCGGGATCCTGCGCTCGAGGATGTCCAGCAGCGCTCTCACGGCGTCGATCGCGTCGCGAGCCTGCTCGAGATCGCGCTCGGCCGGACGGGTCGGATCGTCGCTCGGCGGCGCCAGGCGCCGCGCACCGATGTTGAGCAGCGAGACCGCAGCCTGGGCCATCATGTCGGTCGTCGTCAGGCGGCTCAATTCCGCTTCGTAGGCCGCGCGGAGCTCCTCCTCCGTCGGCTCGCCGCCAGCGCCTCCAGCGCCGCCGATCGGCTCGTCGTGCCCGGGCTCGCCGGCCGTCTCTGTGCCATATGCGCTCAAACCGTCACCTCCTCTGGGTAGCTCTCTCTCGTCTCGCTGACGCTCGCCGCGAACACGTCCTCGCGCGTGGCGCCAGCGTCGATCATCTGTCGCTGTCGCTGCGCACCGTTGCGCTCCGGGAACGCCGGATCGATCGCCAGCTCCGAGCGCACAGGCGCGGTCCACGCGAGCAGGCGCTCGATCGCCTCGCGCGCAGGGTACTCGCGCGCGGCACGCAGGTCGATCAGCCGGCCGTCGAGCCCAAAGCGGATCGCGCGCCACATGTTCTCCTCGATCAGCCGTGGAGGCGGATCGTCGAACGGAACGCCTTCGTCGGTATCGCGCACCGCCTGGGCGATGCATGCGACCAGCAGGCCCGCGAGCGCGTCTGACTCCTGCGCCGTCGCCTGCACGTCGCAGATCCGCACCTCCACGGTGCCGAACTTGAAGTGCGGCCTGACCGACCACCACACCTGCGTGAACTCGACGATCGAGCTCGTCCGGCGCAGGAACTCGATGTACTCGCGGTACGCGGGCCAGCCCCCGAACGTGTCGGGCACGCCGCAGCGGGGAAAGCTCTTTGTGAAGCTCTGCGTGCGCGCCGAGTGCAGGCCGCTGTCGCGGCCATCCAGGAACGGCGAGTTGGCGGAGATCGCGAGCAGCAGCGGCAGCACCGGGCGCAACCGGTCGCACGCGCGCACCGCTCGATCGATGTCGCGCACGCCCACGTGCACGTGCAGGCTGAACGTGTTGTTGCGCCACGCGACGTACTTGAGCCCCTCCTCGACGCGCCGGTAATGCTCGGTGTCGATGATCGGCTGCTCGCGGTAGTCGGCCCACGGATGCGTCCCCGTGGCCCCCAGCGCGACCTCCTCCGCGGCGGCGAGCGCGAACAGCCGCCGGCGACGCTCGCGCTGGCGCGCCAGCGCGTCGTGCAGGTCGGCGCCGACTCCCGAGATGATCTCGATCTCCGAGGAGATCAGCTCGCCGGCGACGCTCTCGCGCAGCACCGGATCGCTCTCGGCCGCGGCGCGCAACTGCTCGAAGCGCGGGATCAGCTCGAGCGTGCGGCGATCGAGGATCGAGAACTCCTCCTCCACTCCGACCGTCATGTCGCGGGCGGACGCGAACGTCTCGGCGGCTCGATCTAGATCCAGGCTGTTCATCGCTTCGCGTGTGCGTTGGGTGTCGGTCGGGGCGCTCGAACGTCAAGTGTGACGCACAACCACCGGGCCCACGGCCGGGCACGGGCTCAGGTCAGGTAGAAGTACAGCGCGTAGAGCAGATCGACCGCCGGGCTGGAGGTGTGGACGGTGACCTCCGGCGGCACGTCCAGCAGCGATTCGGAGTAGTTGAAGATGATCTTCACGCCGGCCTCGACCAGCTCGTCGGCGAGTCCCTGCGAGGCGTCCTGGGGCACCGCGAGCACCCCCACGACGATGTCCTCGTCCTCCACCACCTGGCGCAGCTCGCCGATGTCGCGCACCACCTGGTTGCCGACTTTGCTGCCGACCTTCGCCTCGGCGCTGTCGAAGATCGCGACCACGCGAAAGCCGTGGTCGGCGAAGATTTCCGAGGACGCGATCGCCTGGCCCAGGTGCCCCGCGCCGATCAGCCCGATGTTGTGCTGGCCGGCCGTGCGCAGGATCTTCCGAATCTGCGAGACGAGCGCCTCGACGTTGTAGCCGACCCCGCGCTTGCCGAACTTGCCGAAGCCCGACAGGTCGCGGCGGATCTGCGTGGAGTTGACGTGCGTGTAGTCGGAGAGCTCCTGCGAGGAGATCGTCTCCTTGCCCATCTTCTTCGCCTGCGTCAGCACCTGCAGGTAGCGCGACAGGCGTGCGGCGACGCCCAGCGAGAGGCGCTCGCTGGAGGCGGCGACCCCGTCCCGGGTGGCGGCAGGGGCTTCGCTCGTGCGTTCTCCGTAGCTCATCGCCGGGACTCTAGACGCTCGCGCAGGAGGGCCTCGTCGACGAAGTACTCGCACAGCTCCTCGCCATCCAGCACCACCACCGGGATGCGCTCGAAATAGGCCCGGTGCAGCGCCTCGTCGCTGCTGATGTCGCGCTCGTCGAGCGCGAACGCCAGCTCCTGCTGCAGGCGGCGCAGGACCGACATCGCGTCCGCGCACAGGTGGCAGTCGGGCTTGGAGTAGACCGTGACGCTAGCCATGCGGGGCCGCTTCATCCATGAGCAGCGAGATTATCGCGCGCCCTCCCGCGCCGGACGGGATGCTGGGAGACATCGACGCAGCCGACGCGCCACCGGCCTTCGGCAGGGCGACTAATCTCGGCAGCTAGAAGAGTGCCGTCGAAAAGCTCCGCTATTTGCAAGAAAAAACGCTGTGGCTGCATATTGACATCTGCCCATCTTCGGCGAGACTGCGAAGCACTGGGGAGCACGGGGGCGGATGGATCCGGGGGTCGGGCAGCCGAGGGGCGAACATAGCGATAGCTCTCGCACGGTCGAGGCCTTGCGAGCGTGGGACCGCGGCTCCCCGGCAATACAAACATGCCCAACTGGGAGGAACGAAAGATGAGACGACTCAAGATGATCGGGCTCTGCGCGGTGGCCGCGCTGGCGATCGGCGCAATCGCGGCGGCGACCGCCTCCGCAGAAGCTCCCGAATTCGGCAGGTGCGTCAAAAAAGCCACCAAAGGAGGGACCGGCTTCTCCGACGCCAAATGCACCGAAGCGGTCGGCTCGGAAGCGAAGTTCGAATGGCAGCCCGGCCCCGGGTCGAAAGCGAAGTTCAAATCCGAAGCGAGGTTCGTCCTGACCGGGAAAGACCAGACCTGCAAGACGTGGGAAGCGTATGTGAAAGCCGGTGAAACGGCGAAGGCAAAAGAATGGCTCGAAAAACACCACCTCACCGAAAAACAATGCGTTGAAACGCTCGCCGAAAACGGAGGCAAAGGCGAAGCTCAGGAACCGGCGGTGCTCGAAACGGTCACCGGAGAACGAGTGGAATGCTCCGGAGTGAGCGCGACCGGCGAATATACCTCGGCGAAAACAGTGTCCCTCGACAGCACCTTCACCGGGTGTGAAACCGAACGCTTCGGCGTGACGGCCCCATGCACATCGACGGGGGCCGCTAGCGGTGAAATCGTGGACTTCCCGCTCGAAGGCGTGGTCGGCCTGGTCAAGAAAGAATCGCTGCCGACGAGCAGCACAGCTGGTATCGCGCTGTCGGCGCCGGGCGGCGCCATCGCCGAACTCGAATGCGGCCCCTTCTTCGGGATCACAGGAAAAGTCGTCGTCACCGGGTCCGTGATCCATCAGGTGAGCGCGAACAAAATGCTTCTGGAAGAAAACGAAAAATTTGTGCAGTCCAAAGGCATTCAGAAACCTGAAAACTTCGACGGAGGCACGCAGGATGTCCTCGAGTCCTCGCTCAACGGCGAAAAAGCCGTACAGGCGGGCGAGGGACTGCTGACGGAGCTGATCAACGAAGAAAAGATCGAGCTGAGCACAGTCAACTAGCGAAGCGCAACGGCAGCACGCGTGCGGTCAGCAGACGGCCGCACGCGTACTGTCATCGCCGACGTTCCCCGGTTGCGTAGGCGTCGAGACTCAGGTAGCCGGGGTAGTGCAGCCGCTCAGAGAAGCGCGCCGCGCTCGCGATCATCGCCGCGTTGTCGGTGCACAACACGCGCGCGGGCACGTGCAGCGTCGCGTCCAGCTCCTGCAGGCGCCGACGCAACGCGCCGTTGGCGGCGACTCCGCCGCCCACCGCCAGACGTGTGAGCCCGGTCTGCGCCAGCGCGCGCTCGGCGCGGGTGGCCAGAAGCTCGACGATCGCCGCCTGGTAGGAGGCCGCCAGGTCGGCTGCCCGCTCGCGCGCCGCGACCTCACCGAGATCGCGCGTCGTGTACAGCAGCGCCGTCTTGAGGCCGGCGAATGAGAAGTCCAGGCTGTCCGCGTAGCGCTTGTAGCGAGGTGGGCGGGACTTCATCTTTCCGCGAGCGCGCTCGGCCGGCGAGCCCGGGAACGCGAACGCCTCGGGGTCGCCGTCGGCGGCGAGCCGCTCCAGCGCCGCGCCGCCGGGATAGCCGAGGCCGAGCATGCGTGCGCCCTTGTCAAACGCCTCACCGGCGGCGTCGTCGAGCGTGCGGCCGAGCAGCTCATAGCCGTCGTGCTCGGTTACGAGCGCCAGCAGCGTGTGCCCCCCGCTCGCAATCAGGCACACGAACGGCGGATCGAATGAGGGCGCCTGCTCGGCGTCCTCTTCGATCAGGAAGTTCGCCGCCACGTGTCCCTGGAGATGGTCGACGGGCGCGAACGGCAGCTCTCTGGCCGCGGCGAGCGCCTTTGCGGTGGAGAGGCCGACGAGCAGCGCGCCGACCAGCCCCGGGCCCTGTGTGGCAGCGACGAGCTCGACGTCATCGAGCGTAGCCTGCGCCCGCGCCAGCGCCTGCTCGACGACCACGTTCACGAGCTCCAGATGGTGGCGCGAGGCGATCTCCGGGACCACGCCACCGAAGCGCGTGTGCGCCTCCTGCGAGGAGATCACGTTCGAGCGCATGCGCCCGTCCGCGTCGACGATCGCCGCGCACGTGTCGTCGCAGCTGGTCTCGATCGCCAGAATCGTCATACGGGACCTGGATTGGGCACGTCGCCGAGCGACCCCTCGAGCGTCGCCGGTGTGCGCCACATCACAAGCGCGTCCTCGCCGTTGTCCTGGTAGTAGCGGCGTCGCATGCCCGCCGCGCGGAAGCCCTCGCGCTCATACAGGTGGATCGCCACGTCGTTGGAGCGGCGCACCTCCAGCGTGAAGCGCGCATGGGCGTCGCCGACGCGCTCGTACAGATCCGCGAGCATCGCCGACGCGAGCCCGCGGCGCTGGTAATCGTTGTCCACTGCGACGTTCATCACGTGCCAGACCGTGTCGTAGCGCGAGCAGATCAGATAGCCGACCAGGGGCTGCTCGCCCGTCGCCGTGGCCATCGTCGCCGCGAGGCAGATGCCGGACTGCTTGGACAGCTCGAGCACGAACATCGCCAGCGACCACGGCGTCGGGAATACGCGCCGCTCGATCGCGATCACCTGCGGCAGGTCCTGGTAGCTCAGTCGCCGGACCACCACCGGGGAAGCCTGATCGAAACGCTGCTCGGGGGCCGTTCGCTCGCTCATGTCACGCTGCCTCTACCAGCACCCACCAAGGCTAGCTCCGCGTCGGGGCGGCGCCGGTAGTCGGGCACCAGCTCGTGCAGGCTCGCCGCCGGCGCCAGCGCCGCCAGCTCACACACCGCCGCCGCGCTGACGAGGTGCAACGGCGAGGAGTCAGGCGGCGTGTCGATCCCCGCCGAGCGCAGCTGCGAGCGATAGCGCAGCGCGCCGTCGCCGACCGCCAGCCACCGCCGCCGCCCGCCGCCCGCCGCCTCGACCTCGGCGACGACGCTCGCGAGCTCCTCCGGCGCAAGCGCCCTGGCGGACGCCAGCTCGCGCGGCGCGCCCAGATCGCCTGACTCGCCCGGCTCGCTGAGGTCGCGGTGCTCGTAGGCCGCCGCGAACACCTCGCCGCGGCGAGCGTCGATCACCGCAAGCAGCGCCCAGGGCTCAGGCTCTGACTGGCTCACCGAGCGCTGCTCTGCCGCGAGCGCCACCGCCGCGAGCGCACGCAGGCTCGAGACGCCGACCAGCTCTGCCGACAGCGACTGTGCGAGGCCACGCGCCGTGGCCACGCCGACGCGCAGGCCGGTGAACGTGCCGGGCCCGACCCCGACCGCGATCCGATCGATCTCGCTCCAGGCGACGCCCGCGCCCACGAGCAACTCGTGGCTCATCTCGAGCAGGCGCGTCGCGTGTCCCGGGTGCGCGCCCGCCGGAGGGTCATCGCGCGCCTGCGTCGTGCGGCCGTCAGCCAGACGCAGCGCGGCAGCGCTCGCCGCCGTCGAGGTGTCGAAGCCGAGCACGATCATCGCCGCGCCTGCGCTCCCGGCGCGTCAGCGCGCTCGTCCACGTCGATGCGCCGCCGGTCGCCGCCGCCGTGACTGAGCGTCACACGCACGCGCGCGCCCACCAGCTCGGCGTCCGCGTCCTGCGGCCACTCCACGAACGCGATCCGGCCCGGTCCCAGATAATCCGCCAGCAGATCCGGGTCCTCGTGCTCGAGACCGGCCAACCGGTAGAGGTCGAGGTGCGAGACGCTCACCGCGTCCGCCTCGTAGCGGTGGCCGATGCTGAACGTCGGGCTGGTCACGGGACCGCGCACGCCAAGGGCGCGGGCGGCGCCGCGCACGAGCGTCGTCTTGCCCGAGCCCAGCTCTCCACGTATCAGCACCACGTCGCCGTCGCCGAGGATCTCAGCCAGCTCAGCGCCGAGCGATTCTGTCTCGGCGGGACCAGAGGTTTCGACGCTGCGTACGGCCACGACGAGACTCTAGAGCCTGTCTGCTTCCCATCAGGCGTCGTGGACCGGGACAAAAAAAAGACCGGCCCGCGGGAGAATGTGACGCGGGCCGGTCGTTTACTCCTGGAGGGATGGAGACAGAACCTACATCGGCAGCCGTGCCGTCTTGCATTAGGACCTCGACGACATTCTTCGACGCAATCGCAGAAACCCCTAGTTTGCAGGGAGAACGTCACTGGACATGTGTTCTAGAAGAGCCCGAGCTGGTCAAGCTCTGACTCGGGCTGCGCCGCTCCCGAGGACTGCCCGCCAGCCACGTGCGCATCGGGACGCTCGGGCGGGTCGTCTGCGAGCTCCGGCACGTCCTGCACCGGCGGCTGCTCGGGCGCTCCGAGCGCGAGCAGCTCCGGCAGTCGCACGAAGTCCTCGCGCAGCGTCTCGAGCATGCGCGGCGTGTACAGCGCCGCGGCTGGGTGGAAGATCGGGTAAAGGCGCACCGCGCGCGCGCCCAGCACCAGCACCTCGGGCTGCCCGTGCAGGCGCGTGATCCCCGTCGGATCCCCGCGCAGCAGCTTCGTCGAGAAGTTCCCCAGCGTGCAGATCACCGTCGGCTGGATCAGCTCGACCTGGCGCAGCAGGTACTCCTGGCAGTTCTGGATCTCGATCGGCAGCGGGTCGCGGTTGCCCGGGGGTCTGCACTTCAGGACATTCGCTATAAACACGTCCGTACGCTCTTGTCCAATCTCGTTGAGGAGCTGCTCGAGCAGCTTGCCCGCCCTCCCGACGAACGGCACGCCCTGCTCGTCCTCGCTCGCTCCGGGAGCCTCCCCCACGAACATCAGCTCCGCGTCGGCGTTGCCCGCCCCGAACACCACCGTCTTGCGGGTCGCCGCGAGCTCCGGGCAGCGCGTGCAGCCGCGCGCCTGCATGAAGACCTGCTTGAGGGCCTCACGCCGCTCGCTCGGCGATAGCTCGCGCTCGTCCGCTGACACCGAGCTGATGGTAAATGCTCGCGCCACCAGGCTGCTTGACCGAGCGCGCGAGATCCCGTGCAGGCTCCGCCCGCCCGTCGGTGGGTCATTTTGAGCGATGATCCCGCGATGGCGTCACGCACCGAGCACGCGGTGAGGGCCCCGTTCGCGGGCGTCGTCGTAGCCATACCGCACGCACGCGAGGAACTGGTCGGCGCGGGCAGCGCGCTGGTCGTGCTCGAGGCGATGAAGATGGAGCACGAGGTGCTCGCGGAGATCGACGGCGTGGTACGCGGCCTGGCGGTGGCCGTCGGCGACGCGGTGCAAGAGGGGCAGTTGCTGCTGACGCTCGCATCCTCCCCGGAGGGGGAGCCCGGTGACGGCGACGGCGAGGTGGCGATGTCGGTGCACTCACAATCCGGCCGCGAGCGCGCGGACCTGCGCGCTGTGCGCGAGCGCCACGAGATCGGGCTGGACGCCGCCCGGCCGGAGGCTGTCGCTCGGCGCCACGAGCACGGCCGGCGCACCGCGCGCGAGAACCTCACCGACCTGCTCGACGCGGACACGTTCGTCGAGTACGGGCCGCTGCTGTTCGCCGCACAGGAGCGCCGGCGCCCGCGCGAGGAGCTGATCGCACGCACGCCCGCCGACGGGCTCGTGGGCGGGGTCGGCGAGGTCGCCGGGCGATCGTGCGTGGCGATGTCCTACGACTACACCGTCCTGGCGGGAACCCAGGGCATGCGCAATCACGCCAAGAAGGACCGCCTGTTCGAGCTCGCTGAGCGCCGGCGAGCGCCGGTGGTGCTGTTCGCCGAGGGCGGCGGCGGGCGACCTGGCGACGTCGACATGCCGATCGTCGCGGGCCTCGACTGCCGCGCGTTCCAGCTGTTCGCGCGCCTCAGCGGCCTCGTCCCCCTCGTCGGCGTCGCGTCCGGCTACTGCTTCGCCGGCAACGCCGCGCTGCTCGGCTGCTGCGACGTGGTGATCGCCACCGAGGACTCGAGCATCGGCATGGGCGGGCCCGCGATGATCGAGGGCGGCGGCCTCGGCGTGCACGAGCCCCAGGACGTGGGACCGATCGACGTGCAGCACGCAAACGGCGTCGTCGACCTGCGCGCCGCCGACGACGCCCAGGCCGTGGCGCTGGCCAAGCGCTATCTCTCCTACTTCCAGGGGCGCACCCCGCCCGGCGCGGTGCCCGACCAGGAGCTGCTGCGTGAGCTGATCCCCGAGCAGCGCAAGCGTGTCTACGACGTGCGGCGCGTGGTCGAGACGCTGTTCGACGAGGGATCGGTGCTCGAGCTGCGCGACGGCTTCGGCCCGGGGATGCTCACCGCACTCGCGCGCGTGGACGGCCGTGCGCTCGGGGTCCTGGCCAACGACCCGACGCATCTCGGCGGCGCGATCGACGCGGACGGCGCCGATAAGGCCGCGCGCTTCGTGGGGCTGTGCGACGCGTTCGAGCTGCCCGTGCTTTTCCTGTGCGACACGCCCGGGTTCATGGTCGGCCCGGCCGCCGAGCAGACCGCCACCGTGCGCCACTTCGCGCGCATGTTCCTCGGAGGCGCCAACGTGAGCGTGCCGACCGGGACGATCGTGCTGCGCAAGGGCTACGGGCTCGGCGCCCAGGCGATGGCCGGCGGCGGCTTCAAGGCGCCGCAGTTCACCGTCGCGTGGCCCACTTCGGAGTTCGGCGGCATGGGCCTCGAGGGAGCCGTGCGCCTGGGGATGCGCCGCGAGCTCGACGCGATCGAGGACGCCGTTGAGCGCGAGCGCCTGTACGAGCAGATGGTCGCCGCCGCGTACGAGCGCGGTCAGGGCGTGAACATGGCCGCCTACGGCGAGATCGACGACGTGATCGACCCGGCCGACTCGCGCCGCTGGGTCGCCACGCTGTTCGACGAGCACTCCGGCGCGTGGTGGCGGCGAGTGGGCAAGAAGCGGGCGTTCGTCGACGCCTGGTGAGCAGCGCCGAGCGCGCATATGTGATCTTGCGCACACACCGCTATGCCCCATTTACACGCCACGAGGCGTGTGTATCATTTGCGCCAGGCCGCCAACGAGTTCGCTCGAGGTGGACCAGAAGCATCACCCGCTGGAACATCTGAAGTCGCGCCGGTATCCGCAGGGAACTGGACCGAAGCCAATGTGCCACCACCACCGAACCTCGCTTCGCGCATGAGAACTGTGCGCACCGTGGCGGAGCTGCGCGCGGCGCTCACGCCGGCTCGTCGTGAGGGTCTCACGATCGGGCTCGTGCCCACGATGGGCGCGTTGCACGAGGGCCACCTCTCGCTGGTCTCCCGCGCGCGCGAGCAGTGCGACGTGGTCGTCGTCTCGCTGTTCGTCAACTCCGCGCAGTTCAACGAGCGCGCCGACCTCGAGCGCTACCCGCGCGACGAGCGCCACGACGCCGAGCTCGCCGCCGCCGCGGGCGCCGACGTGCTGTTCGCGCCGACGGTCGAGGAGGTCTACCCCGCCGGCTTCGCGACGAGCGTCGAGGTGCTCGGCGTGACCGAGCGCCTCGAGGGAGCGGCCCGTGGCGCCGCGCACTTCCGCGGCGTCAGCACCGTCGTCACCAAGCTCCTGTGCATGGCGATGCCCGACGTGGCCTACTTCGGCCAGAAGGACGCGCAGCAGGTGGTGGTCATTCGCCACCTCGCGCGAGATCTGAACCTGCCGGTGAGGATCGAGGCACTGCCGATCGTGCGCGAGCCCGACGGCCTGGCGATGTCGAGCCGCAACGCGCTACTCGCCCCCGCCGAGCGCCGGCGTGCGCTGGCGCTGCCCGCCGCGCTGGAGGCCGCGCGTGCGCTGGCGGCGTCCGGTGAGCGCTCGGTGCAGGCGCTGCTCGACGCGGCACGCGCGGCGATGCGTCCGTTCGGCGTGGAGCCCGAGTACCTGGCGTTCGTGGAGCCCGACACGCTTGAGCCGGTGGACACGCTCACGGGCGAGACGCTGCTGGCGCTCGCCGCGCGTATCGGCGAGGTCCGCTTGATCGACAACGCAACGCTCGCGCCGGTTGAAGAACGAGCTCCGACACCCTCTCGACACCACGAAGGAGACGCGATCGCAGCATGCAACGCGTGATGCTCAAGTCCAAGATCCACCGCGCGACGGTCACCGATTGCGACCTGCACTACGTCGGCTCGATCACCATCGACCCCGACTTGCTGGAGGCCGCGGACATGCTCGAGTACGAGCAGGTGCACGTCGTCGACGTCGACAACGGCGCGCGCTTCGAGACCTACACGATCCCCGGCGAGCGAGGCTCCGGTGAGATGTGCGTCAACGGCGCCGCCGCGCGCCTCGTGCACCGCGGCGACACCATCATCGTCATCTCCTACGGCTCCTACGACGAGGCCGATCTCGAGCGCTACGCCCCTCGCGTCGTCCACGTCGAGGCCGAAACCAATCGCATAATCACGATCGACGAGCAGGTGGCGACCCTGCTCTCCTGATTCGAGTCCCGCCCAGCCCGTCAACCGGCCGTCAGAGAGGAAGCAACCACATGTCCAGCCGTCCCACCATCCAAGCCCCCACGGACCCTGGTCGTTTGCCGATGACGCTGCCGCTGCTGATCGAGAAGAAGCGGCTCGGCGAACCGATCGTGATGGTCACCGCCTACGACTACCCGAGCGCCCGCGCCGCCGAGGCGGCGGGCGTCGACCTCGTGCTCGTGGGCGACTCCGCCGCGACGACCGTGCTCGGCTACAACGCCACCACACCCGTCGAGCTCGACGACATGCTCGTGCTCGCGCGCGCCGTGCGGCGCGGCCTGCGCACCCCGCTGCTGATCGGCGACCTGCCATTCGGCTCCTACGAGGTCTCAGACGAGCAGGCGATCACCACCGCCATGCGCATGGTCAAGGAGGCCGGCTGCGACGCCGTCAAGCTCGAGGGCGGTGGCGAGGCGTCGGTCAAGCGGGCGCGCGCGATCGTCGGCGCCGGCATCCCGGTGATGGGGCACGTCGGCCTCACGCCGCAGACCGCCACCGCGCTCGGCGGCTGGAAGGCGCAGGGTCGCACCGCGACCGCCGCCGCGCGCATCGCCAGCGAGGCGCTCGCGCTGCAGGACGTCGGCTGCTTCGCGCTCGTGTTCGAGGCGATCCCGAGCGCTGTCACCGACGAGCTGATGAGCCTGCTCGAGCTACCCGTGATCGGCATCGGCGCCGGTCCGGGCACAGACGGCCAGGTGCTCGTCTTCCACGACCTGCTCGGCATCCGCGACGGGCTCGGCGCGCGCTTCGTCAAGCGTTACGCCAACCTTCAGCAGGAGATGAACGACGGTGTCAGCGCCTACGCAGAGGACGTGCGCGCGCGACGCTACCCCGCCCCCGAGCACACGTACTCGATCGACCCGGCAGAGCTTGCCGAGCTTCACAAGCGGCTGGCAGAGCAAACACGGAGTGACGTCTAGGCCTCGCCGGTTCACGCTCGAACCTCGTGACCGACCTCAAAAAAAGGCTCGCGGTCACGATGCGGGAGCGCTACCGCATAGTCCGCGCGCCGCGTGGCTACGACGTGTTCTTCGACCTGAGCGACAGCGTCCCCGCGCTCGCGCCCGCGGTGATCTTCGACGTCGGCGCGAACGTCGGGCAGTCCGCCGAGACCTTCCTGCGCGCCTACCCGGCGGCGAAGATCTACTGCTTCGAGCCAGTGAACGCGTCGTTTCGCGCTCTGCGTGAGGCGCTCGAGGACAAGGCCGCGCAGGTCGATCTGCATCAGCTCGCCATGGGCGCGGAGCGTGGCCAGAGACGCATCGCGACCCACGGCACGGGCACGTGCGCCACGATGCTGACGCCGTCCACGGATGAGTACCAGCAGAGCGAGGAGATACAGGTCGATACGCTCGACGCGTTCTGTAGCGACGCCGGCATCGCGCAAATCGACTACCTCAAGATCGACACCGAGGGCAACGATCTGAACGTGCTCAGAGGCGCCGACGGGCTCCTTGGGCGCGGCGCGGCGGCGGTCATCCAGGTCGAGGCCGGAATGCACCCGGAGAACCGCCTGCATGTGCCCCTGGAGGATCTCAAGGCACACCTGCAGAAATACGGCTACCGCTGCTTCGGTATCTATGAGCCGGTAGCGGAGTGGACAACCGGCGAGCCGTACCTGCGGCGGGTGAACGCCGTGTTCATCGCGCCATCGCTCTACCGGACGTCGGCGGAATGACTGCCCTCGATCCGGCGTAGCACCTTCGCGGGCGCTCCCGCGGCGATCGAGAACGGCTCGACGTCGCGCGTGACGACGCTGTTGGCGCCGATCACGCAGCGCTCGCCGATGCTCACGCCGCTCGTCACCACCACGTTCGCGCCGAGCCAGCAGTTATCCCCGATGCGCGTCGGGCCCTTGCTCTGAAAGCCCTGCCACGTGATCGGCCGCTCGTGGTCGTCGTAGCGATGGCTCGCATCCGAGACGAAGCAGCCGTTGGCGAGCATGCAGTGATCGCCGATCTCAACCAGCTCCTGCGCCGCCACCATCACCCCCATGTTCAGGAACGTGCCCGCGCCGATGCGTACGCGCGCCGCGCCCGGCGCGGTGATCCACACGCCCGGCTCGAGCAGCGCGCCCGCACCGATCTCGAGGCGCCCCTCGCGCAGCGCCTCGAGCACGTTGCCGTGCACCGGCCAGCGCACGAACGCCTCGCGACGCATCAGCTCCCAGTGGATACGCGCGCGATTCCACGGCAGCGAGTTGCGCTCGTACCAGCGCCACTTCTGTGCCCACAGATGCGCCTGGCGCACCAGCGCGTGCGCCTGCGCGCCGACGGTGGGCGCAACGGGCGCCTCTCCCCCCTCCGGCGCGACCATCGCCCTCAGGCGACGACCTTCGCGCGACGCCTGCGCGACGCCGCGCCGGGCTTGGCGCCGTTGCGCGACGGCGCCGGCTCGAGCAGCTCCGCGAGGAAGTACCCCGTGTGCGAGGCCGGCTCGGCCGCCACCTCCTCGGGCGTGCCCACCGCGATCGCCATGCCGCCCTCCTCCCCGCCCTCCGGTCCCATGTCGATCAGGCGGTCAGCGCTCTTGATGACGTCGAGGTTGTGCTCGATCACGACCACGCTGTTGCCCGCGTCGACCAGGCGCTGGAGCACCGCCAGCAGCCGCTGCACGTCCGCGAAGTGAAGCCCCGTGGTGGGCTCGTCGAGGATGTACAGCGTCCGGCCGGTCGCGATCTTCGACAGCTCCGTCGCGAGCTTCACCCGCTGCGCCTCGCCGCCTGAGAGCGTCGTCGCCGGCTGGCCCAGGCGCACGTAGCCGAGGCCGACCGCGTTCAGCGTCTCCAGGCGCCGGCGAATCTTGGGGATGTGCTCGAAGAACGTCAGCGCCTCCTCGACGGGCATCTCGAGCACGTCCGCGATGTTCTTGCCCTTGAAGCGCACCTCGAGCGTCTCGCGGTTGTAGCGCTTGCCGTGGCACTGCTCGCACGGCACGTACACGTCCGGCAGGAAGTGCATCTCGATCTTGATCTGCCCGTCGCCGCGGCACACCTCGCAGCGCCCGCCCTTGACGTTGAAGCTGAAGCGCCCCGGCTTGTAGCCGCGCGCACGCGCCTCCTGCGTCTTCGCGAACAGGTCGCGGATCACGTCGAACAGGCCCGTGTACGTCGCCGGGTTCGAGCGCGGGGTGCGCCCGATCGGCGACTGGTCCACGGCGATGATCTTGTCCAGCTCCTCCAGGCCATGGATCGCGCGGTGCGCGCCCGGGCGCTTGCGCGCACGGTGCAGGCGGTTGGCCACCGCCTTGTACAGCACGTCGTTGACCAGCGTTGACTTGCCCGAGCCCGACACCCCCGTCACGCACGTCAGCACGCCCAGCGGCACATGCACGTCGATGTCTCGCAGGTTGTGCTCGCTCGCGCCGAGGATCTCGATGTAACCGCTCGGGGTGCGCCTGTGCTTCGGCGGCTCGATCGTGCGCGTGCCCGCCAGGAACTGTCCCGTCAGCGACTCCTTCACCCGCTGGACCTCCACCGCTGTTCCCTGCGCCACGATCCGCCCGCCGTGCTCGCCCGCGCCGGGGCCGAGGTTGACGAGATGGTCGGCCGCGCGCATCGTCTGCTCATCGTGCTCGACCACGATCACCGTGTTGCCCAGGTCGCGCAAACGCTCCAGCGTCGCGATCAGCTTCGAGTTGTCGCGCTGGTGCAGGCCGATCGACGGCTCGTCCAGGATGTACAGCACGCCCACCAGCGAGGAGCCGATCTGCGTCGCCAGGCGGATGCGCTGCGCCTCGCCGCCCGACAGCGTCGCCGCCGCCCGGTCCATCGACAGATAGCCGATCCCCACGTTCTCCAGGAAGCGCAGCCGCTCTGAGATCTCGCGCAGGATCAGCCGCGCCACATGCCTGTCGGTCTCCGAGAGCTCGATCTCCTCGACCCACTCGAGCGCGCGGTACGCCGACAGCGCGCAGAAGTCCTCGATCCGCGTCCCCGCCACCAGCACCGCGCGCGACTCCGCGCGCAGCCGCGCGCCGCCGCACACCGGGCACGCGCGCAGCGACATGTACTCCTCGATCTTCTCGCGCGTCCACTCCGAGTCGGTCTCCCGGTAGCGGCGTTCGAGGTTCTTGACGATCCCCTCGAAGCGGCTCGCGTAGGAGCGCTGGCGTCCGAAGCGGTTGCGGTACGTCACCTGCACCGGCTCGCCGTTCGTCCCGTTCAGGAACACGTCTCGTTGCTCATCAGACAGGTCTTCCCACGGCGCGTCCAGATCGACTTCGTACAGCTCCGCGATCGCCTCGGTCATCTGCTCGTAGTAGTTCGACGCGCTGTTCGCCCACGGCGCGAGCGCGCCCTCGGCGATCGACAGCGACGGGTCCGGCACGACCAGCTCGGGATCGATCTCCATCTGCGAGCCCAGGCCCGTGCAGCGCTCGCACGCTCCATGCGGCGAGTTGAACGAGAAGATCCGCGGCTCGAGCTCGACCAGCGACGGCCCGTGCTCGGGGCACGCGAAGCGCTCGGAGAACGTGAACAGCGTCCCCGGCGCCGGCATCTCGCCCGGAACGATCTGCGCGGCTGCCGCACGCGGGCCCTTCGCGCCCTTCGCACCCTTGGCGCCGTTGCCACCATCGCCGGCCTCATCGACCACGCCCGACCCCGCGACGGCGGAGGCCGAACGGCCGGAGCCCACTATCTCAACCTCGACCAGCCCGTCGGCCAGCGCCACCGCCGTCTCGATCGAGTCCGCCAGGCGCTTGCGCACGTCGTGGCGCATCGCCAGGCGATCGACCACCACCGAGATGTCGTGCTTGTAGCGCTTGTCGAGCACGATCGACTCCTCCAGCATGCGCACGCGGTCGTCGATCCTCACGCGCGCGAAGCCGTCCGCGCGCAGCTCCTCCAAGAGCTTCCCGTACTCGCCCTTGCGTCCGCGCACGACCGGCGCGAGCACCATGAAGCGCGTCCCCTCCGCCAGCTCCATCACCTGGTCGATGATCTGCTCCGCCGACTGGCCCACGATCGGGCGCCCGCAGATCGGGCAGTGCGGCTTGCCCACGCGCGCCCACAACAGCCGCAGGTAGTCGTAGATCTCCGTCACCGTGCCCACCGTCGAGCGCGGGTTGCGCGACGTCGTCTTCTGATCGATCGAGATCGCCGGCGAGAGCCCCTCGATCGAGTCCACGTCCGGCTTGTCCATCTGACCCAGGAACTGGCGCGCGTACGCCGACAGCGACTCCACGTAGCGCCGTTGGCCCTCCGCGTAGATCGTGTCGAACGCCAGGCTCGACTTGCCCGACCCGGACAGGCCCGTTATGACAACCAGCGCATCCCGCGGCAGCGTCAGCGAGATGTCCTTCAGGTTGTGCTCACGGGCTCCCGAGACGACGATCTGGTTGCTCTGCGGCATCTACACATCCATGATACGCAGGCGAACAGATGTTCGGTGGTGCCCTACCCCTCGATCGCCGAGTAGACCTCGTCGATCAACTTCAACCGATCGGGCAGCTGGAAGTTCTCCGCGAGGTAGCGCTCGGTGTCCGCGCGCGACTCGCCGTTGAGCGCCATGTTGAGCGCGATCAGGCGCGCGCCGTCGAGATCGCCGCCGCCCGCACCCGCGGCCTCGGCGCCGGACGGGACCTGCGCCGCCACCGGCTGCGGGGCGGCTTCGAGCGCGCTGTCGAGCTCTGACTCGAACTGACGCGGCAGCTCGGACTCGAACTGCGGGGACTGCGGCTCGAACTGTCGCGGAGGCTGGGGCTCGACGGCGGCGTTGCTACGCCCCGACGCGGCGTCGTACAGCTCGCTCATGCCCGTCTCCACCGCCGACAGATCCGCCGCCAGGCGCCCCGCGCCGGCGCGCATGCTCTCCACCAGCGCACCCACCTCGCCGTCCATCGAGCCCACGTGCTCGATCAGCCTCGCCGTCACCTGCGCCACCGCCGACACGTGCTGGCGTGCGCGTTCGAGCGCCTCCTCACGGGTCCGCTCGGCGTCGCGGTCGGCGTCCTCGCGCACCTGGCGCGCGTTCTCCAGCGCGTGGCGCTCGATTTCCGCCGCCGCCGTCTCCGCCGCCTGGAGGATGCTCTGCACCTGCGTTCCCGCGGTCGAGGCGACCGACACGTCCGCGCCGCCCGTGATCGCCGCGCGCTGCAGCTCTTCGAGCTCGTCCGCCAGCGCCCGCAGGTGAGCGTCCACGGCCGCTGGGTCGTATCCGCGCCGGCCGATCGGGAAGTCCCTGCGCTCGACTGCCTGCCGATCGAAGTCCACGGCGGGCATCCTAAGCCATGTCGCCGGTGGAAGTCTCGACAGGCAAGATCTCGCCCGCCGCAGGCTCCAGCGACTGGATCTCCTGGAGGTCACGACGCAGCTCGCGCAGCTCGTCGCGCAGCTGCGCCGCGTACTCGAAACGCAGATCGTCGGCCGCCGCGATCATCTCCTCCTCGAGCTCCACCACCATCCGCTCGAGCTCGTGCTTCGGCATCTCCTCGCCCCTGCCGCGCTTGGCCGTGCGGCGTTTGCGCCCGCGCGGCACCTTCGACTCGGCCTGCAGGAACTCCGCTATGTCGGAGATGCCCTTGACGATCGTCGCCGCGGTGATCCCGTGCTCCTCGTTGTACGCCAGCTGGATCTCGCGGCGGCGATCGGTCTCCGAGATCGCCGCTTTCATCGCGCGGGTCTCCTTGTCCGCGTACATCAGCACCGTGCCCTCGATGTTGCGCGCCGCGCGGCCGATCGTCTGGATCAGCGAGGTCTCCCCGCGCAGGAAGCCCTCCTTGTCGGCGTCCAGGATCGCCACCAGCGAGACCTCCGGCAGGTCCAGGCCCTCGCGCAGCAGGTTCACGCCCACGAGCACGTCGTACTCGCCCAGGCGCAGGTCGCGGATGATCTGGATGCGTTCGAGCGTGTCGATCTCCGAGTGCAGGTAGCGCGTCTTGAAGCCCATCTCCAGCAGGTACTGGGACAGGTCCTCGGACATCTTCTTCGTCAGCGTCGTCACCAGCACGCGCTCGTTGCGATCGACGCGCTTACGGACCTCGTTCATCAGGTCGTCGATCTGGTTCTTCGTCTCGCGCACCTCGACCGCCGGGTCGACGATCCCCGTCGGGCGCACGATCTGCTCGACCACGCGCGTGGACTGCGTGCGCTCGTACTCACCCGGCGTCGCCGACACGAACAACAGCTGCGGCGTGATCGACAGGAACTCGGCGAACGTCTGCGGGCGGTTGTCCAGCGCGCTCGGCAGCCGGAAGCCGTAGTCCACGAGCGTCTGCTTGCGCGAGCGGTCGCCCTCGTGCATGCCGCCGATCTGCGGCACCGTCTGGTGGGACTCGTCGATCAGGCAGATGAAGTCCTTGGGGAAGTAGTCGATCAGGCAATACGGCCGCGAGCCGGGCGGGCGGGCGTCGAGGATCCGCGAGTAGTTCTCGATGCCCGAGCAGAAGCCGACCTCCCTGAGCATCTCCATGTCGTACTGCGTGCGCTGGCGCAGGCGGTGGGACTCGAGCTGCTTGCCTTCTGACTCGAGCTGCTCGCAGCGCTCGTTCAGCTCACGGCCGATCTCCGCCACGCCCGCCTCGATCGTGCCCTCTTTGACGTTGTAGTGCGTCGCCGGCCAGATCGCCACGTGCTCCAGGTCGTCCTCCAGCAGCTCACCCGTCAACGGATCGAACTGCTGCAGGCGTTCGACCTCGTCGCCGAACATCGTCGCGCGGAAGGCCGTCTGGGCGTACGCCGGGAACACCTCCAGCGTCTCGCCGCGCACGCGGAACGTGCCACGTGAGAGCACGCTGTCGTTGCGCGTGTACTGGATCGAGACCAGTTTGCGCAGCAGCCCGTCGCGGTCGATCATCTCCCCGCGCTTCAGGATCTGCATGTTCATCTCGTACGTCTCCGGCGAGCCCAGGCCGTAGATGCACGACACCGACGCCACCACGATCACGTCGCGGCGCGCGAACACCGCCGCGGTGGCGGCGTGGCGCAGCCGGTCCACCTCCTGGTTGATCGCCGAGTCCTTCTCGATGTACAGGTCGCGGCTCGGGACGTACGCCTCTGGCTGGTAGTAGTCGTAGTAGGACACGAAGTACTCGACCGCGTTCTCCGGGAAGAACGTGCGGAACTCGTTGCACAGCTGCGCCGCCAGCGTCTTGTTGTGCGCGATCACCAGCGCCGGGCGCTGCACCTCCTGGATCACGCCCGCCATCGCCATCGTCTTGCCCGTGCCGGTCGCTCCCAGCAGCGTCTGGAAGCGCTCGCCCTGCTCGATGCCCTCGGCCAGGGCCGCGATCGCCTTCGGCTGGTCCGCTGTCGGGGTGAAGACTGAGTCGAGCTTGAACGGAGGCATTGCCGCCCTTACGCTAGCGCGCGCGGCGGGCAGCCCCGAGCGCCTCCCGGGGCGGGTCCGAGCGCCTCCCAGGGGCGGGTCCGCGACGAACCGCGGCATCTCGCCTAGCACTTCCACAGGAATTCCAACTCGTGGTTGTTTTCTGCTTTGCGGGCGCGTATTCTCCGCGAGCATCGACCCCACACCAATCAGGGGGAAGCGGCCGCAGCCCCCGTCCGCACTTACGGAGGCGCCCGATGGCTGACGACCGCAAGCTCGAGGAGGACCAGCTCGTGAGCAAGCTGATCCCCGACCCCACCCAAGGACCGCCGAACGCGGTGTCGCTGCGTGGATATCTTGGCAAGGCGCCCGCGCCGAGCGGCAAGGGCAAAGAGACGCTCTGGCGGCTCTACACCAGCCCGGCGCTTGACGAGTACGCCGAGATACCCGAGTCCGAGATCCTCCACAGCCAGAAACTGCCAGACGAACAGGGCACGATCGTATGGGTCTCGAAAACACTGCAGCTGCACTACGTGCGCGTGCACAGCGCCCAGATCCAAGCCGAGCTGCTCGGCAGCGGCTCGATCGCACAGACACGGCTGCCGACGATACCCGTAGGCCCCGGCGGCATCCTGGAACCCACGTCTGAATTCGGCGAATGCGACGAAGGTTGGCCACCGATCACGTTCGCCCGTTGCCCGACGTTCATCTGCCCGCCGACCCTGAACGAATGCCGCTCGGAATTCTGCCGCTCGTTTGTGCTGCCGTGCCTCTCTGATGCACCCAGCCAGTGCACCATCTGTCCCACGCGCTCGGCGACGGCGAGCCACTGCACGCATTGCCCACCGCTGTCGATCGCGGTGAGCCACTGCGGGCCATGTACGCCAACTCACCCCCCACTGTGCTTGGTGGAGAAGCGTTGATCAACGTTCACAGAGAGTTCCGATCAATAGTTGTTTTCTTAGCAATTGATCCGTATGCTGCGCCGGTAGTAACTCATATCCAGTGCAGGGGGCGCGGCGGCGACCCCTGTCGCACCCAGGAGGTGCACCATGGCAGAGGACCGCAAGCTCGAGGAGGATCAGCTCGTCAGCAAGCTGGTCCCGGACCCATCCCAGGGACCGCCAAACGCGACGCCCCTGCGGGGATATCTGGGTAAAGCTCCAGCGCCCACCGGCAAACGCAAAGAGACGCTTTGGCGGCTCTACACCAGCCCAGCCCTCGATCAGTACGCCGAGATCCCCGAGTCGGAGATCCTCCACACGCAGAAGCTGCCCGACGAGCAGGGAACGATCGTGTGGGTACCGAAAACGCTGCCGCTCAAGTACGTGCACGTCCACAGTGCTCAGATCCAGGCCGAGCTGCTCGGAAGCGGCTCGATCGCACAGACACGGCTGCCGACCGTGGGCGCCTCGCAGAGCGTCGGCGGGGGCGTGCAGCAGCCCAGCATCGCAACTGTGTGCTCGCAGATCACCTGCCAGCCAACCGTGCGTGGCTGCATCGTGGCGACAGACACCCCCAGCTACTGCTTTCGCTGCGAACCGCTATCGGCGGCCGTCAGCCACTGCACGCAATGTCCGCCCTTGTCCGCGTCACCCAGTCACTGCACGCTCTGCCCCACGCCATCGGCGACCCCCAGCCATTGCACGCTGTGCCCGCCACCGGCGACAGCGATCAGCCACTGCACGATCTGCCCACCGCCGGTGACGGTGACGCCGAGCCACTGCATCCTGTGCCCAACCCCGGCGACGATCACGCCGAGCCACTGCACCGTGTGCCCAACCCCGACGGCATCGCCGAGCCAGTTCACGCCGTGCGCAACGCCGACGGTGCGGCCGAGTCACCTCGCGACCTGCCCCGTGAGCCACCTCCCGCAGTGTCCAGTCGAGGGACCAGGCACGGTCGGACCCGAGGAATAGCAAGCAGCAGATGGTCGTCAAGGACCCCTCCCCGGCCGCCGCAGCAGCAGCCGGGGAGGTGCTAGTGATGCAGCCCGAGCCGCTGTTGCACGCCGAGGTGGCTGACTATGCGCTCGCGCGAGAGCTGGTCGCGCCAGCGCAGATCGTCGCTGGGGACCTGGTCATCCGCAACCTCTCCAGCCGCAACCGCGTGTACGCGCTCGAGAGCCGCAACGGCCCATCGTGGCTGCTCAAGCAGGGCGTGGGGCAATCCGGCACGGCGATGGTGGCCAATGAGGCTCATGCGTACGCGGCATTGCAGGAGCTTGGGCCGGAGATTAGCCGCCACTTGCCGCCATGGCGGGGATATGACCAGCAGCGCAGTGTTCTCACGCTCGGCCTGCTGGACGACGCGCTCAGCCTGCGAGCGCTCGACCAACGCTCGCAGCGACCACCAGTCCGCCAGGCACGAGAGCTCGGCCGCGCGCTCGGGCTCGTGCACCGCATGACGATGCAGGACGATGCCGGCGCAGGCGCCGGCTGGATGCCGGCGGGGTTGCTGCTTCACCGTCCGGGTGTGGAGCTGCTGCACGAAGGCAGCATGGCGGCGATCGAGCTGGTGAAGATCATCCAGCAGGCACCCGGCTTCGCCGAGAACCTGGAGGAGCTGCGCGGGCAGTGGCAAGCGCGTGCGTTCACCCATCTCGACGTGAAGTGGGACAACTGCCTCGCCTGGGGAGCTCACCGCGGGCGTGTTGCGCTGATCGATTGGGAGTCAGCATGCGTCGGAGATCCATGCTGGGACATCGGCTCAGCGCTCAGCCACTACCTCAGCGCGTGGATCTTCTCGGTGCCGGTCACCGGGCAGACCCCTCCCGAGCACTTTGCCGAGCTCGCCGCCCGGCCGCTGGCGGAGTCCCAGCCGGCGATCGGTGCCTGCTGGGATGCCTACGCCGCCGAACTGCGCCTGCAGCCAGCGACCGAGCGTGGCTGGCTGCTGCAGTCGGTCAGGTTTGCGGCGGCAAGGCTCGTGCTCACCGCCTTCGAGACAGCACAGGTCTCCCCCCAGCTGACCGGCCCCCTCGTGCTGCATCTGCAGCTGGCCCTGAACATGCTGGAGCGCCCGCAAGAGGCAGCGGTACACCTGCTGGGCATCCCACTCGAACGCGGCAGGCCGGGATGAGCGGACATCGCGAGCTTGCGCGGACGGCACTGTCCGCGCTGCAGGTGCGTTCTTCCACGTCCTACTCATGGTGCGGAGCCACTACCGCCACGCTCAGCCCGGAGGTGGAGAGCGCGATGAGCGAGGACGTGGCGCGTGAGTTCCTGCTCCATCAGCTACAGCAGGAGCTGTACGGCAACTTCTACTGCCGGGGCTTTCCCGTGTCTGCCACAGGCCAGCCCCAGCACTTCACACCGCTCGGCTCGGCAGCGTTCGTGGAGACGCTCGCTGCCGCCAACCGTGGCCGCGGCGCGCTCCAGCCAGGCTGGCAGGTTCACGGCAACAGCGACGGGCAGCTGATCGTCCACCGCGATGGGCTCTCGCTATGGGTGTCGCCCGCGCAGACGCTCGCCGGCGAGCAGGCGGAGACGGTCAGCTTGCGCCTCCCCAACGAGCTGCGGAAGGCCTCCCCCGGGTTCTATCTGGCGCTGGGCGAGAGCCCCATCAGCGAGGAGGACAGCGGGCGCCTGTTGCGGCTCTACTGGCATCTGACCAGCGGCGCCGCCCCGAAGCTGCTCGATCGCCTTACCGACTTGCTGAACCGCGAGCAGGTCCCGTTTCAGCTGAAGGTGATCGATAACCCCGACCGCTACAGCCGCTGTGACGCCGGCGTGCTGTACGCGCCGCGCGCGCTGTACGCGGCGATCCAGCCAGTGGTTGCCGATGCTTACCGGCTGCTGAGAGGCGAGCTGCGTGCTGCAACGCCGGTGTTCACCAAGCAGCTCGCGCCTGGGCTCGGGCTGGCAGAGGACCCAGGCGACGGACAGAGCTTCGGGATGCACCGCATGATGTTGCTCGCTCGTGCAGCCCTGCGCGCGCACGAGCAGAGCCGCGACAGCATCGAGGAGCGTGCTCACATCCTCGGCGAGGTGTTCGACGAGGCAGGCCTCAACCTCGACCGCCCCTACCTCAACCCCGGTTCAGGGGATCACTATGAGCTCTTGCGCCCATGAGTGACCCCAACCTCCAGGCCGCGACGGGCATCGGGCAGCGCCTGGTGCGTGAGGCCGTCTGGCATCAGGGACGCTGCAACTGGGTGGGCGCCACACCCCAGGAGGAAGCAGGCGGCTCGATTGCGATCGCGTATTCAGCGCTGGGCCCCGACCTCTACGGCGGCACCAGCGGGGTGGCGCTGTTCCTCGCCGAGCTATACGTCGCCACCGACGATCCAGGCCTACGCCGTACAGCGCTGGGCGCCCTGCGCCAAGCTTTGGCGGGCGCCACCCAGCTGCCGGAGAGCGTGCGACCGTCACTGTACGCGGGCGGCGTCGGGGTAGCGCTGGCGGCTGCGCTGGCAAGCAGGCTGCTGGGCGTGGAGGAGCTGGCCGCTGCGGCCGCCTCTTTGGCAACCGTAGACCCGGCGCCCACAGCTGAGCGTGATCTGCTGAGCGGCGACGCCGGCACGATCATCGGCCTACTCACGCTGGCCGGGCTCCTCGATGGTGGCGAGCGGCTCCGCACTCGCGCGGTCGCATTCGGCGCCAGCCTGCTCGCGAGCGCCAGCCAAGAGCAGGACACGCTGTCGTGGCCGTCGCTCAGCCTGCCCGGTGAACCAAGTCTCACCGGGCTCTCCCACGGCGCTTCGGGTTGCGCGCTGGCGCTGCTCGAGCTGTGGCAGGCAACCGGCGAGCTCGGCTACCTGGCCGCCGCGAATGCTGCTTTCGCCTACGAGCGCACGCTCTACGATCGCGATGCGGCCAATTGGCCAGACCTGCGCGATGAGCACGGCGCCGCGGCCGGGATGGCCGGCTCAAGCGCCCGCAAATTCGCGACCTTGTGGTGCCATGGCGCCCCCGGCATTGCGCTTGCACGCCTGCGTTCGGTGCAGCTGAACGCGGACGAGCAGGCACCAGCGGAGGCACGCGTAGCGCTGGGAACCACCAGACGTGCGGTTGAAGCGGAACTGGCCCACGGAGGCAACTTCTCTGTCTGCCACGGCCTCGCCGGCAACGCCGAGATCCTGCTCCACGGCTTCGCCGCGCTCGGCTTCGAGCGCGATGCGGACGTCACGCTGGCACTGCGGGTGGCCGGCGAGGGAATCGAACGCTATGCCGCCTCACCGGGTGGCTGGCCCTGCGGCACCTTCGAGGGCGAGACCGCCGGGCTGTTCCTGGGGCTGGCTGGGATCGGACGGTTCTATCTGCGCCTGGCCGAACCGTGGCTTCCGTCGCTGGTAATGCCGGTCCCGCAGGAGCTCTGCGGCGTAGCCGCTACTCGATCCCCAGCTGCTGAGGGTATGTAGCGCGGTAGTCGCGCTGGGCGCTCAGCACCCGCTGCACGTACTCGCGCGTCTCCGCGAACGGGATTTCCTGCACGCTGAGCTGCCTACCGGCGGCATCCGCCTTCGCCACCCAGCGATCGACGTTCGTCTCGCCGCCGTTGTACGCCGCCACCGCGAGCATCTCGTCGCCGCCGTAGTGGTCGAGCAGGTAGCGCAGGTAGTAGCTGCCGTAGGCCACGTTGACACTCGGCTCCGCCAGATCGCTCGCAGTGAAGCTGTTGCCGCCCGACAGTCGCGCCAGGTAGTAGGCGGTGCTCGGCAGGATTTGCATCAGCCCCTCCGCGCCCGCTGACGACGGGCGCGGTTCGAATTTGGTCTCCGCATAGATCACAGCCGCGATCAACGCCGGATCGAGTCGCTTCTCCGCGGCCTGCCTGCGGATGATGCTCGCGTCGTTCAGCGGCAGCGCGAGGTTGCGCGTCGCCTGGTGGAGCATTGAGGCGACCACACCCACGAACAGCACGGTCACGGCGATTGCCGCGATCGTGCCGAGCAGCCTGCGTGTCATCGTCCAAGCTTGCCAAGAACCGCCGACAGCTCGCGCTCGAGATCCTCCCTGCTGCCGTCGTTGTGCACCACGAACGTCGCCCTTCGTGCCTTCTCCTCCTGCGGGAGCTGGCGCGCCACCCGCTCGTCCACGAGCGCGTGCCCCCGCGCGTCGGCCCGGCTCTGGCGCACAGACTCATCGGCCACCACCGCGATCGTCGCGTCGTAGAGCTCATCCAGGCCCGCCTCGAACAGCAGCGGAACCTCGACCACCGCCGCCCGCGGCGCCGGGCGCATGGCGCGCGCCTGCTCGAGCCATTCCTGGACCCTCGCGCCCACCAAAGGCCACACCTGGCCCTCGAGCCACGCACGCTCCTTCGCAGACGCGAACGCGTGCTGCGCCACCGCCGCCCGATCCACGACGCCGCCCGGAGCCACCTCCGCCCCGAAGCGCGCCACCACCGCGTCGCGCAGCTGCCCGCCTTCGTAGAGCTCATGCACGACCGCGTCGCTCGACAGAACCTCCGCGCCCAGCCGTCGCAGCGCCTCCAGCGCGGTCGACTTGCCCGATCCCATGCCGCCCGTCAGCCCGACGAACGGCACCGCCGCCTGCACCTGCCCGGCGATGCTCGGCTCGCTTCTAGTCCTGCTGCGCGGACTCGGCCGTGACAGCGCCGTCGCCCGCGTCGCCGTTCTCTGCCGCCGCCTGCTCATCAGCTGGCGCGTCCTCGTCCGACGGCTCGGAAGCTGTGCTCGCGGCTGCCTCCGGCTCCGCGACCGGCTCGGGCTCCTCGACGACCTCGGGGGCCTCCACCGCCGCGTCCTCCGCGACCTCGGCGGGATCAGCGATCTCCGGAGCGGCTGCGGCCTCGGCTGGCTCGGGAGCCTCAGCGGCCTCGGGGGCCTCGACGGCCGCAGGAGCCTCGACTGCCTCTGGAGCCTCGACTGCCTCTGGAGCCTCGACTGCCTCTGGAGCCTCAGCGGCCTCGCCGTCTTCGACAGCAACCTCCGCCTCGGGGGCGCCGGCGGTGTCGCCCGCCTCGGGGGCCGGTTCACCCGGCCGCGACACGGGCAGGATCTGGTCCTCGACGCGCTTGGCCGACAGCGACAGGCGCCGGCGCTCGGAGTCGATCTCGAGGATCTTCACGCGGATCTCGTCGCCCGGGTGGACGATCTCGCGCGGGCTCTCGACGTGATGCGCGGCCAGCTCGGAGATGTGAACGAGTCCCTCGACACCGTCGAGGATCTCGACGAACGCGCCGAACGTCACCACCTTGGTGACCTTGCCGGCGAGCTCGTCGCCCACGTTGTAGGTGTTGACGATCCGCTGCCACGGGTCTTCCTGCGTCTGCTTGAGACCCAGCGAGATGCGCTGGCGGTCGCGGTCGATGTCGAGCACCTTGACCTTGACGGTGTCTCCGATGTTGAGGATCTCGCTCGGGTGGTTGACGTGCGACCACGAGAGCTCGGAGATGTGGATCAGGCCATCGATGCCGTCGAGATCGACGAACGCGCCGAAGTCGACGATGTTGGAGATCTGCCCCTCCACCACCAGGCCGGGCTGGAGGCGGTCGAGGATCTGCTGGCGAACCTCCTTGCGCTCCTCCTCGAGAACCGCGCGACGGGAGAGCACCACGTTGTTGCGCGAGCGGTTGAGCTCGATCACCTTGGTCTCGATCTTCGTGCCCATGTACTCGTCGAGGTTGGGGACCCGGCGGATGTCCACCAGCGAGGCGGGCAGGAAGCCGCGTACGCCCAGGTCGATGATCAGGCCGCCCTTGACGACCTCGATGACCGTGCCCTCGACCGGCTCGCCCGACTCGGCAGCCGTTTCGATGCGGCGCCAGGCCTTCTCGAAGCGCGCACGCTTCTTGGACATGATCAGGCGACCATCCTGGTCCTCCTTGGTCATGACGATCGCGTCAACCTCCTCGCCGAGGTGGACCTCCTCGTTCGGATCGACCGCCTTGCGAATCGAAAGCTCGTTGGCGGGGATGACGCCCTCGGACTTGTAGCCGATGTCAACGAGCACCTCGTCCTTGTCGATCCGGACGACGTGGCCGGTGACGACCTCGCCCTCCTCGATCGGCCGGAACGTGGCGTCGTAGTTGGGGACGATCTGGCCGTCCACTTCGAGCAGAAGCCCGTTTGATCCGTCAACCACGCGGGCCTGAGGATTCTCTACCATCGTTTGCACCGGGCGAAGCGTAGCGCAGCCGTATCATTGCGGCCATATGCCCATGCGAGCGACGAAGCGTGGAGAGCAGCGAACCCGCTTGGAACGCGACTGCGACGTGCTCGTTTGCGGCGCCAGCTTCGCCGGGCTGGCGGTCGCGCGCGAGCTCGCCGGCTCGGGCGCGAAGGTGCTCGTGATCGACCGCTACGAGCTCGGCGAGCGCCAGACCTCGGCCTGCGCGATGCCCACCGAGTGGATGCGAGCGCTCGAGCTGATGGACTCGTGGCGCCAGAGCTTCCACGAGATGGTCGTCCACACCCCCTACCGCACCGTGCGCTGGGCGCTGCCGTGGTCGTTCTCCACGTTCGACTACCGCGAGCTGTGCGCGCTGCTGTGGGCTCAGGCCGCGTGCCCGGAGCTGGAGCTGGAGACCGCCACCGTCACCGCTCGCGACGGGAACACCGTGCACACCGACCGCGGCGATCTGCGCGCGCCGCTGATCGTCGACGCGCTCGGCTGGCGGCGCGTCCTGTCCAACGCCGCGCCGATCCAGCCGCCCGACGCGCGTCTCTCACGCGGCCTCGAGGTCCACCCCGAGGGCCGTGGCGAGGACATGGAGCTGTGGATCGACGCCGGCTACGTGCGCGCTGGCTACGGCTGGAGCTTCCCCGCCCGCGACGAGATGCGCGTCGGCATCGGCTCGTTCTGGCCCTCCCATCACGTCAAGGAGCCCACCGTCAGGCTCGCCGGTGACCTCGGCCTGCCGCCGGAGGGCTATCAGGGCAACTGGATCCCCCACCAGCTGCGCGACGCGGTCGAGGACGGCGTGTTCTTCGCCGGCGACTCCGCCGGGCATTGCCTCCCGCTCACCGCCGAGGGCATCCGCACGGCGCTGTACTTCGGGCTCGCGTGCGGGCGCGAGCTGCGCGCGGTGATCGGCGGCGAGCGCACGCGCGAGCAGGCGCTCGCACGCTACGGCGCCTTCTCCCACTCGCACGAGCGCAAATACCGCTGGATGCTCCACGTCCAGCGGGCGATCGGCCAGATCACTCCCAGCCGCGCCGCGACCGCGATCGTGCGCAGCTTCGAGAGCCGGCGCCTGACCGCGTGGGCGTTCGAGCACTATCTCGCGATCGCGCCGCCGTCGTTCGTCCGCGGCGAGAGCCAGCGCTCGACGCCGATCGGGCGCCCGGCGGTGGCCGCGGCGCGCTGAGCGGACGCCCGCTTACGCCACCCTGCGCAGCCGCGTCCTGTTCGTGCGCAGCGCCTCCAGCGCCAGCCGGCTGGCCTCGATCGCGCTCGCCCACGAGACCTCAGCCAGGAGCCCCGGCGCGGCGACCATGTCACCCACGAGGAACACGCCGTCGCCGCGGTCGACCGCCGGTCGGTCCCGCCACGTCTCGCCGGGCATGTCGAGCGCACCGCTGCGCGCGTCCATCACCTGGCGCCGACGCCAGGTCTCGCGCTCGCGCCAGTCGGCCACGCCGACGTCCAGCAGGCGCTCCAGCCGCAGCGCGGCCTGCTCGACGCTTTCCTTTGGACGAATCGGCATCTGCGCCTGGATCAGCTCCTCGCCGTCGGGCGCGATCGTCGGGTTGGTCGCGGAGTAGCGCCCGATCCAGCCGGACTCGTCCATGTCGGAGACGACCGCCGGGTCGCCGCGGCGCTGGCGCAGCCCGAGGTCGATGCAGACGGTGTTGCCGCTCTTCCAGCTCAGCTCCTGCCCGAGCAGCTCGCTCGCCGGCTCGAGCTCGGTCGCGACGATCACCGGCGGCTCCGGGAGCTCTGAGACGCGACTGCCGGTCCGCACGGACACCCCCAGCTCGCGCACACGTCGCTCGAGCGACTCGATCAGCGTGCTCCAGCCGCCGACCGGGTAACGCACGACCGACGGCACGCTCAACAACAGACGCACCGCGTGCGCCCACACGAACGCCGCCGACAGCTCGCCCGGGTCGTGGTGGAAGGTGAACACGCCGCATGCCGAGGAGAGCATCTCCGCGGTGCGCTCGTCGGTGTGGCGGGCAACCCATGTCCTGAAGTCGACGTCCACGGGCGCCTTGCGTCCGCGCAGGCGCAGCACACCGGGGAGCGCGCCGAGCGGAGGCGTGCGCCGGAGCTCGCCGCCTATGCGCAGCCGCGCGCCGGTCAACCGCGGCGTGCAATGGGCCGGCATCAGCTCGCGCTCGCGCATCCAGCTCAAGAACGGCCCCTCGTACAGCGCGTGCGGCCCGAGGTTCGCTTTGTAGGGGCCCTCGGTGCTGCGCGCGCGTCCGCCGAGCTGCTCGTGCGCCTCGAGCAGCGTCACCGCCGCGCCTTCCTCGGCACAGACGATCGCCGCGGTGAGTCCCGCGATGCCTGCGCCGACGACCGTGATCGCGTTCGTCGAGCTGCGGTTGCCGTTGTCGTGGCTCATGGTCGAAGCCTCCTTGGGGAGCCGGCGATAGCGCCGATTGAGAGGGGCCGTGGTGACGATGCTCTTGCAAGTTAGTCCCGTACTGGTCTGCTTTACAGTTCCAGTCGTGACCACTGATAGAGGACCAGTTGCCGGGCAACCGGAACCCGCCCTGCTCGTCGAGATCAACCGCGCGGGCGAGCTGCCGCTGCACGAGCAGATCGAGCGGGGACTGCGCGAGCGCATCCGCTCAGGGCAGTTGAGCAGCGACACGCTCCTGCCATCCACCAGAGCGCTCGCGCGGGAGCTCGGGATATCAAGGGGAGTCGTGACCGAGGCATACGGCCAGCTGGCGGCCGAGGGCTATCTGGCGATCAGCCAGGGGGCACCGGTGCGAGTGGCCAAAGCGGTGCGCACCGCCAGCCCGCGGGCGCCCGCGCGCTCGCTGCTGCAGAGCTACACCTACAACTTCCACCCGGGCCTGCCCGACCTGTCGGCCTTCCCGCGGGAGGCTTGGCTGCGCTCGCTACGCACCGCACTACGCGACTCACCTCTGGCGGCGGTCGGCTACGGCGATCCGCGCGGCGTGCCCGAGCTGCGCGAAGCGCTCGCCAGCTACCTCGGCCGTGTTCGCGGCATCGATGCCGATCCCGAGCACATGCTCGTGTGCAATGGCTTCATGCAGGGCTTCGCGCTCGTCTGCCGTGCGCTGCGCGCTCGTGGCGTCGAGCGCGTCGCGCTCGAGGACCCAGGCTGGCACGTGCACCGGCTGATCGTCGAGGAGGCGGGCATGGAGGTTGCGCCGATCGCCGTCGATGAGCGCGGCCTGCGGGTCGACGAGCTGCTCGACAGCGACGCCGCCGCGGTGCTCGTCACCTCGGCGCATCAGTTCCCCACCGGCGTGGTGCTCGCGCCGGAGCGGCGCGCGCAGCTGATCGAGTGGGCGGAGGACGAGCGGCTGATCATCGAGGACGACTACGACGCCGAGTACCGCTACGACCGGATAGCCGTCGGCGCGTTGCAGGGACTCGCGCCGGAGCACGTCGCGTATATCGGCTCGGCGAGCAAGCGCCTGGCGCCGGGAATGCGCCTGGGCTGGCTGTTGATGCCTTCGTGGCTGGCATGGGAGCTGACGACGGCCAAGGCAGTCGCGGACGGCGGCTCAGAGGTGATCGGGCAGCTCGCGCTGTGCGACTTCCTCGCGCGCGGCGAGCTCGACCGGCATGTGCGGCGGATGCGCGTTCGCTACCAGCGCCGGCGCGAGACGCTGCTGGAAGCGCTCGCGCGCTGGCTGCCGCAGGCGCGCGTGAGCAGTCCCGGTGCGGCGGGGCTGTTCGAGCTGGTCCAGCTGCCTACGGACGTCGACGAGCCTCGGCTGCTGCGCGCGGCGGCTGCACGCGGCGTTGGCATCGAGGGCCTCTCCTGGCATCGCTTCAACGCGGACGGGCCTCCCGGCATCCTGCTCGGCTACGGCAACCTGTCCGAGCCGGCGATCGAGCACGGCGTACGCCTGATCGCGGAGGCGCTCGAGGAGGTATCGCGCGACGGCGGCTGACGCGCGTGAGCGCCTACCGGCGCACGACCAGCACGACCCCCGCCACCAGCAGCACGAGCCCGACGATGCGCGAGGCGTCGATGTGCTGCCGGGCAAGCCCGAACAGACCAAAGCGGTCGATCGCCACCGAGATCGCCAGCTGGCCGGTGATCACCACCGCGGTCAGGCCGCTCGCGCCGAGCGTGCGCACGGCGATCAGCGCGACCGTCACGTAGACGGCGCCGAGCAGGCCGCCGACGAGCGCCCACCACGGCGCGCGCCCGACGTTGGCCAGTTCGCCCAGGCCGCCGTTGACGAACGCGGTGATCAGGAGGAGCACCGCCGTCCCTACCAGGAACGAGAACGTGGCCGCCTGCAGGCTGCCCACGGCTTTGCCCAGACGCGCGTTGATCGGCGCCTGCATCCCGACCAGACAGCCGGCGACTACGCCCACCAGCACCGCCACGGTGCGGCTCATGGCGCGCTCGTCCCCAGCGCGCTCACTTGGCCTCCAGCCACGTGCGCCCGACGCCGATGTCCACCGCCAGCGGCGGCTCGCGCCGCTCCCACACGCCGACCATCTCGCGCTCGATCAGCTCCCGCGCCCCCTCTGCCTCCTCGGGCGGCCCTTCGAACAGAAGCTCGTCGTGAATCGTCAGCAGCAGCCGCGTCTGCAGGTCGGACTCGGCGAGCGCCCGGTGGGTGCGAACCATCGCCAGCTTGATGATGTCCGCGGCGGTGCCCTGGATGACCGTGTTGACCGCCAGGCGCTCACCGAGCGTGCGCACCTGGTAGTTGCGGGCGCGCAGCTCGGGGATCTGGCGGCGTCGGCCCCACAACGTCTTCACGTGCCCCTCCTCCTTGGCCTGCTCGATCGTCGCGGCCATGAACTCCGCGACACGCGGGAAACGCTCGAGGTAGGCGTCGATGAACTCCTTGGCCTCCTCGCGCGGGATGTTCAGGCGGTCGGCAAGCCCGAAGTCGGACAGGCCGTAGACGATCCCGTAGTTGATCATCTTCGCCTTCGAGCGCATGCCCGGGTCGATCTCGTCGTCCTGCACACCGAACACGCGCGAGGCGGTCGCCGTGTGCACGTCCTCGCCGCGCTCGAAGATCTCCATCAGCACCTGCTCGCCGGCCGCGTGCGCCAGCACGCGCAACTCGATCTGCGAATAGTCGGCGGAGATCAGCACGCTGCCCTCCTCAGCCTCAAAGCAACCGCGGATCTCGCGCCCGAGCGGGGTGCGGATCGGGACGTTCTGCATGTTCGGGTTGGTGCTCGCGAGCCGGCCGGTCTGCGCTCCCGCCTGCAGGAACGTCGTGTGGATCCGAGAGCGCTCGTCGACCTCGCCGGGCAGCACGTCGAGGTACGTCTTGGCGAGCGTCGAGAGCTCGCGCCAGCGCTCGATCCTCGGCACGATCTCGTGCTCGGCGCGAATCGCCTGGAGCACGCGCGCGTCGGTCGAGTAGCCGGTCTTGCCGCGGCGCTTGCGCGAGAGACCGAGCTTCTCGAAGAGAATCTGACCGAGCTGCTGCGGCGAGCCGATCGTGAACTCCTCTTCGGCGAGCAGGAAGATCTCCTCTTCCAGCGCGGCGATCTCCTCACGGACGCGGCCGCTGATCTCGGCCAGGCGCTCGAGGTCCAGCCGCACCCCGAGCAGCTCCATCTCGCGCAGCACCGCCACCAGCGGCAGCTCGATCTCTGCCATCACCAGCTCGAGGCCGCGCTCGGCGATCTGCTCGCGCTGCCAGTCCGCGAGCACGCCCAGCAGCACCGCCTCCGCGGCCACCGAGTCCTCGATGTCGCTGTCCAGGCCGCGCTCCTCGAACAGCTCCGCCAGCGGGTAGCCGCGCCTGGCCGGCTCGAGCAGGTATGCCCCCAGCAGCGTGTCGTGCACGAGCGTGGCGGGCACGAGCCCGAGCGCCTTGGCGTCATGGGCCACCACCGGACGCGCACCAACGGCGGCCACGACCTCCTCCGGGCCGGCGCAGTCTCCGACCAGCACTTCCCCGTCCGCCGCCACCGCGAAGCGCCACGGCGCGCCGTCGGCGAACAGGGCGCCCTCGGGCGGTTCGCTCGCCTGCACGGCCACGCACAGCTCGCCCTCCGCGCCGCCGACGCGCGCGATGTCCGCGGGGCTGCCGGCGCGCACACGGGCGGTGAGGCTCACCTGTGCGGCCGGCGCCGGCGCCGCGAGCTCGGCGTCGCCTAGCGCCTCCTCCAGGCGCCGCAGCGGGTCGCGCAGCTCATAGTGGCGGAAGAACTCGCGCAGGCGCGAGCGATCCGGCTCGCGTACGGCCTCGGCGGCGATGTCGAAGTCGACGTCCACGTCGCGCTGCACCGTCGCCAGGCGCTTGGACACGCGCGCGTCCTCGGCGTGCTCGATCAGGTTCTGTTTGCGCTTGGCGCCTTTGACCTCCTCGACGCGCGCGAGCACGTCCTCGAGCGAGCCGAAGCTCTGGATCAGCTCGCTGGCGGTCTTCTCGCCGATCCCCGGGATGCCGGGGATGTTGTCGGAGGTATCGCCCTTGAGGCCGTAGAAGTCCGGTATCAGCTCCGGTGGGATGCCGTAGCGGTCGATCACCGCCTGGCGGTCGTAGATCTTGGTCTCGGTGATCCCCCGCGCGGTCGCCATCACCCGCACCAGGTCGCGCTCGTCGATCAGCTGAAAGACGTCGCGGTCGCCGGTCACGATCGTCACGGGCACCGGCGGCTCGGCGCGCAGCGCTCGCTCGGTGAGCGAGGCGATCACGTCGTCGGCCTCGTAGCCCTCGACGCGCACGTTGCTGTAGCCGAAGGCCTCGATCAGCGGTTCCATCGCCGGCCACTGCTGCTTGAGCAGGTCCGGGCGCGAGCGGCGCTGGGCCTTGTACTCCGCGAACAGCTCAGCGCGACCCGACGTGCCGGCATCCCACGCGACGACCGTCGGGCGCACGCCGTAATCGGTGACGATCTTCACCAGCATCGAGGCGAACCCGAAGATCGCGTTGGTCGGCTCGCCGGTCGAGGTCGCGATCGACTCGGGCAGCGCATAGAAGGCGCGGTACACGAGACTCGGGCCGTCGATCAGGAACAAGCGGTGCTCGGCGTTCACGACCGAGCACTCTACGAGCCGAGCCGCACGACCGGCGACCACCTAACATCACCTCCCGCCAACGACCGAGGAGCCCCGCCCAGTGAGCGCGACCCCAAGTGCGCAGTACCGTCTGACCATCCGCGTCAAGCTCGAGGACTCCCAGGGGATCCTCGGGGCGCTGACGAGCGCGATCGGCGACGCCGGCGGGATCGTGGGGGCGGTTGACCTGGTGGAGGTCGACGGCGCTCACAGCCTGCGCGACATCGTCGTGGACGCGTCCGGCAGGGAGCATTGGACGCGCATCCTCGACGCGATCGACGCGGTCGCCGGCGCCGAGGTCATCGACACGACCGACCGCACCTTCCTGCTGCACGTCGGCGGCAAGATCGAACAGGCCAACAAGCATCCACTGAAGACGCGCGACGACCTCTCCATGGTCTACACGCCGGGCGTCGCGCGGGTGTGCCTGGCGATCGCCGACGACGCGGACAGGGCCTTCCAGTACACGATCAAGCGCAACACCGTGGCGGTCATCTCCGATGGCACCGCGGTGCTCGGCCTGGGAGACATCGGCCCCCGGGCGGCGATGCCGGTGATGGAGGGCAAGTGCTGCCTTTTCAAGGAGTTCGCCGGCGTCGACGCGTTCCCGATCTGCCTCGACACGACTGACCCGGACGAGATCGTTCGCACCGTCAAGCTGATCGCGCCGACATTCGGCGGCATCAACCTCGAGGACATCTCGGCGCCGCGCTGCTTCGAGATCGAGGAGCGGCTGAAGCAGGAGCTGGACATCCCCGTCTTCCATGACGATCAGCACGGCACCGCCGTGGTCGTGATGGCGGCTCTGCTGAACGCGGTCAAGCTGACCGGTCGCCGCCTGGAGGACCTCGAGGTGCTGATCATCGGCCTCGGCGCGGCCGGGATCGCGGTCGCCAAGATCCTGCTCGCGGCCGGCGTGCGCCACATCGTCGGAGCCGACTCGCGCGGGGTGCTGCACATCCGGCGCGAGGACTACCTCGACGGGACGATGAACGCGGTCAAGCGCTGGTTCGCGGAGGTCACCAACCCCGACTGCCGGGCAGGCGCACCGGCGGACGTGATCGACGGCATGGATCTCCTGATCGGGGTCTCGGGCGCCCGTGCCCTGCCGGCGGACGCGCTCGCGCGGATGAACAGCGACGCGATGGTGTTCGCGATGGCCAACCCCAATCCCGAGGTCATCCCCGAGGAGGCGGCGCCGTACGTGCGGATCATGGCCACCGGGCGCTCGGACTACCCGAACCAGATCAACAACGTGCTGTGCTTCCCGGGCATCTTCCGCGGCGCGCTGGACGTGCGCGCGCCGTCGATCACCGAGGAGATGAAGATGGCCGCCGCGCACGCGATCGCGGCGATCGTCAACGACAGCGAACTGCGCGAGGACTACATCATCCCGTCGGTGTTCAACCGCGACGTCGCACCCGCCGTCGCCGCTGCGGTGGCCGAGCAGGCGCGCGCCGCCGGCACCGCGCTCGCCGGCCAGGAGGTCGGCTTCGCCCACGGCGACGCCCTCACGGGCGGCCCACAGGGCACGCAGGTGGTCGACGGACGCGTGTGACGCCGCGCGATGACGAGCGCGTGTGATCCATGCGCTCGACGGGCTCGTGTGAGAGGCTGAGCTTATGAGCGACCGATCGACGATCGGCCAGCGGGTCACGGTCACGGGGGCGACGGGCCTGATCGGGCCCTCGCTCGTAGCCGCGCTGCGCGAGCGCGGAGCGCAGGTCACGGTGCTCACGCGCGATCCAGCGCGCGCTCGTACCACGCTCGGCGAGGTCGACGCCGTGGGCTGGGAGCCGCTGAGCGAGCCGGCACCGCCCGCTGCGCTCGTGGATCGCGACGCCGTGATCCACCTGGCGGGCGCGCCGGTCGCGCAGCGCTGGAGCGCGAAGGCCAGGCGCGCGATCCGCGACAGCCGCGCGATCGGCACGCGCAACCTCGTCGAGGGCCTCGAACGCGCCCACCGCTCGGAGCTCGGCGAGCCCCCGCGGACGCTCGTCAGCTCCTCGGCGATCGGCTACTACGGGCCCCACGGCGAGGAGCCGCTCGACGAGGACGCGCCACCGGGGAACGACTTCCTGGCGCAGGTATGCGTCGAATGGGAGGCCGCGGCCGCGAGCGGCCGCGAGCTGGGAATGCGCGTGACGCAGATCCGCACCGGGGTGGTGCTCGAGCGCGACGGCGGCGCACTCGCGAAGATGCTGCCGGCGTTCAGGCTCGGCGTGGGCGGGCCGGTGGCGAGCGGCTATCAGTACATCTCGTGGATCCATCCCGAGGACCTGCGCGGGATGATGCTCGCATCGCTCGATGACGATCGCTGGAGCGGGCCGGTCAACGCGACCGCACCCGAGCCCGTTTCCAACCGGGACTTCTCGAAGGTTCTCGGCAGGGTGCTCGGACGCCCCTCGTTCTTGCCGGTGCCCGGCCTCGCGCTGCGTCTGGTGTACGGGGAGATGGCCGAGATCGTCACCACGGGCGCGCGCGTGATGCCCGCGAAGGCGCTGGTGCTCGGCTACGAGTTCGCGCACCCGCACCTCGAGCAGGCGTTGCGCTCCGTGCTCACACGCTAGCCACGGCCTCTGCGCGCGTCACCGGCGGGTTCTCGGTCTCGATGATCACGCGGCAGGGCCGCTTGCTGAGCAGGTAGGCGGCCGTCGGTCCGATGCGCTGCTCGCCCGCGGGAGCGTGGATGGTCGACCAGTAGATGACATCCGAGCCGACGCGTTCGGCTTCGTCCACCAGCGCCGCGCCGGGGTTGCGCGTGCGGATCAGGCCCGTGTGGATCTTGATGCCCAGTCGCCGAGCCTGGATGCGGGCGCTCTCGAGCACCGAGCGGCCCTGGGCCTCCTCCTCCTCGAGGCCTGCCTCGAGCGAGAGCTGGCTGGGCACCGGCAGCACGTAGATCGCATACACGACCCCTTCGGCGCCGATCAGCTTGGCGGCGCTGTGCAGCGCCGACGCGCTGACATCGTCGCCGAAGATCGGTACGAGCGCCGTCTTGTACTCGAGCTCCTCGAAGTCCGCCGGGCGCTCAGCGTGCGCGATCTTGTAGCTCTTGCGTGGGTCCAGGCCCTGACGCTTGCGGTAGAGGAAGTAGCCGCCCATCCCGATCACCATCCACGGGATGCCGACGATCTTCGCCTCGGTGTGCAGCACGGTCACCGCGATCCATGCGGCGAACGTGCCGATGCCGCCGATCACCGCGGCCATCGGGATCACCGAGCCTTTGATGCGCACACCCCACGGCGTGCGGTAGGGGCGCTCGCGGTCGGGATCGCTGACGCGCAGCCTCACGATCGCCGCGTGCGCGGTCGTGAACGAGAGCATCGCGCCGAACGAGTACAGGTTGCCGAGGACTTCGGTGTTGCCGTAGATGATCAGCGTGCTGGCGAGCATCGAGAAGAAGATCAACGTGAACCACGGCGTGCGGTACTTCGAGTGCAGCTGCGAGAAGATCTGCGGCAGCTGGCGGTGCTCGGAGAGCGACCAGGACAGGCGCGAGATCCCGATCATCCCCGCGTTGGTCGCGATGAACAGGATCGTCGCGGCGAGGATCCCGAGGTAGTACCTGGCCAGTTTCAGGACCGTGCCGTGCAGCCCGAGGTGTTCGACGACGCCGAGCATAGGGTCGTTTTCGAAGAAGTGGCCGAGCGCGGTCGCGTAGCCGGGCTTGGAGAAGGACTGTTTGAGCTCGGCGCTGTAGCCGATGCCGTGGTGCACGACCGGCAGCGCCGACAGCGCGACGACGGAGATGCCGGCGTACACGCCGAGCACCGCGAGCACGACGAGGTTGACGGCCTTCGGCACCTGCTTGCCGGGGTCCTTGGACTCCTCGGCCATGTTCGCCACCGTCTCGATGCCCGTATAGGCGAGCATCGCCAGCGACAGCGCGAAGATCAGTTCCTTCCAGCTCGGCACCGACCCCAGGTGGACCTGGTTGACCAGCAGGTGAGGGTTCAGGACGAGCACGAAGCCCAAGGCCGCGAGCATGATCTGCGTCGAGAGGTCAAGGAGCGCGAGGACGATGTTCAGCTTGGCCGACTCGCCCAGCCCGCGGATGTTCAGCCACGCGAGCAGGCCGACAACGATCAGCCCGCCGAAGATGTCGTCCGGGTTGTGCTTGAGCGCGCCGAGGCCCGGAAAGGCGCTCAGGTAGTGCGGGACGAAGAAAGCCGAGATCGCGATCGTGAGGATGTAGTCGAGGCTCAGCGCCCAGCCGGCGAAGAACGACACGACGTCGTCGAACGCGTGGCGCGCGAACGAGGAGGAGCCGCCGGCTTCGGGGAACATCGAGGCGCCCTCGGCGTACGTTTTGGCCGTCAACGCGAACAGACCACCGGCGAACACGAAGACAAGCGGAGTCAGGCCGAGCGCGTGCGCCGCGACGAGCCCGAGCGCGTAGTAGATCGAGGAGCCGACGTTGCCGTAGGCCGTCGCGAACATCCCCGAAACGCCGACCGACTTGCGCAGTCCGTGCTCTGAAAGGCGTGCCATCGGTCCGGGAGGCTACAGGTGCCCACGGGCCCCCCACGGCAGATGCCACACCCCTTGTGCAACATCCCATTCACCGCGGCCGTGAAAGCAGGAACGAGACGTATGATTCCGACGAGCCGGGGCCGGCAGCGGAGCGGGCCCCCTCAAACCGGCACTGGCAATGGAAACGGCGCGACGCGAAAACTACGACTCTGGCGAGGACTTCGTCCTCGAATACGGCGAGCTTCGCTTCACCTTCAACGAGGTGGACTTCTCCGAGCGCTGCGAGCAGGCGGCGCTGAAGCTCGGCTTCGTAGGCGGGCGCCTCGGCGAGGAGGAGCTCGAAGATCTCGTCAACCTCGCCGTCAACGGCGAGATCCTCGACCCGGCCTCAGGACTGGGCGAACACGTCAACGATTGCTGGCCGGAGCTGGTCGGGCCCGCCGAGCGTTCGCTCGTGCACTGGCTGCGTCGCCTCGTCTTTCGCGGCGCGTGGCTGGATCAGCGCGTGAAGGAGGGCGAGCTCAGCGTGCACTTCAACGAACAGACCGGCAGCTTCGGCTACGTGCAACCTGCCAGCGGCCGCGACGGTGATTCCTCCCGGAGTGGCGAGCCGATCGAGCTCGCGCCAGAGCCGTCCTGGAACAGAGTCGCGTACCGCCGCTAGCTCGCCTCGACCGCTGCGGCGCGCGCCTTGGTGATCGCCTCGGCGCCGTCCTCGCCGACGAGCAGCTCGGGCTTGAGCGTGCCGCTGGCGGCGAGATCGAGGATCGGCTGGCGACCGGTGGAGGTGAGCGCGGCGTCGAGCGCGATCACGGTCGTCTCCCCATCGAGCGGACGCTCGGCGAGCGCGATCACGGTCAGCGAGCCGCCCTCGCGTAGGTTGCGCGCCGCCGCCAGCGCCTTGCGCGCAGCGTGCGGATGCAGCCCGTCGAGGCCGTCGATCGCCACCAACGCGTCGCCGCCGCGAGCGGCCAGGCGCTTGGCGGCGTCGATCGCGCGCTCCACCGCCTGATCCTGCGAGTCGGCTGATGCGGCGAACGTCAGCGCCGCGACGGGCGCCACCGGGCCCTCCTGCGCCTGCGCGATCTCCTCGGGCCGTGCGCCGACGAGCACGAGGCTGACCTCGAGATCGTCGCGTCCGCCGAGCGCCTCGAGCATGCGCCGCAGTGTCTCGCTCTTGCCCGCGTGGCGAGCTCCCACGATCACAACGCGCGAGCCGCGGCCGAACGGCGTCAGCCACTCGATCGCCTCGAGCGTCGGGTCCTGGGATCCGAGCGCGAGGCGCTCCCGCGGCCAGTCCACCGGCAGCTCGTCGTAGCGCGCCCCGTCGGAGACGGCGTCGGCTGACGCGCCGTTGATCGTGTCGATACGGACCAGCGACGGGTAGCGCTCCGAGCGGCGCGGCGTGCGCACCGGCCCGGTGACGCGGTCGCCGGAGACGAGCTCGCAGCGACGGACCTGGGCGGCGGAGATGTACACGTCCTCGTCGGAGGGCTCCGGCGGATCGACGCGCAGGAACGCGGAGCCGTTGCCGAGAACCTCGACGACGCCGGCGGCGATGCGCCCGGCGTCCTGCGCTCCGTCCTCCTCGGCATCCTCGCGAGCGCCGCCGGCGCGGCTGCGCGAGCGCGCGGCACTGCGCGTGGAGGCCTCTGGCGCGCCAGACCTGCCGCGCGCGCCCCTGCGCCGTCCGCGTCGAGCGCCGCTCTCAGCCGCCGTGTCGTCATCGTTGTCTGTCTCGACGGCATCGTCCTCGCCGTCGGAAGCTGCCATGTCAGCCGGCTCCTCAGATGAGCGGCGCGAGCGCTGCGGGCGACGCCTACGCGGACGCTGGCCGGCCCCCGAGCGCTCGTCCTCGTCCGCGGGCTGATCCCCGGCCCCCTCGCCGCCGCCGGCGCTGGTCTCGCCGAGGATCGCGTCGATCAAATCTGCCTTGCGCAGGCGCCTGAAGCCGTCGAGACCCACCTGGTTGGCGATCGTGTGCAGGTCGGCCAAGGGACTGGCCTCCAGCTCGGAGCGCTCGAGTACGGCCATGGGTTGTTCCTTCTTTCGTAGTGGATGGGCGGTTGGCGTCCCGCCGCGTTGGACAGCGGCGGGCACCCGTGAATGACTGCAGCCTAGCGGTCGTAGCGGATTTCATCGGAGACGGCGAGATCCCTGCTCGGCTCGCTCTCGCCGGCGAGCGCAGCGCGCACGGCGAGGTAGTCGGCGGCGGCGACGACGTCGTGGACGCGGAAGATGTGCGCGCCCTGCTCGACGCCATAGGCGAGCGCGGCGAGCGTCCCCGCAAGGCGCGCGCGCGGCGAGCGCCCGGTGAGCGCGCCGATGAAATCCTTGCGGGAGATCGCCATCAGCAGAGGCCGCCCGAGCTCATGCAGGTGCGCCAGATCCCTGAGCACGCGGATCGTCTGAGCGGGCGTCTTGGCGAAGTCGGGGCCGGGATCGAGGATCAGCTGCTCGGGCGCCACCCCGTGCGCGAGCGCGACGGCCACGCGCTCGCGCAGGAACGCCAACACCTCCGCGGTGACATCGCCGTAGAGGTCGGGGTCCTGCAGCCGTTCGCGCGGAACGGCGCGCGTGTGCATGATCACGAGCGCGGCGCCCGTCTGCGCGCACACGTCGGCCAGCTCCGGATCGCGCAGCCCGCTGACGTCGTTGACGATCCGCGCGCCGGCGGCGATCGCGGCGCGCGCGACCGCCGGCTTGTAGGTGTCGCATGACACGAGCGCCCCCAGCTCGCCGGCGAGCAGCCGCACGAGAGGTACGACGCGCTCGATCTCCTGTCCCACGTCAACCGGCGGGCGCCCGGTTGAGGCGGACTCGCCGCCGACGTCGAGGATGTCGGCGCCCGCGGCGAGCAACGATCGCGCGAGCTCGAGCTGCGCGTCGCGGCTCGCGTACAGCCCGCCGTCGCTGAACGAGTCGGGCGAGGCGTTGACGATGCCCATCAGCCACGGGCGCTCGCCCAGCTCGAGCGTCAGATCGACCGCGCGCAGTGCCAGCACGGGCGCCTTCACGGCATCGACGGCGACGGCGACCGCGGGGAGCCATGCACGGCGACGCTCTCGGCGCGCTCGGCCGAGACGACGATGCCCTCGGCATCGGCCTCAGCGGCGAAGCCCTGGAGCTCGTGCTCGAGACGCTCCGCGCTCCAGTCGAGCTCGCGCGCGAGCACCTCCCCCACGCGCCTGACCGGCTCGCCGGAAAGCTGGCGTGCCGCCAGCAGTCCAAGCCGCGTGCGCCTCAGCAGCACGTCGCCGATGCTGCGCGCCTGCTCGCGGCGAGCGGCCAGCGCGGCCTCGGCGAGCAGGTCGGGCAGGCCCGCGACGATCGGCTGCGCGAGCTCCTCGCGTTCGGAGGCCAGCGCGAGCACGTCGCGCGCGGCGTGCCCATAGCGAGCGGCGAGCGGCGCGTAGGGATCGGGTCCCACCCGCCCGACGCCCTCGACGTGCTGCAGCTCCTCGACCGCGATCGCCTGACCGAGCGGTATCTCGTGCGTACGGCACGGCGCGTCGCGCGCGTCGCGCTCGACGAGGCGATCGACGGTCATCTTGGCCATGCGCCGCCAGGTCGTGAGCTTGCCGCCGGTGATCGTGATCATCCCCGAGGAGGTCTCGTACAGCTCGGACTTGCGCGAGATGTCCACCGACTTCTTCGGGTCGCCGGTCGAGATCAGCGGCCGCACGCCGGCGAACGCGCCGGTGAGCTCGCCGGGCGCGAGCTCGGTGCCGAAGAACGCGTTGACGGCCTCCAGCAGGTAGTCGATGTCATCGCGAGAGGGCTCGATGTGCTCGAGCGGACCCTCGTAGTCGTTGTCGGTGGTACCGACGAGCGTGTGTCCGAGCCATGGCAGCGCGAAGATCGTGCGCCCGCCCCCGGCGGGCACGATCGCACCGCCGATCAGCGGCAGGTCCTCGTGGCGGACCGTCACGTGCGTGCCGCGACTGGGCCGGATGCGCGGCAGCTCGGCCTCCTCGTGGAGCTCGTTGGGGCGCAGCTGGTCGGCCCACACGCCGGTCGCGTTCACAACGTTCGCTGCACGCACGTCGAAGCGCTCGCCGCTCTCGGCATCGAGCGCGTGCACGCCGTGAGCGCGTCCGTCGTGCTCGAGCAGACCGGTGACGTCGAGGCGGTTGGCGCAGACCGCGCCGAAGCGCTCGGCCTCGCCGAGCACCGTCAGCACGAGGCGCGCGTCGTCGGTCTGGCAGTCGTAGAACAGGTAGCCGCTCGTGGGCTCGCGTGCGGCCAGCGCGGGTAGCAGCTCGATCACCTCCTCGCCGGAGATCACGCGGTGGCGCTCGGGGCTCCAGGACTCCGTCTCGCCGCCGCGGCGCGAGCGCCGGCGGCCGCGCTCGACGGACATGACGTCATACAGGTTCAGCCCGACCCCGACCAGCCGGTCCGGGTGCGCGCCGTCGAACGCGGGCACGACGAGCGGCAGCGGCCGCACGAGGTGCGGTGCGAGCGCCACCATCAGCTGGCGCTCCAGCAGCGCCTCTCGCACGAGGCCGAGGTCGAAGTTCTGCAGGTAGCGCAGGCCGCCGTGGACGAGCTTGCTCGAGCGGCTCGAGGTTCCAGAGGCGTAGTCGGCGCGCTCGAGCAGCGCGACGCTGTAGCCGCGCGCGGCGGCGTCGAGGGCGACGCCCGCGCCGGTGATGCCGCCGCCGACGACGACCACGTCGAACTCGTCATGCGCGAGGGCCGCGATGGCCTGATTGCGCTCGATCACGAGCGCAGTGTCTCAGAGCGAGGAACCGACACCCGGCGAATCGTCGCGCGCGCGCTTCGGTGCTCGCCCGCGGCGCACCGGCCAGATGGTGCCGTGACGCGGGGCCTCGAATCCCGATGTTGGCGATGCGCTCTTCTCGATCACGGTGAGGATCGGGTAGCGGTGCACCGACGCGATCTGCCGCTGCAGCGAGTTGGCGGGATTCTGCTCGCGCGGCAGGCCGATGTCGCTGAGTGGGCGGGTGAGACCGTCCACGAACGAGTTAAACGGCTGGAACGGCCCGTGGATGTCCTCGCAGATATAAACGCCGCCCGGCCGAACGTGGGCGAGCAGGCTTTCGACCGTGACGGCCTGCTGGCGGGCGGTATGGCCACCGTCATCGATCACGACGTCGATCATGGGCTCGCCCTCGAGAAACCGTTCCCAGAAGCGCGGATCGCCCTGGTCTCCGATGAAGATCTCGACGCCGTCGCGTGTCAGCTTCCTGCTGTCGGGGTTGATGTCGATGCCGTAGACATGCGTCTCCGGGCCGAAGTAGTCATGCCACATCTGCAGGCTGCCGCCCCCCAGCACACCGATCTCGACGATGTGGACCGGCTTGCCTCGGAATCGCTCGAGATGGCGTTCGTAGATGTCGAAGTAGTGCCGCCACTTCCAGATGCCGGGGCCCTCGGTGTGCGCGTCGAAGTACTCCTGGAGGGGACCGGCCGCAGCGCGCCGAGCCTCCGCGGCGGGTGCCGTGAGATCGGGAAAGCGCCGGCCGTAGCGATAGCCACGCGCGAAGAAGCGGGCCGACTGCACGGCGCGCTCGGCGGAACGGAGGCGATGGACGGCCGACCTGGCCGGTTCGGTCAGTCCAAGCCGACCGAGCAGGCTACGCTGCCAAGCTGCCATCGCGGACGAGTATACGGTCCAAGCCGATCCGCTCAGATCTGAGCGAGCTCGGCGGTGATTTCCGTGACCGCCGACTTCGCGTCACCGAACAGCATCGTCGTCTCTGGCTCGTAGTAGAGCTCGTTTTCGATGCCCGCGAACCCGGGGTTCATCGAGCGCTTGATCACGATCACCGAGTGGCTGTTGGAGACTTCCAGGATCGGCATGCCGTAGATCGGCGAGGACGGCGTGTTCTTGGCGGCGGGGTTGGTCACGTCGTTGGCGCCGATCACCAGCGAGACGTCTGTGCGGGCGAACTCCTGGTTGGCCTCGTCCATCTCCTCGAGCTGGTCGTAGGGGACATCGGCCTCCGCGAGCAGCACGTTCATGTGCCCGGGCATGCGCCCGGCGACCGGGTGGATCGCGAAGCTGACCTCGACCTGGCGCGCTTCGAGCGCTTTGGTCAGCTCGCGCACGGCGTGCTGCGCCTGGGCGACGGCCATCCCGTAGCCCGGCACGATCATCACGCGGTTGGCGTACGCGAGCTGGATCGCGGCGTCGGCGGCGCTGGTCGAGCGCACGGTGCCGGCGTGCTCGCCCGCGCCACTGGCGCCCTCGATCGCCCCTCCCCCGCCGAAGCCGCCGGCGATGATCGCGGGGATCGAGCGGTTCATCGCGGTCGCCATCAGGTTCGTGAGGATCGAGCCGGACGCGCCGACGATCATGCCGGCGACGATCAGCGCGGGGTTGTTCAGCGCGATCCCCGTGGCGGCCGCCGACAGGCCCGTGAAGGCGTTCAGCATCGAGATCACCACGGGCATGTCCGCGCCGCCGATCGGGAACACAACCGCGTTGCCGAGCAGCGCCGCGCACACGAGCATGCCGATGAAGAGCAGTTCGGAGTGAGCGCCCGAGGCGATGTCCACGCCCGCTGCGACCGCGAGGATCAATAGGACCAGGTTGACGATCTGCTGGGCCGAGCCGAGGCTGATCGGGCGCCCGGGGATGATTTCCTGGAGCTTGCCGAAGGCGATGTTCGAGCCCCAGAAGGACACCGACCCGACGATCGCGGCGAACAGCGAGAAGATCGCGATGTACGTGGCGGTGCCCTGGTAGCCGTCGGTGAGGCGGAACTCCGACCACGAGATCAGGAACACCGCGCCCCCGCCGACGCCGTTGAACAGCGCCACCATCTGCGGCATCGCGGTCATCTTCACCTGCCGCGCGGCGGGCACGCCGATGGCGGCGCCGAGCGCCACGCCGAGCGCGATCAGGCCCCAGTTGCCCTCGTTGGGGTTCAGCAGCGTCGCGATCACGGCGATCGCCATGCCGACCGCGGCGATGCGGTTGCCGCGCACCGCCGTCGTGGGGCCGGAGAGCCCCCGCAGGCCCTGGATGAACAGCGAGAACGCGATGATGTAGAGCACGTCGAGGAAGCTCTGGTTCTGCAGGAACGACGTCGCGAGCGGCACGGCGGTCACGACCCCTTCTCCCCGTCGGAGCCGCGATCGCCGGATTTCGGCTTGGACTCGGATTTCGGCTTGGACTTGAACATCTCAAGCATGCGATCGGTCACGAGGAATCCGCCGACGATGTTGATCGTGCCGAAGGCGATCGCGATCACGAGGATGATCTTGTTGAACGTGTCGTTGCCGGACAGGCCGATGATCAACAGGCCTCCGAGCAGCACGATCCCATGGATCGCGTTGGTGCCGGACATCAGCGGCGTGTGCAGCGTGTTGGGCACCTTGGAGATGACCACGAAGCCGATGAACCCGGCCAGCACGAGGATCGCGAGGTTGGTCGTGAGGGTGCTCGCGAGGATCATCTAGGAGGCACCTCCGCCGGCGGCTTCGACCGCGGCCTTGGCGCCCGGGTGGACGATCTCGCCGTCGCGCACGATGCACGCACCCCTGACGATCTCGTCGTCGAAATCAAGCTGCAGCGAGCCGTCCTCGCCGACGAACAGCTCCAGCAGCGCCTGCACGTTGCGCGCGAACAGCTGCGAGGAGTGCTCTGCCATGGTGGCGGGCAGGTTCAGCGGCGAGACGATCTTGACGTCGTGGCGCACGACCGTCTGACCGGGCTCGGTCAGCTCGCAGTTGCCGCCGGCCTCGCCGGCGAGGTCGACGATCACCGATCCGGGCTTCATGCCCTCGACCGCCTCGGCGGTGACGAGCTTCGGGGCCGGTCGCCCCGGCACGAGCGCGGTCGTGATGACGACGTCGAAGCCCTTGATCGCGTCCGTCAGCGCCTGCTGCTGTTGTGCGCGCTCCTCCTCGGTGAGCTCGCGCGCGTAGCCGCCCTCGCCGCTGGCCTCGACGCCGAGGTCGAGCCACTGCGCGCCGAGCGATTCGACCTGCTCGGCGACCTCGGGGCGCACGTCGTAGCCGGTCGTGCGCGCGCCCAGGCGTTTGGCCGTCGCGAGCGCCTGCAGCCCGGCGACGCCGACGCCCAGAACCAGCACCTTGGCCGGCGGGATCGTGCCGGCGGCGGTCATCAGCATCGGGTAGAAGCGACCCATCTCCTCGGCGCCCAACAGCGCGGCGCGGTAGCCGGCGACGTTGCTCTGGGAGGACAGCGCGTCCATCGCCTGGGCCCGCGAGATGCGCGGGATCGCCTCCATCGCGAACGCCGTCGCCTTCGCGTCGGCCAGTGCGCGTGTGGTCTGAGGGCTCGTCAGCGGCGCCAGGAAGCCGATCAGGATCGAGCCCGACCCGAGCCCGCGGATCGCCTCGGGGTCGGGCGGCGCGATCGTGACGACGACATCGCTCTGCCAGACCTGCGCGGCATCGGTGGCGATGCTCGCGCCCGCCGCGGTGAACGCGGCGTCGGTCAGCATCGCGTCGGCGCCCGCGCCCGCCTGCACGACCACGTCGAGCCCCTTGGCATGCAGCTTGCTGACGACCTCCGGCACGAGCGCCACTCGATGCTCTCCCGCCGCGGTCTCCTTCGGAACACCGATCCTCATAGGAGGTGCGAGAACGTATCTGATCGCACGGATGAGCGGCAGCCCGGTGTGCGAGACTCGACTGAGGAATAGGCCATGACCGTGAATCTAACCCGCATCTACACGAAGCTCGGCGACGGCGGCGAGACACACCTTGGAGACATGAGCCGGGTCTCGAAGCTGCATCCGCGGGTGGAGGCGTACGGAACGGTTGATGAGCTCAACGCGGTGATCGGCGTGACGCTGCTGCAGCCGGGGCTCTCCGAGCAGTTCGCCGAGTGGCTGCGCCGGGTGCAGAACGACCTGCTCGATCTTGGCGCCGACCTGTCGGTGCCGGGCCCCTCGGGAAGCGACGCCGATGAGCGTGAGCGACTGCGCGTCAACGCCGACTACACGAAGTGGCTCGAGCGCGCCCTGGATGAGGTGAACGCGACGCTTGAGCCGCTGCGCTCGTTTGTGATCCCCGGCGGCACCCCGGCTGCGGCGCACATGCACGTCTGCCGCACCGTGTGCCGCCGCGCCGAGCGCCGCACGATCGCCGTCGGCGCTGAGGGCAATCCCGAGGTCGTGCGCTATCTGAACAGGCTGTCAGACCTGCTGTTCGTCCTCGGCCGCGCGGCGAACGTCCAGCCGAGCGAGGGCAAGGCGACGGGCTCGAGCGGGAACGATGCGGAGGCGTTGTGGGATCCCGGCGCGCACGAGTCCGCGCAGGGACGCGGGCCCTCCTGAGGCGCCCTGTTGAGCTACGCGGCGCGCCTACGAGCTGACGCGACGCGGCCAGCGCGACCGGGCCAGCGCCGATCCGCGGCGCGCAGCGCGGCGAGGGCGAGCGCGGCCCAGAACGTGGCCACGAGGTAGCCGCCGATGACGTCGCTCGGCATGTGCCAGGCGAGGATCAGCAGCGCGCAGCCGACGACGGCGGCGAACGCCACGCCGATGCCCGCGACCACAGGGCGCATGCGCCGTGGTGCGACCAGCAGCGCCGCGTAGACGAGCGCCAGCGCGGCCGTCGAGTGGCCGCTGGGCCACGACGCGGGACCGATGCTCAAGTAGCCGATGCGAACGTGGGGATGGGCGAGCAGCGGCTTTAGCGTCTCGGACGTGAATGGCGCGAGCGTCATCAACGCGATGGCCGCGAGCGCGACGCGCGGGCGTTCGCGCGCAGTCGCGATGGCCACCAGCGCGATGCCCCAGAGCACGAACTGCGCGGGTTCCAGCAGATGCAGCAGGAAGTTCGCCGGCCCTTCCACGCCCGGCCGGTTCAGCAGCGTGAAGTCGCGTAGCAGGACAGCGTCCTTGAGCTGCACCGCCGGGACCTGCGAGGCGAGCACCCAGACGAGCGCCAGCGCCGCCAGACACAGCCCGGCGACGCCGAGCGCACTGAGCGCACCGGGGCGCTCGATGCCCCTTGCGCGCCGACGTGGGGACATGGCGGCGGCCGAGTAGGCGTGTTCGGACATACCCGAGAGGGTACGACGCCGACTAAAGGGCCGGTGAACCCGCCGGCAGCGCGATCGCGGCGCCTGGTCGCAGCGCGACGGCGAAGCGATCTTCCAGCGTGGCGCGATCGAACGCGCGTGCGGCGAGATCCACGCCGGCTTCGTCGGTGCCGGTGACCAGCCACACGGGCGCTTCCTTGGCGCCTCGCGTGGCCGCGATGAGGCCCGCGTCGCCGCTCAGCCTATGCACGGGCTGGCCCTGCTCGCCGAGCAGCGTGAGCGTCTGCCCCCCGGCCGAGAAACCTGCATCGACGCCACTGACGCGCGGGCCGCGTTCGATGCCCCGGACGGCGAGTTCGCCTCCGACTCGATTCCACGGCCCGACGAGCACGCGCAGCGTTTCGGGAGCGCCGCCGCTGCCGATCGCAGCGACCGCCGCCGGCACCGAGAACCGGCGCAGGCTGGCGGTGACGGTTCGGCAGGCGTAGCCGGAGACGGAAGTGCATTCGATGCGCACCGGCAGGCGCTTGCCTTCGACGCCGTTGAGGAACGGCTCCGGGAACGACCCGACGACCGCCGTGGCGGCGGCGCCCTGGCTGGCCTCATGCAGATCCCACCACACGTGATCGCCGGGGCGCACGCTCGTCGTCGCCGGCGAGCTGGAGATCGGCACGCCGTTGACGTAGTAGAACCACCGGGCCGAGCGCCCGGAGGCACCCGCTTCGGGGCCGGCCGAGAGGCCGTCGATGCTGTTCACGATGTCTCCGTCGGCGCTCGTGCTGACCGGGTACTCGTCGCGCAGCAGCGCGAGCACCGTCTCTCCCCCATGCGCCCGCAGACCGTCGCTGCGGTGCAGCACGCGCGCGCCGAAGTCGCTGGTGATCACAAGCTGGACGGCCGTCGGCGCGGAGGCCGTGATCAGTCCGCAGCCGCTCAGCACGAGCACGAGCACGAGCACGACGGCGGCGAGGGCGCCCATTCCCGCCCGCGCGCGGCTCACCGCGACGGGCCGCTCTCGACGGCGTCCTTGAGGCGCGCCAGTCGGTGCTCCCATGCGGCTTCCGCGCCGCTGAGCCATGCGGATGCCGGGGCGAGCGCATCGGCGCGCAGCCGGTAGCGGACCTCCCGGCCGCTGGCGGGGGCGCGCTCGACGAGGCCCGCGTGGTCGAGCGCGGCCAGATGCTTGGCGACGGCCTGGCGCGTCATCGGCAGCACCGCACTGAGCGTCGGCACGCTCGTCGTGCCGTCGCGCAGCAACTCTTCGACCATCAGGCGCCTGGTCGGGTCGGCGAGCGCTCCGAACACATCGCCCACGGGGTCGCTCAAGCGAGCACCAGCGTGAAGCGCGCGGCGAGCATCGCCAGCGGGAACGACGGCACGCTCTCTGTGACGATCACGCGCGCTCCGGCGGGCGCAGCCACCACCAGGAACTCGACCCGTGTGGCGGGCTCCTCGGCGCCTGCCCACCACCACACCAGCCGGTGCGGCGCATCGAGCTGCTCGACGTGGATCTCGCGCTCGGGCTCGTCCAGCCAGCGTTCGCGGCCCTCCTCGGTGGCGAGTGCCTCCCAGACCTCCTCCGGCGAGGCCTCGACATCTATCTCCCGTCTTACCGCCATGTCGCCCTCCGTTGACAACCGTATGGTTGCTATTGTAATTGACAACTAACCAGTTGTCGAAAGGATAGCCAAGATGCCACTGATCCCGATGGTCGTCGAGCAGAGCGCGCGCGGCGAGCGCTCGTTCGACATCTACTCGCGTCTGCTGAACGAGCGCATCGTATTCATCGGCACGCCTGTCGACGACCAGGTGGCGAACCTGGTGGTCGCACAGCTGCTGCACCTCGAGAGCGAGGACGCCGACAAGGACGTGTCGCTATACATCAACTCTCCCGGCGGCGTGGTGTACTCGGGCCTGGCGATCTACGACACGATGCAGTTCATCAAGCCCGACGTGCAGACGATCTGCTTCGGCGTGGCGATGAGCATGGGCTCGCTCCTGCTCGCCGGCGGCGCGCCGGGCAAGCGCATGGCGCTGCCCAACAGCCGCATCCTCATCCACCAGCCCTCCGGCGGCTTCGAGGGCCAGGCGGCGGACATCGAGATCCATGCGCGCGAGACGCTCGAGCTGCGCGGCCACATCGACGAGATCTACGCCCAGCACACCGGGCAGTCGATCGAGCGCGTCCATGACGACATGGACCGCGACCGCTACTTCACCGCCGAGCAGGCGCGCGACTACGGCCTGATCGACCGCGTGATCTCCTCGCACGAGCTGACGCGTGTGGCGACCGGCTTCGCGGCCGCCCGCGGCGCGGAGGCGTAGCGAGGACGCAATCCGCTGCGCGCTCCAGCCCGCGGCCGCGAGGCCTCCGCGCGGCGCAGCCCAAAAAAAGCTCTAGATCCAGCCGAGCAGCGGGCCGAAGACGAGCCCGGCGAGCAGGTCGACGCCCGCCAAGGCGCCGACGATCTGAATCTGGCGCGCCCGCCGCGCGTAGTAGACGGTGAAAGACACCACGTAGAAGATCAGGTAGCCGAACACGACGATCACGGGGAAGCTGGCGACGTTCCACCACCAGTAGTACCAGTGGAACACGCCGTCGGCGTGCAGCAGCAGCTCGACGCCGACCGACACGAGCGACAGCGCGACGGCCATCACCCAGCGGGTCGGCAGACCGAGCATGCGCGCCGAGCGATCGGCGGGCAGCAGCTTGGCGAACACCACGCCGTTGATGGCGAAGAACAGCGTTATCTCGACGGTTAGCCCGATCAGGATGACGTAGCTGCTGCGACCGGTGACGGTCCACAGCGCGGCGTGACCGTTGAAGTGCAGGACGAGCGCGTTGACGATCTCGTTCGCCCAGTCCATCAGCCAGAAGGCCAGGCCGGCGAGCACGACGCTCCAGTTGGCGCGCTCGACCTCGACCGCATAGACGTACACGGCGAGCGCGAGCAGCGTGACGGTCGACCAGTCGAACATGCCCGGCGCGCGCAGCAGGTGCTCGGCTTCGCGCGTGAACTCAGGGACGCCGGCGGCGAGTAGCGAGAGGCCCGTCAAGTTGGCGTGGCCGGCGTGGGCCTAGACGCCGAGGGCGGCGAGATCGGAGTCGACGTCGGCGAGCGTGGCGCGCTGGCGCTCGTCGAGCGCGGTGGCGGCGACGATCAGGCGCCGAGCCGCGTCGAGGTCGTCGGAGCGACCCCACGTGAGCGCGGCCTTGACGGCGCCGTCCTCGAGGTACCAGTTGGTGAACGCGCCGTCGTCGAATGAGCCGCGCATGATCTCCTCGTCCCAAACCTGTGCCGGTCCGACGTACTCGAGTTCGCCCCAGTCCGCAAATACGGAATAGAAATAAGGGACGACGTCGTGCGCGATGTCCCTGCCGAGCATGTTCAGGGCGGCGGTCTTGCCGTGATTGAAGGCCACGTCCCAGTGCTCGATCCGCAGCGGCGCGCCACCGTGGACGACGGACTCGTATTCGCAGATGTCCCCCGCGGCGTACACGCCCGGTACGGAGCTCTGCAGGCGCGAGGAGCAGCGCACGCCGCCGCGTTCGCCGATCTCGAGGCCCGCCTTCTGCGCGAGCTGCACGTCCGGGGTCACGCCCGCGCCGACCACGACGGCGTCGGCCGCCAGCTCGAGACCGCCCCTGGTGATGACCTTGGCGACGCGCCCATCGCCCTCGAAGCGCTCTAGCTCGTCGCTGCCGTGGATGCTCACGCCGTGCGATTCGAGCAGCTCCTGGAAGAAGCGTCCGACGCGCGCGCCGAAGCCGCGTTCCAGCGTCGCCTGCTCCTGCATGACGATCGTGGCGCTCTTGCCCATCATCGTCAGCGACGCGGCGACCTCGCAGCCGATGTAGGAGCCGCCGATCAGCACGACCTGCTCGGCGTCGGCGACTCCCTCACGGATCGCGTCGGCGTTTCCGAGCGTGCGCAGGTAGTGGATCTGCTCGAGCTCGCAGCCGCCGACGTTCAGCCGGCGTACGTTGGCGCCGGTGGCGAACAGCGCCTGCTCGAACTGCACCTCCTGCTTGTTCGACAGCGCGGCCGTGCGCGTGCCCAGATCGACGCCGGTGACGCTGGTGCGCGTCAGCAGCTCGACGTTCTGCTCGGACCACCACTCGGGTGGGCGAAACAGGGGCTCCTCGCGTGTCTCTTCGCCGCGCAGGTAGCCCTTGGAGCACTCCGGGCGGTTGTACGGCGGGTCGGGCTCGCGTCCGACGAGCAACACATCTCCCTCGGCTCCTTCCTCGCGCAGCCAGCGCGCGCAGTTGGCCGAGGCGAGGCCTCCACCGATCAACAGGTAGCTCACCTTGCGCGCCGGCACGTTCGGCACCTTACAACCCCGGAGGGTGACGCACAGACCAGTGCGCCCAGGTCGGGATGTGGTCGAGGATCCGCCAGCGCGGGCCGTCTTCGAAGCGGTTGGGGCCGACGTCGGTGCCGTCGTGGCTTGTGTCGAGCCTCAAAGCGGCGATGACGATGAACACGTGTGGGGTCGGGGTGTCGGTCGCGTAGATCGTCACCCAGCGACCCGGGCCGGGAGCGCCCCAGTTGACGTAGTCCTGCGCGAGCGGGTTGTCCCGGACGATTTCCTCGAGTGGGCGTACGCCGGCGCGGTAGAGCACGTAGTTGACGGTGCTCGAGCAGTCCTCTTCAGATGCTCCCAACGGATCGGGGTGTCCTGCCGGGCCGTAGGGCAGATCCTGCAGCTCGTTGCCGGCGACGACCATCGCCTGGACGGCCGCCGGCACGCCGGCGGGGACAAGCGCGAGATGCCCGTCGCCGGGCGCCAGCTCGGCGCGTTCGCCCGCGACGAAGCGCACGGGCGTCGGGCTCTCGCCCACGAGGCTCGTGTCGGCGCCCACGACGTCAGCTTCCCCTCCCCCGTTCCCCGCGGCTTCCTGCTGCGCACCCGCCGCGAATGGGGCCGGCGAACCGCTGTACTTCTCCGCCCAGCTCTCGACCTCGGCGACGTACCAGCTCGCGTGGTTGTACGCGTAGATCGCACGCGCGTAATCACCGGGGGCGCCCGAGGCGCGCAGGTAGTTGGCGGCGCCATAGATGGCGTCGGCCGGATTCCAGCGGTCAGGCGCGCCGGCGCCTTCGACGTCAACCCCGTAGCTCGCCCACGTCGAGGCGATGAACTGCATCGGACCGCCCGCGCCAGCCGAGTTGACGGCGCCCTCGTGCGTGCATGACGGATCGGGGTCACGCCCGTGGTCGCACTCGACCTTGCCGATCCCCGCGAGCACCGCCCAGCTCAGACCGTAGCGCTGCGCCGCCTGCTGATACAGGCGCAGGTACAGAGGTGGGATTTCGCTCTCGGCTAGCGTCGAGACGCCGTCGCCCGGCGCTTCGGAGAAGCTCGAGCCGCCCGCGTCGAGGGACGCGCCGCCGAGCGCAGCGACCAGCGCGACGAGCGCGAACGCGAACGCGACGAGCACCGCGGCGATGATCGGGATCGTCCGCGTGGCGGCGCTCGGCACGTGCCCCGACAGCGGCCGCGCGCTCACGGGCGATCCCTGCCGAGCTGGCGTTTGCGCCGCGCGGCGACCTCGTGCGCGTCGCGCATCACGCTGGAGCGCTCGCCGCTGGCCTCGCTCGCACCAGACCGTTTGGCGCGTCCGTCCTGTCGCCAGTCATCGAGGGCGGAGCGCTCGCGGCGCGATGCCGGCAGCGTGTGTCCGGCGTCCTGCATGCGGCGCTGCAGCGCGCTGTCGAAGCGCCTGCCGGCCTTTCGCCGCTCGCGGCGTCCGATCGGGCCGCCGTCAACGTCGGAGGCGAGCGTGTCGGCGGTGTCGCCAAGCTCCCTGCGCAATGCGAGCTCGCGGTCGATCTCCAGACGCGCGGCACGCTGCCCGCCGGGAGCCAGCCGAGCGTACTCTGCGCGTCCGTATCCGGCGAGACCCGCGAGCGCTGCGTAGTCGCGTCGCTCGCCGCTGGCGTGGGGCCGGCCGCCCGCCGGCAGCGCCGCCTGCGCGTCGAGGAAGCGCGCGTGCTCTTCGCGGCGCTCGCGCGTAGAGACGTCGCCCGTTCGCCGATGCGCCTGCTGTCCCTCGCGCGCGAGCCGTTGCGCCGTGCTGAGCGTCTCCTGTTCGCCCTCGATCTCATCGCGCACGCGATCTGCGCGGTGCCCCAGTTCGGCCGCACGCCGGGTGTCACCCGCCGCCAGCGCGTCGCCGCGCTCGCGGTCCAGGCGCTGCAGGCGAGCGCCCCCTGCGGCCATGCGCGCTTGGATCTGCGGCGCGGCGGCGGCGCGCTGCGTGGCGGCGCGGTGCTCAGCCTCGAGCGAGCGAGCGACCTGTTCGTCGGCGCCGGCTCGCGCCCGCTGACGCCCGACGCGCGCGAGCTTGCGGCCCTGGCCGTCGGGCGCTTGCCCGGACAGCCGGCCCCTGGCCCAGCGCGCCACCGCAATCCCAGCGCGTGGAGCGACGAGCGCCTCGCTCATCCCGCGCGCGATCGAGCGCCGCGGGCTGCGCATGCCGGCCGATCCCGAGTCCGCTGCATGGGCGCCCGTCGCGCCGAACAGCTGATGGCGGCGTGTGTACGCGGCCCACCAGAACGCCGACATCAGCAGCCATTGCGTCCACCAGCCGAGCGCCTCGAGGTTCGACAGGATCGCGAGGACCGCGAGGATGACGCCCAGCAGGAACGAGAACACCAGCTTGGACACAACCGCCCCCAGCAGCTGCACCGCCCACCTGCGAAACAGCCCACGGCCCGCTTGGCCGAACGCCGGAGCGAGCACCATCGCGGGCGCCAGCAGCAGGTAGAGCAGGCTGAAGATCGCCGCTGCGAGCAGCCGCACCGCGACGAACCCCAGCAGCAGCAGCAGCATGCCGAGCAGGCCACCGACGATCAGCACGAGGCCCGCCACGCGCGGCCACGTGCCGCCATTCGTCCGGAACTCGGCCTCAGCGGCGGTCGGGCCTTGACAGTTCGTGGCTTCGCTGCTCTGGCAGAGGGTGCGCAACAGCGATCCCTGTTCGTTGATCGAGTTGCGCGCTGCTCCGTTGGCGGGTAGCGCGAGGAACAGCGCGCCGTTGCTCTGCGCGTCGCGCAGCAGCTCGGCGCTGTGCTCGAGCGCCTGCGCCTGGGCGCCGTGGACAGGTATGCAGGCGCCCAGCGCGGCCGAGATCGGCTGGCAGGCCACCTCGGCGCTCTCCTGCGCGGCGATCTTCAGCGCGGCGGCGCGCAGGCCGGGGTCGAGCCGTGACGGCTCGCGACACCAGCCGACGTTCCCGAACTCCAGGTAGCACCACGGCACTTCGATCGCCGCGTCAAAGACGGCGCCGAGGCTGGCGCCGAGCGCCTGGCGCGGGCCCGACGGGGTCCCGTGGGCGGCGACGGCGAGCGTGCCCAGGCTCGCCTGGTTCGCCCACGCACCCAGGGCGCCGACGGTCGCGGTCGGATCGGCGATCACCCAGATGCCGCCTGCCATCATCACGACCATCACGAGCGCCTCGCCGAGCGTCTCGGCCACACGGCGGCGGATCAGCCCGTGGTAGAGCACGAGCACGGAGGCGCTCGCCAGCGCTATCGGCAGCCAGGGTTCGGTGACGGCCGCCTGCATCTGGCGCAGAGGGCCCCCGACGCCTGCGGCGGCGGCGCTGTCGAGCAGGTCGATCGTGAAGCACCACTCGAGCATCACGACCAGCGCGTGCACAACCCACACGAGGGCCATCCACAGGGGCGTGACGAACAGGGTCTGCACCGTGCTGAGCAGGCCACCGGAGCTGAGGCCGAGCACGCCTGTGTCGATGTGCACGTCGATCCCGAAGTCCCCGGTCGGCGCCGCCGCCGCCACGAACCCCGACGTTTCGCAGTCGCGCCTGCCGGTGGAGGAGAGTTCGCGCGCGAGCGCGCCCCTGCACGTGGGACTGCCGAGACCGTTGCTCACCAGCGGGTCCGTCTCCGCCTGCGGGGTGTTCCCCGCGTCTTCTTCACCGCCAGCGCCTGCGCCGCCCCCCGCCGTCGTCAGCGGCGGGCTGCTCGGCGCGGTGGTCGCGCGGGCCGGCTGCGCTCCGCACGCGGCGCCGATCAGCAGCGCGAGCGCCGCGAACCTCGCGAGCGAGCTCCACCGATCCCCCACTCAGCTCGGCGTGGTCGAGAACGCGCGCAGCAGCGAAGGCAGCACGACGTCTACCTGGATCGCCTCGACGCGGCCGCTGTGGTCGCGGAACAGGCAACGGCCGGCTTCGAGCTCGAGCAGGCTCTGGCACATCCGCCTGTCGTCGGGGTCGAGTCCGAGCAGGGTCAGCGCCCGCGCGGCCTCCGCCTGCGAGCGCATGCCGAAGACGAACGTGGCGCCGATCAGGTTCTCGAGCGACTCGCGCTCCCCGATCAGCGCATCGGTGACAAGCTGCGTGCTGATGATCGGGACCGCCAGCTCCGAGCGGCCCATCCGCTGCAGCGATGCAAGCAGCGCGCGGCCGACGGGATCGCTCAGCAGCCGCCATCCCTCGTCGAAGGAGAACAGCTTCAGCCGCCCGCGCTCGGACCCCATGAGGTGCATCGCGAACATCGCGATCAGGCGCACGATCTGCTCGCCCACGCGCTCGGCCTGCGAGTACTCCGAGCGCGGCATGCCCGGCGGTGGCCCGGGCAGATCACGGATCGGGAGATACGTGACCTGGCTGTCCCCGACGGCCGGCAGCCTCACCTCGGGGTCCGCGAAGCCGAGCTGCGTCAGCCCGGAGCGAGCGTAGACCTCGAGCGCCTTGCCGACCTGGACGTCGATGTGGTCTCCCTGCTCGAGCGCGTGAACCACCTCGCGGCAGGTCGGATCGGCTGAGCGCGTGAGGACGCGGTCGACCGCTCCGACCACCGCTGTCTCCCACGCGGGCTCCGCGCGTCCGGGCAGCAGGTCGCGCAGGAACGACACGGCGGCGTCCTGGCGCAGATGCGCGGGTGCGACCCTGAGCGGGTCGAGCATGCCCCGCAGCGCGGGGTCCGGCTGCAACGTCACACGCTCGACGTGCGGCAAGACGTCCGGGAGTAGGTGAAAGCGGTGATCGCCCTTGGGGTCGCAGTCGATCACTCTCGCGCCCTGCAGGAATGCCTCGTACTTGAGCTTCTGCGCAAGCGTCGTCTTGCCCGACCCGAGCGCTCCGACGCTGAGAATCGTCGCGTTGCGATTGCTGTCAGAGCCCTCGCGAAGGTTGAAGGTGACGGGCTGCCTGGAGCCCGACAGCGTGTGCCCCAGGTAGAAGCCCCTGCTCGATCCGGCGGCGTGCGTGGCGGTCGGCATCATCGCGGCGACCTGCTCCGCGGTCAGCGTGTCGTCGTAGCCCGCCAGCCTCGTCCGCTGCCCCGGCAGGTGCTGGAAGAAGAGCTGCAGCTGATCGCCCAGCGGCCGGTGCAGCCGGATCTCCCCGTATGCCCGCCTGCACATCTCGACACGCTCCTCGAGCTCCTGCTCGTCGGCGCCCGCGACGGCGATCGCGAGCGTCGCACGCAACAGCGGCGGCTTGCTCGACGCCTGCAGGTAGGCGAGCAGGTCACGCGCCTCCTGCGTGCGCTCGTAGCCGAGGTCAGAGACCCCCTGCTCCCCGCCGGACTCCGCCCGCACGATCTGGTCGGCGTCCTGGATCCGCCTGCGCGCGATCCTCGACGCCAGCTCGTTGGGTAGGAAGCGCGCATTCAGCGAGAGATCCACCCCGAACGGCAGGCCTTCGATCGGCGCGAACATCAACTCCGCGCGGGATCCCGGGAACTGCATCCGCTCGGGCAGCGCGCCCATCACCAGCTGCGCCTGCCAGCTGGTGCCGAGCTCGGACTCGATCCTGAGAGCGCGGCCGCGGTTCTCGACGAAGCCGTCGGCCCAGCGCATCACGTCGCCCTCGAGCGGCGCCAACACCGCCTCGCCGTTTCGCTCGAACACGAGCGCACGCGGCTCGTGCAGACCGTCGACCACCGGTTCACCCAGGCCCCTGCAGTATGCGCGGCGCACCAGCCACTGCAGCTCGACGCCACGCACTGCGCGCACGGGCAGGAAGTCCTCGAGGCGCGCGTGCACGTGGTCGGCCCTCACACGCGCCCGCTCGAGCTCCGATGCCCTGAGCACTCGCCCGTCGCGTTGCGCCAGTGCTCGCCGGAGTCCTCTCCACCACTCCTTCGGATGCTGTCCGGCAGCCCGCGAGACGTAGGAGGCGACGTCGCGCTCGGGGTCTCGCAGGCTGACGAGCACGAACAGCGCGGGCTGCGCCACCCCGACCCCGCCGAGACGCCTGACGTGCTCGGCGATGTAGCGCTCGCGTGAGTCGGCGTGGCTGTCGGCGCCCGCGGCATCGCCCTGCTCGCGCAGCGCCCTGGCGTAGCGCTGCAGTCCCCAGCGCCGGCAGACCCGCAGGATCTGCACGTCGGCCTCGATCGCCTCCAAGGCCCCGAGCAGCGCGAGGAAGCGGGCGCGCTTGCCTTCCTCGCTCAGCCACGCGTATGAGGAGACCTGCACGGCGAACGCCGCCCATCCATCGTCGAGCCCCTGAGCGAAGACGCAGTTCCCGTACACAAAGGCGATCGGCGCCGTCAACGTCATCCGCCCCTGGCGTCGCTCGCTCTGACCAGCAGTCGCACACGAGCGCCGAGCGCGATCACCTGCCCGCTCTGCAGCCGACGTGCTCCGGCCGGCTGACTCAGCGTCAGCGCGGGACCGACTCCCGAGCGCGCCGTGGCCCTGGATCCGTGCTCGGTCGCGCGTCCGCGACGCTGATGCTCGACGGACACGAGCACCGTGCCCGGGCCGGTGTAGCGCAGACGACGCAGCCGGCTGTCGGACCCGTCCGGGAGCATCAGGATCTCCCGCGGGTACCAGCGCTCTCCCGGCGCTGCGCAGCGCTGCGCGCCCGACAATCGACGCGGCGCGGTGCGATAGCGCACGAGCGCGAGCGCCGCCAGGTGGAAGGTGCGACCCTCGATCCGAATCGCGCTCAACACGGTGGCGCTCGCGCCGGGCAGCGCGATCGCACGCAAATACCACGGAAGCGCTCTGGCGAAAGCGCCGATCAACGGCAACTCGCCCGCGACCAGGCCGGCCGCCACGAGCGCGAGGAAGTACATCACTCCACGCACCGGCACCCCGCCAGGGTTCAACCGCACGCGATCGACGCTGTAGATACGCCGCTCGAGGTCGAAGACCCGCCGGTAGGAGCGGACCTCGATCATGGTGCGCCGAAAAGCGATGTGACCGTGTCGCGCAGCAGGCTCACGCCCGCTGGAGTCGCGAGCACAACGGACACGATCCCGACCGCGAAGACACCCGCGGCCTCCTTGAAGTCCCGCCGGAACGCCAGCACTGTCGCCGCCACCGCGAACGCGAGCCCGATCAGGCTCATCGCGACCGCTCGGCCGGTGTTGCCTGCCTTCGCGGCGGCCGATTCCAGCGAGCTGCCGCCAGCTTCAGGCGTGGCGGCAGGCGGCGCGCCCGGTGAGCCGGGGCTCGCGACGGCGGCGCGAGCTGCCACGGGCGCCGCCGCGGTACACACGCACGCGAGCAGCACGATGACAAGCCAGGACGAACATCGTGTCTTCATCGGTTCTCCTCGGGTTGGGATCTACGCATCGGGGTCCGTCTGCACTGCCGAGATCTCCCAGCGGCCCTGACTGCGAACGACGTCGAGTTCGTACGCGAGCGTGTAGTGGACGCCGCGCGCGTCCTGCACCTGCACGGTCGCCAGCACCGCGCCCGCTCCCGGCGCCCAGTCCAGGTGCTGCATCGACTCGAGGCTCAGGGGCAGCCCGGGGAGCGACACGCGAGCGCCGCCGGCCAGGTCGGCCGCAAGCTCACTGGAGGACCCCGCGAGGTAGTTGCGCAGCGCGCGCTGCACGACGGTCGCGAGCTCCGGATCAGCCACTTCGCGCAGGTGAGCGCCCGCCTGTGCCGGGCCAGCCGACGGCGCTCCCACGAACGCGGGGTAACCATCCAGCGCGAGGCCGCCGTCGGACGTACGCGTGACCGCGACCGTCACGTACAGCAGGCCGGCGGCGTTCGTCTGCGCGGCGACGGTGTACACGTGCTCTCCTGGCACCGGTTCGCGCGCCTGGGCGACTTCCGCCCATTCGACGCGCTGCTCACCGCTCGTCGGAAGCTCGAGCCCGGCGTCTGGTTCGAGGCCGCTGCCGAGAAACGGTTCGAGCGCGCTGGCGCTCGCCTGCGGTTCCGCCGCGTTCCACGTGAGGTAGTGGCGAACGAACAGCGCCGCGTACGCTTCGGCCGCCTGGTCTCGATGCGGCAACTCTCGTACCGCCGCGGCACGCATGTCGGGCTGCGGTGGCGCGATCGCGAACCGGGCGCTGGCCGCCAGTCCAGCCAGCGACACCATGCAGAGCAGATACCGGGGCAGCTCGCGCGCCAGACGGATACGCCACAGCGCACGACTGGTGACGGTGACTGTCGGGCGCACTCGGTCGCGGACCACGCGTCAGTCCTCAGCGCTCGAATCCGAACTCTGACTGCCCGGAGCGCCGTGAACGCGACGCGACCGCCGTCGCGACCGCCGAGCTCGTCGAAGTCGCTGCTTCGATCGGCGCGCTCCGCGGCTGGGCTTCGTCGGCGACCGGCACCGTCCGGTCGGCAGTTATGACGGGGGGCTCGGGCCGGTCGAGCGGCAAGCGTGCCGGCCGCCGCGCCGCGTGTCGCCCAGCCCGCACACGACTCGTCATGGGCTCCCGCGCACCGCGCCGGTAAGACCCGCGTGCGCCCGCCGCCTCGCGCCACACCTCCGCCGGCGCGAGACGCGCCGAGCGCCGAAACCGCGCACTGCGCGAGCCGTTGGCGGCGAGCAGTCCCGACGCGATCCGGCGTCGGGCGCCCGTGCCGGAGGACAGGCTCGTGAGCGCAACCAGTCCGCCTACGATTCCCGCGGCGGCGAGCAGCATGGTGGTGCCGGCAACCCTGTGGAGCAGTCGCTGCGCGCTCGCGGGCGCCGCCGGCTCGATGTCGCGATGGTCAGCAATATGCGCGAGGAACTCGTCCTCGCCGTACACGCGATAGACCTCGCGGGGTGTGCGTCGCAGCACTGTCATCCCAGCGCCACCGATCCGGGCACGCGGGCGGCCGGAAGCCGGAGCGGGGAGCAATCCGGATCCCGGCCGCTTGCGCGCGGATGGGCATCGCCGTGCCGCCGTCCGTTCAACCGACAGCCGGCGTCCCAGGGGTCAGGCCTATGAGTGGGGGGAGATATCTTCATAGGTCGGCCCTGTCTTCTCTTCCGACGCTCGTCGCCGGATGGGACAACGCCCTCTTCATGCGCCAACAGCCGCCTCAGCCGGCCGCGTCTTCGGAAAGCGCCTCGTCGGGCGAGACGTCGCGGTCGTCATCCGCGAGCAGCCGTCTCAGTCGTGTGCGCGCGCGTTGCGCCACCTTTCGGTACTTCTCAGCCGACCAGCCGAAGCGGCGGCAGAAGTCGGCGCGGCCCATCTGCAGCCCGACCTGGCATGCGAGCACAAGCTGCTGGTCAACGGTCAGCTCGCGCGCCAGCGACTCCACGCGCCGCAGCTCATCGCGCAGGAGGACGAGCGTCTCGAGCTCGGCCCGCACGTCGACGACATCCAGCTGCTCGTTCTCGACCCAGTCCAGCGACACGGACGCCTCGATCGCAGCCTGGATCGGACTGCGCCCGGAAAGCGCCCGGCGTCGGTCATGAACGCGGGAGAGAAAGCGCTGCTCAAGAGCGTTCGCCAGATGCGCCCTGCCAGAGAAGCGCCCGCCGCGACGCGTGTGAGCCAGCAGCTCGAGCGTCGCCTGGCTGTAACAGTCCTCGAGATCCTCCGGGCGCAGCCGGTGGCAGTGGACCCGCAGCAGGAGCTCGCGCTTGGCGCGCGCGACCTGGGCCACGGCGTCGGCGGGGTCGAGCGCGCGTATCGAGCCGACACCAACACCTGGCATCGCGCGCCCGGCACGTATTTGCGGCTGAGGCTGGGTAGACACATGTGGATGTCGCGCCCAATAGCCCGCAGACCCCCCTCCCAATTCGCGCCAGCCACCGCGGCGAGCCTCGGAGAAGACTCCCCGCGAGCGGCACGCCGATGAGCATCACCGACCGCCTCCACGCCCTCGACCACCGCCAGCAGCACACGCCGGGCGTGCGCTTCGTGGCGGCCGTGCTGAAGAAGTACGGCGAAGATCAGGGCGGCCAGCTCGCCGCGCTGATCGCCTACTACGCGTTCGTGTCGCTGTTCCCGCTGCTGCTGGTGATGGTGACCGTGCTCGGCTTCGTCCTGCAGAACAACCCGAGCGAGCGCCAGCGGATCCTCGACGGCACGCTCGGCCAGTTCCCAATCATCAGCGACTACCTGCAGCTGCACTCGCTGAGCGGCAGCAGCGTCGCGCTGATCGTAGGCGTTCTCTTCTCGCTGCTCGCCGGCCTGGGCATCACCGGCGCCACGCAGACGGCGTTCAACCGCATCTGGCACGTGCCGTTCAAGCACCGTCCCAACTGGCTCTACTCACGCCTGCGCGGCCTGGGCATGCTCGCGCTACTCGGGACGATGAGCATCCTCTCGACGACCGCCGCCGGCTACGTCGGCTCGAGCAGCAACGGCGTGCCGGCGGATGTCGCCGCGGCCGTGTTCGCGTTCGCGCTCAACCTCGCGCTGTTCATGACCGCCTTCAAACTCCTCACCGCCGTCGACCTAGGCTGGCGTGAGCTGCTGCCCGGCGTGATCGTCGCGGCAGTACTGTGGCAACTGCTGCAGCACCTCGGCGGCTACTACGTCGACCACGAGCTCAAGCGAACCAGCCCTCTGTACGGCATCTTCGCGGTCGTCCTCGGCCTGCTCGCGTGGCTCTACATCGGCGCGCAGCTGACGATCTTCGCCGCCGAGGTCAACGTCGTCAAGAAGCGACGGTTGTGGCCGCGAAGCTTCTTCTCCGACCCGCTGCTCGACGCTGACCGCCGCGCGCTGACGTCCTCAGCGGAGACCGAGGAGCGCGTCGAGGAGGAGAACGTCGAGGTCAGCTTCGACCCGCCGGATTAGGCTGATTTGGCTCTGCGACGCCATTTCCGGGGTGACATCAAAAGTACTTGCGCACGCAACTACAGCGCGCTATACTAACTAAACTTTCGTAAGCTCATAATATGGAGCGATCACTCATGTCATCACCTTCATCCCCCTCAGAGAACCAGCCCACTATCCAGCCGTCCGAGCCGGCGCCGCGCCTGCGGCTGATCCCGCTGGACGACACCGTGGTGTTCCCCAACATGGGCATCACGCTGACGATCGACGTCGGCGACGACGACCGTGTCGTGCTGGTACCGCGCCACGAGAACGAGTTCCTCGAGGTCGGCACCATCGCCGAGATCTCAGAGAAGATCCGCCTCCCCGGCGGCGGGCGCGCAGTGTCGCTGTCAGGCGAGCACCGCGCACTGATCGGCGCTGCCCAGACCGGCCCGGAGGGCGAGCTGCGCGTGGAGGTCGACGAGCGCCCCGACGAGGTGCCCACCGACAAACGCACGCGTGAGCTCGAGCGCGAGTACCGCGCCACCGTCGAGGAGATCCTCGAGCTGCGTGGTGACGACGGGCGCATCGCGGCGTTCCTGCGCGCGATCGCCGAGCCCGGCGCGCTGGCGGACTCCGCCGGCTACTCACCCAACATCTCATACGAGCAGAAGGTCGAGCTGCTGCGCACGCTCGACGTCACCGAGCGCCTCGAGCTCGCGGTGAAGCTGCAGCGCGAGAGCCTCGCAGAGCTGCAGGTGCGCAGGCGCATCCGCGAGGACGTGCAGGAGGGCGCTGAGAAGCAGCAGCGCGAGTACTTCCTGCGCAAGCAGATGGACTCGATCCGCAAGGAGCTCGGCGAGGACGACGCGTCGGTCGCCGACGAGTACCGCACGAAGATCGAGGAGTCGGGCATGCCCGAGCCCGTCTCCGAGCAGGCGCTCAAGGAGCTTGCGCGCCTGGAGCGGATGGGCGAGCAGACAGGCGAGTCGAGCATGATCCGCACCTACCTGGACTGGCTGATCGCGGTGCCGTGGGGCAAGCGCTCCGAGGAGCACCTCGACCCGGTCGCCGCGCGTGCGGTGCTCGACGCCGACCACGCGGGCCTGGAGGACGTCAAGGACCGTGTCACCGAGTACCTGGCCGTGCGCAAGCTGCGCCAGGAGCGAGGCATCGAGGCCGACCCCAAGTCGGGCGCGATCCTCACGCTGATCGGCCCCCCCGGCACCGGCAAGACCTCCATCGGCGAGTCGATCGCGCGTGCCACCGGACGCGAGTTCGTGCGCATGTCGCTGGGCGGCGTGCGTGACGAGGCCGAGATCCGCGGGCACCGTCGTACCTACATCGGAGCGCTCCCCGGCCGTCTGGTCAGGGCGCTGCGCGACGCCGGCACGATGAACCCGGTGATCCTGCTCGACGAGGTGGACAAGGTCGGCGCCGACTGGCGCGGAGACCCGTCCGCGGCGCTGCTCGAGGTCCTCGACCCCGCGCAGAACCACTCGTTCCGCGACCACTACCTCGACGTCGAGCTCGACCTGTCCCAGGTGATGTTCCTGGCGACGGCGAACGTCGCCGACACGATCCCCGGGCCGCTGCTCGACCGCATGGAGGTGATCAGCTTCGACGGCTACACCTCCGAGGAGAAGCTCGCCATCGCCAAGGGCTACCTGTGGCCACGCCAGCGCGACCGCAACGGCCTGCGCGAGGACGAGGTCGAGATCTCCGACGACGTGCTGCGCACGATCATCTCGGAGTACACGCGCGAGGCGGGCGTACGCAGCCTCGAGCGCAATCTCGGCACCGTGCTGCGCAAGACCGCCACGCGGATCGCCTCGGGCAAGGCCGAGGTCCCTGTGAAGATCGACCTGGAGACCGTGCGCGACGCGCTCGGGCGCCAGAAGTTCTTCCAGGAGGCAGCCGCGCGCACCGCCACACCGGGTGTCGCCACGGGGCTCGCCGTGACCGGCGCCGGAGGCGACGTGCTGTTCGTCGAGGCCACCGCCATGAAGGGCGGCGGCTCAGGCGGCAACAGCCTGGTGCTGACCGGTCAGCTCGGCGACGTGATGAAGGAGTCCGCCAGGATCGCGCTCTCCTACGTCCGCGGCCACGCCGAGGAGCTCGGCATCGACGAGCACGCGTTCGAGAACAGGGAGTTCCACGTGCACGTGCCCGCCGGGGCGATCCCCAAGGACGGTCCGAGCGCCGGTGTGACGATGGTCACCGCGCTGGCCTCGCTGCTGTCCGGGCGTCCCGTCAAGCACACCGTGGGCATGACCGGCGAGGTCACGCTCCAGGGTCGCGTGCTGCCGATCGGCGGGCTCAAGCAGAAGGCGCTCGCCGCCCACGCCGCCGGCCTGACCGACGTGATCCTGCCCGAGCGCAACCGCGGCGATCTCGACGAGATCCCGGAGGAGGTCCGAGAGCAGATGACCTTCCACCCGGTGATGACCGTCCAAGAGGTCATCGACCGCGCGCTGGAGCCGGCCCGCAATGTCGCGCACGCGTAGATGTGAGCCCGTCCCCGTGGAGGTCCGCGAGACCGCGGACCTCCTCGAGCGGCGCTGGCAGCTATCGATCATCTATGCAGCCCTCACCGGCGCGCTGCGCTTCAGCGAGTTCGCCAACGCCGTCGCCGGCATCTCCCCCAGGATGCTGTCCGAGCGCCTGCGCGACCTCGAGGCCGCCGGCCTCGTCAAGCGCACCGTCATCCCCTCCAGCCCGCCCACCGTCGAGTATCGCCTGACCGAGCGCGGGCGCAGGCTCGGCCCGATCATCGAGGCCATGCGCGAGTACTCGCGCGAGCCGGTTTAGAGCCGTCTCCTGGCCGGCAACCTTGGGGCTGCGACCCCGGCTATTGCCCGCGTGTCAAGACCGTCCAGCCCCGATGCTGCTCATACCCACGAGCTGACCGCCGGCGCATTCGGCTGCGTGAACGTCCGCGTCGCGCGGGTTGCGAATCCCGGCGACGCCGACGAGCCCACCGATCGCCACGAGCGCCGCGGCGATCGCCATGCCGAGGTGGAAGCTGTACAGCGAGGCCTGCTCGGCGGCGCTGCTCAGAGCGTGCGCCTGCGCCGCGGGCAGCGCGTGCACGTCGGGGCGTCCGAGCGGCAGCCGCTTGGCGGCGCTGACCGCCGCGCGTGCGGCTGGACCGAGCGTGACGCCGGCGAGATGGCGGTCGAGCGTCGAGCCGAACGCTCCCGCGACGGCGGCGCCCACGGCGGCGGTGCCGAGCAGCCCCGCGACGCGCGCGACGGCGTTGTTGACTCCCGACGCGATGCCCGCCTCGCGCTCGGCGCCGGCGAGCACGGCGGCGGTCAGCGGCGCGACCGTCATCGACAGCCCCAGCGCGAACACGAGCAGCCCGGGCAGCACTTCGGAGACGTAGTCGACCCGCGTGCCGATCAGCTGGAACAGCAGCAGGCCGCCGGCCGCCACGAGCGGCCCGGCGCCCATGAACAGGCGCGGGCCGTAGCGGTCGGCGAGCGCGCCGAAGCGCCTGGACGCCACGAACATGACCACCGTCACCGGCAGCGTCGCGAGGCCGCTCTGCAACGGCGTGTAGCCGCCGATCTGCTGCATGAAGAGCACCAGGAAGAAGAACAGGATCGACAGGCCCGCGTACATCGAGAACGTCTCGACGTTGCCCGCGGAGAAGTTGCGCCGGCGGAACAGACCGAGAGGCAGCATCGGGTCCCGCGCGCGCGCCTCGTACAGCACGAACGCCCCCAGCAGCAGCACGCCGGCGATCATGGGGCCGTACACGGCGGGGCTCGACCACCCGAGCCGCGGCTGCTCGATCAGCGCGAACACCGGTCCGCCGAGGCCCAGAGCACACAGGACCGCGCCGGGGTAGTCGATCCGGCGGGCGCCCCGCTCGCGCGGAGCGGCGCGCGGGAGCGCGAACAAAATCAGCCAGACGCACGCGAACACCAGCGGCAGGTTGATCAGGAAGATCCAGCGCCACGACGCGATCGCGAGCAGCTCCCCGCCCGCCAGCGGCCCGAGCACGCCGAAGATCGCGCCCCACGCCGTCCAGCTGCCGATCGCCGCGCCGCGCTCGGCGCCGTCGAACGTGTTGACGATCACCGCGAGCGAGCTCGGCACGAGCAGCGCGCCGAACATGCCCTGCACCGCTCGCCCGGCCACCAGCGCGCCGATGCTCGGCGCGAGGGCGGCCGCCAGCGACGCCACGCCGAAGCCGGCCGCGCCGAGCGCGAACACGCGCCGCTCGCCGTACAGGTCGCCCAGCGATCCACCGATCAGGATCAGCGAGCCGAGCGTCAGCAGGTAGCCGTTGACGACCCATTGCTGCGCCGCCAGACCGCCGCCGAGCGCCCGCTGGATCGTCGGCAGCGCAACGGTCACCACCGATCCGTCGAGCAGCACGATCCCCGAGCCGAGGATGCAGGCGAGGAGCGTGAGGCGCTTTACGCGCGACACAGCGCGGAGCGGTCCACCTGCCCGATCTCGGTGTAGCCGCTCAGCGCCAGCGTGAGGTCGAGCTCGGCGAGCAGGCAGCGCAGCACGTGCTCGACGCCCGCCTGGCCCGCGAGCGCGAGACCCCATACGTAGGGGCGTCCGAGACACACGGCGTCGGCGCCGAGCGCGAGCGCCTTGAAGACGTCCGCGCCCGTGCGGATGCCGCTGTCGAACAGCACGGGGAAGCGATCGCCGACGGCATCGCGCACGCCGGGCAGCGCGTCGAGCGCGCCGATCGCCCCGTCGACCTGGCGCCCGCCGTGGTTGGACACGATCAGCCCCGCGACGCCGGCGTCGAGCGCGCGGCGCGCGTCCTCGTCGTGGACGATGCCCTTCAGCACGATCGGCAGCGCGGTCTGCTCGCGCAACCACGCGAGGTCCTCCCAGGTGACGGTCGGGTTGTTGAACTGGTAGGCCCAGTGGCCGATCGCCGGGCCGGGGTCCTCCTCGGGCGGGCGCTCGAGCGCGGCGCGGAACACGGGGTCGGCGAAGTAGTTGGCGACGCCCTCCCCTTTGAGGAACGGCAGGTAGCCGTGCTGCAGGTCGCGCGGTCGCCAGCCGAGCAACCACGTGTCGAGCGTGACGACGATCGCGCCATAGCCGGCGTCGACGGCGCGAGCGACGAAGCTGGCGGCGAGCTCGCGCTCTTTTGGCCAGTAGAGCTGATACCAGCGGCTGGCCGGGGGGGTGGGCTCCATAGCAGCGGCGACGTCCTCGAGCGTATGCGACGCGGCGGTGCTGAGGATCGCGGGCAGGCCGAGCGCGGCGGCGGCGCGGCCGACGGCGAGCTCGGCGTCGGGGTGGACGATCGACTGCACGCCCACCGGCGCGAGCAGCACCGGGGCGGGCATCGCGGTGCCGAGCACGGTCACGGAGAGGGAGCGCTCGGAGACGTCGCGCAGCATCCGCGGCACGATCCGCCAGTGCTCGAACGCGTCGAGGTTGGCGCGCACGGTCAACTCTGCGCCGGCGCCGCCGGCGACGTAGCCGAACGCCTCGGGGCTCATCAGCTCCCGCGCCCGCTCTTCCAGCGCGGATGCGCGCATTGGCAGCGCGGGGGTCTCGCCGGCGAGGCCGCGACCGTAGATCTCGTACTGGAAGTTCGCGAAGGGCTGCTGCTGCTCCAAAGCGGGATCGGCGTCGGTCATGGGCAGACCCTAGCTCCGATTCGCCACCCGCGGTTCGCTCGAGCGTTGGAGATCTCGCACAATTCTTCGCTGCGCTTGAGCTACGGCTTTACCCGAGTGCGCTGAGATGGGTGATAGCGATGGCGACCCCCGGCCACACCATGACCCGCAGGCAGATGCTCCGCTACGCAGGCGCCGGAGCGGCGGGCCTGACGATGACTGGCGCGCTCGGTGAGCTCCTCGCCGGCGCGCTGGCCTCGGGCAAGCCCCCCGCCCCGCCGACGCCGCCGAAATGGCACAGCCGTCCGGACCTGCGGATCCCGGCGCTGACGGTCACCCGCCGCGAGGCCGGGGTCGCGAGCGATCCGATCTTCATCGCGCCGTACAACGTGCCGAACGCGCAGGCGGGCGCGGTGATCGTCGATAACGACGGCGAGCCGATCTGGGAGAACCCGCTGAGCGACAAGGTGACGACGAACTTTCGCGTGCAGAGCTACCGCGGCAGCCCGGTGCTGACGTGGTGGGAGGGCGAGATCGAACTCGGCCACGGGGTGGGCGAATACGTGATCGCCGACTCCAGCTACCGCACGATTCGACGCGTGCAGGCCGCGCGAGGGTTGCGCGGAGACCTGCACGAGTTCGTGATCACGCGCCGCGGAACGGCGCTGCTGACGAGCTATGTGGTGAAGAACGCCGACCTCTCCTCGGTGGGCGGCTCTCGCAACGGCACGATCCAGGATGCGATCTTCCAGGAGATCGACCTCTCAGACGGCGAGCTGCTGCTCGAGTGGCACAGCCTCGAGCACATCCCGCTGACGGAGTCCTATGCGGGGGTGACGGCCGACTGGGATTTCTTCCACATCAACTCGGTCGACGTCGACGGCGACGGCAACCTGCTGGTCTCCGGCCGCAGCACGCACACGGTGTACAAGCTCGACCGCGGCGGCACGATCATGTGGCGCCTGGGCGGGAAGAGCAGCGACTTCGAGATGGGCTCGGGCAGCAGCTTCGCGTGGCAGCACGACGCCCGCCGCCAGGCCGACGGCACGCTGACGGTGTTCGACAACGGCGCGACGCCGGCGGTGGAGAAGCGCTCGCGCGGGCTGATCCTCGACATCGACGAGCTGGCGATGACGGCGACGCTGCTGAACCAGTACACCCACCGCAACGTCCTCGCGGGCAGCCAGGGCAGCGTGCAGCTGCTGGGCAACGGCAACGTGTTCGTCGGCTGGGGCGAAGTGCCGCGCGTCTCGGAGTTCGATCACGCCGGGCGCATCGTCTTCGACGCCGAGCTCGGCAAGGGCTACGAGTCATACCGCGCGTTCCGCCTGCCGTGGACGGGGCGCCCGGCGGACGCACCGGCGATCGCGCTCGCCGGGCGGGGTCGCGACCTGACCGCATACGCGAGCTGGAACGGAGCCACCGAGGTGCGCGGCTGGCAGCTGCTCGCGGGCGCCAGCGCTGGCGCGTTGCGCACGGTTTCGAGCGTGCGCGCCACCGGCTTCGAGAGCTCGCTGCGCGTGCCGGCGGCGGCGCCCCTGTTCGCGGTGCGGGCGCTGGACGGCTGGGACAGGACGCTCGGTCAGTCGAGCGCGGTCGCGCTCAGCAGCTGACTGCGAGCGCGTCCACGGCCGCCACGGCGCGGGCGCTGGCGCGCACGGCGTTGCGCCCGTCGTGCTTGGCTTCGTACAGCGCCGCGTCGGCCTCGGCGCAGACACTGTCGCAGTCGAACACGCGGTTGCGCTCGGAGGCGCTGACGCCGAAGCTCATCGTCACGTGCACGCCGCCGCCGACGGTGTCCGCGGCGACTGCGTGGCGCAGCCGCTCGGCCGTCGCGGCGGTCTCATCCAGGTCGCAGCCGGGCAGAAGCATCAGGAACTCCTCGCCGCCGGTGCGGTAGGCGAGGTCGTACGCGCGCAGTTGTGCGCGCAGCACGTAGGCGACGTCCTGCAGCACCGCGTCGCCGGTCGCGTGGCCGTGGGAGTCGTTGATCTGCTTGAAGTGGTCGAGGTCGCCGACGATCACGCCGACGGGCTGGCCGGTGCGCTCGGACTGGTGCGCAAGCTCGACCGCGCGGTCGGCGAGCGCGTGGCGGTTGAGCATGCCGGTCAGCTGGTCGATTACCGCCTCGCTGCGGTGCCTGACGTCGGAGTGCATCAGCGCGGTCGAGAGGATCGCGACCGCGATCGTGAGCGCGAGCGGCATGATCAACAGCGGCGGGTGCACGATCACGGCGTGCGTGTCAACGCCGAACGCGACGGCGATCATCAACGCGACGGTGACCCCCACGCCGGCGATCACCCCGCGCACGGGAAAGCGCGCGCTGAGCGTGACGATCGGGATCGCGAACCACGCCATCGCGGGCGAGCTGGGCCCGCCCGTCAGCGCGGCGCTCGTGACGATCATCAGCTGCGAGACCGTCCACGCCGCCAGCAGCAGGTACTCGGTGTGGGTGACGCGCTCGAGCGCGGCGTCGGCGAGCCTGAACGTAACGCCGGCGGCCGCGAGCGGGATGATCGTCCACCAGCCGAGCCACGGCCCGCACATCAACAGCGCGGCGGCCATCACGATGAACGAGCGCCGGCGCACGGGCGCGATCAGCCTGTCCATGTCGAGCATCCGCTCGCGATCCATGTCGTCGCCGATCAGCCACGACGCCCGGGCCTTGCCCTGCTCGCCCGCCTCGGGCTCACTCGCGTGCGAGACCCAGCGGTGGTGCGTTCGCCGCGTGACTGTGCCTGCTGCCGCGTGTGCCATGGCCGCCCTATCGGCCGCGGCCGCGCCAATTGGAAACAGTCAGCGGTCAGATAGACAGATTGGCTGAGCGTTCAGCCGAGCACGAGCTCGGCGGCGGCGCGCAGCGTGGCGGCGTCGCCGGAGATGAGCAGCGTCGTGACGACCGACTCGCGCCACTTGGCTAGGTCGTCGCGGATCTTCTCGCGCGAGCCGATCAGCGACAGCTCTTCGATCAGCACCGTCGGGATCACCGCGCACGCCTCATCCTTCTTACCACTCAAATACAGCTCCTGGATCTCCCCGACCTCACGCTCGTAGCCCATGCGGATCGGTACGTTGGCGTGGAAGTTGGCGCCTTTGGCGCCCATGCCGCCGAAGTACAGCGCATAGAACGGGCGCAACGCGTCGGCGGCGGCCTCGACGTCGTCGGTGACGATCAGCGGCACCGTGGCGCAGACCTCGAAGTCGGCGGCGCTGCGCCTGGCGCCCTCACGCCCCCAGCCCTCCTCGAGCGATGGCTTGTACAGCTCGTCGTAGACCGACGGCGAGAACAGCATCGCCAGCCAGCCGTCGCACAGCTCGGCGCACAGGGCGATGTTCTTGGGGCCCTCGGCGCCGAGGTAGATGGGGATGTCCTCGCGCAGCGGATGGATCGAGGACTTGAGCGGCTTCGCGAGCCCGGTGCCGTCGGGCAGGGGCAGCGGGTAGTGCGGCCCGGGCGCTTCCAGGCGACCCTTGCGCGCCCACACGTCGCGCAGGATGGCGATGTACTCGCGGGTGCGCGCGAGCGGCTTGGCGAACGACATGCCGTACCAGCCCTCGACGACCTGCGGCCCGGAGACGCCCAGTCCGAGGATGAAGCGACCGCCGGACAGGTGGTCCATGGTCATGGCGGCCATCGCGGTCGCGGCTGGCTGGCGCGCGGACATCTGCACGATCGCCGTGCCGAGCTTGATCCGCTCGGTCGCGCCCCCCCACCACGCCAGCGGCGTCAGGCAGTCCGAGCCGTAGGCCTCAGCCGTCCAGATCGAGTCGAAGCCGAGACGCTCGGCCTCGGCGACCGCCTCGACGGCGCCCGGCGGCGGACCGCCGGCCCAGTAGCCCGTGTTCAACCCCAGCTTCAGCTCGCCGCCCACGTGCGCGAGCCTACCGTAGGGACAGCGCTGTGCGGCTCAAGCTTCCTGGGGGCGACCTCCGTAGGCGATCAGCCCGTAGATCACGAGCACGTCGATCGCGAAGATCGCAAGCGACAGCCACGGGTAGGCGGCGATGAACAGAAGCTGTGCGATCGCGTTGAGAGAGGCCACCGCGACCCCCGTCCACCTCGCCCAAGCCGCCTGTGCATACACGCCGATCCCAGCGCACACTGCGATGGCTCCGATCACCAGCACGATCCATCCCCACGTGTTCAGCGAGCTGAACACGAAGTGTGTATTGGCGACATAGAAGCTCGATCTGGCAACGGCCGCGATGCCGTAGATGATGCTAAGCGTTCCTGCCATCAAGAGCATCGTTCCAGCGAACATGACCCAGCCGTAGCCAGGCGATTCGTCGTACTCGGCGGGACGGGCTTCGACGCGCGACCGACCTTGGGCGCAGTCACCGGGTGTTTCAGCGAATGTGCTCATGGTGTTCATTACCTCCTGGCTCTCAGCGGAGCCCATAGCTCACGAGACAATGTGACCTTCGCGAAACCGTAAGCCGTTGTTCGAGCTTCGGGCGTCGCTCACCTCGCTAGGCGGTTTCCCCGCCCAGCAGTCGCTGCTTTTGCTGGGCGAACTCCTCGTCGGTGAGGACCCCCTGAGTGTGGAGGTCGGCAAGTTCCTTCAGTCTGGTCATCGTGTCGGCCGAGAGTCCTTCCGAAGCCGCAGGCTCCGACGCCTTGCTGGCCGATCCTCCTTCGAGGCTTGAGATCCGCTGTTCCTGTTCGGACTCTCGCTGACTCGCCTTTGCGCCGTGCCGGCCCGCGATGTACGCCCCGCCGCCAACTGCCGCAGCCCGCAGCAGCGGCCGCCTCCTCATCAACGGCATATCAGACCCCCTACTCCGCGCCTTCGGGCAGCGACAGGCCCAGCGCAAGCATCAACTCGGGAGCGGCGGCGATGACGCGCGGCCCCCCGACCTGCGGAGCTACGGCGAGCAGCACGCCGAGAATGTCGTCGGGTGTGACGCCTTCGGACACCGCGTTGGCTATCTGCCACGCATAGGAGGCGGGGGGAGCGTCGAGCGCAATCAGCGCGGCGATTTTCACGAGCGCAAAGGTAGAAGGATCCAAGCCTGTCACCTCGAGGTTTGCCTCTCGAAGGCCCACTGATGCTTCGATGAACTCCATCTCGCCGGACGTGATCCCGGCTAGCTTGTCTTGCACGTGCTCCGCGACGGCCATCGTTGTCCTTTCGTGTGGGGTACCGATTGCGTGAGCTCGACGGTAAGGCAGCGGGCGGTCCGTGGCATCACCCGATCGGCATGACGCATGTCGGCTCCTGCCAAATGGAGATCGATCGAGGTCGATCGCAGCCTCCAAGCAGATGACAGTCCGTGGTGCTGTCTTGTTGGGGTTCGAGCGTCGATCACACCGAAGGCGACTGGCCGTGAGGAGGGGTTACGTCTAGCGTCGGTTCCGAATCCGATCCGTCGTGGTGCGTTGAATGGTCCTTTCGTCGACGCCACAACACGGTCGCGACCCAGATCACGCCCGCCACGGCAGCGCCGATCAGCGCCCAGGCCCATCCCGGCAGGCCGTCCGATTCAGAGGATTCCTGGTTCTTCTTCGCTGCGACTGCAGCCCCGGCAGCCGCCGCCGCCGGGGCGTGGCTCGTGGAGGTCGTTGTAGTCGTAGTGGGCGCGGGGGTGGTAGCCGTCTGCGTCTTGATCACCGTGTTCGTCTGCGTAGGCGTGGTCACCGTCGTCGCTTGCGCAGGTGCAGCAGCAGTTGTTGTCTGCGTGACCGTCTTCGGCTGAGCCGGAGCGGTTTTCGACGTGGCGGTAGTCGTCGGGGAGCTCGTAGCCGTCGACGTGGTTTGCGCCGCCGCGGTCGCTGTTTGGTCCGCGGCTGCATGAGTCTGGCTCTTGGCCGGCGTGGCAGTAGTGGAGGCACTGGTGTCGGTGCTCGCGGTCGTGCCTTGCGCGTGGTCAGAGGCGGTCTGACTGAGGCTGCTGGCTACGCTGGAGCTTCCGCCTGATCCACACGCGGCCAAAGCGACCACGGAAAGACCGAGCACACATATCCGCAGCGCCAGGCGTGTCACGATCGTTCGGCCGGCGGGAACCTCCATCGACGCCATGCAATTCCTCCACACTCGGATCTAACCGCGAACTTTCCCGGCTAGAGATGAACGCCGCATCCTCCTGATTGGGTGAATCCGCTCGGTGCGTCGCCGCTGCTGCCGGCTGCCGTTACGTTTGATCCCGTCGAGGTATGTGGCGGAGAGTAGTCCGGAGCAGAATCCGATCGCTACGCCGCCCGCGACGTCGCTCGGGTAGTGGACACCGATGTACACACGCGAATAGGCGACCGCGGCTGCCAGCGGCACGATCACCGGCGCGAGCTCCGGCAGCTCTGCGCAGGCGCCGGTGGCGAACGCGGCGGCCGCGGCGCTGTGACCGGATGGGAACGACGTTGACCGCGGCATCCGAATCAGCGGCGGGTATGAACGCCAGAACGGGCGGCGCCGGCGCGCCAGCAGCTTGCCCGGGCCGTTCGCCAACGCGGCGGCGACCGCGATCGCGACGACGCCGCGGCCCGCCGCCCTGCGGGCCCGCTCGTCTCCGCACGCGACGAGCACGCCTGCAATCAGCAACCAGAGTCGCGAGTAGTTTGCCGCCCGCGTGATCGCGACGAGGACGCGGTCGAGTCCCGGCGAACGCGTCCGGAGCGCACGCCGCATCAGCGGGCGATCCACGTGTCGCAAACGAGCCCACATCCTTGCTCACCGTCCCGCGGCGACTCGCAGCAGCGCCTCCAAATTGCCGCTCGTGAGCGCCACCGCGCTGGCGGCCGGCGCAAGACGCGCTGTGCGCGGCAGGCGCACGCGCAGCGCCCCAGGCAATGATGCGAAGCGCAGCGGGGCTTGGAGAGTGAGCGCCTCACCGTCGAGGCCAACCTCGACTGGACCGTGGGCACGGACCTCGAAGCTCCGCGCTGACCACGAAAGTAGTCCTGGGAAGCGGCCGACCTGGCCGATCAGCTCGGCCGCGACCAGCCTCGAGACATCCGCCGAACTCCGAATCCGGGCCGCCGCGACCCCTAGAAGCCCGGTGTCGATACATGGACGACTGCCCGCACCTGCGAGGTGCGTGAGTTTATAGGGGTTGTTCGAAACGAGCACCAGCGGCGCGTCGTCGCACGAGCTTCCGTCCGGTGCCGTGAACTGCAGGTCGATCGGTGCGGCATCGGGACCGAGCAGGTCTGGCAGTATGCGCGTCCAGGTCTCGAGCTTGGCGTCGCGGTAAGCGTCGGATTGGACAACCTTCGCGTACACGCCGAGGGAAGCGTTGTTGACGAACACGTGGTCATTGACACGGGCGAGGTCGATGCGCCGCTCCACGCCGTCGGTGAACGCGTCCAGCGCCGCCACCACGTCCCCGCGGTCCAGGCCGAGGTCAAGGGCGAAGTGGTTTCGTGTTCCGGCGGGAACGCACACGTGCGCGGCACCGTTGCGCGCAGCGATACTCGCCACGAGCGCCTGCGAGCCGTCGCCTCCTGCCATCCCGATCACCTGTGCACCGTGGGCGATCGCGCCTTCGGCGAGCTCCGCGAGGTCATCGCCGGGCTCGAGCACGATTGGCTCGATACCGCGCCGTCGAGCTTCTCCGGCGAGATCGTAATGCTCGGCCTTCCCACCCCCCGACATCAGGTTGATGATCAGGGCCGCCGCACCGGTCGCACGAGCCGGCTTCGCGGCAACGGACGCGCTGCGAGCCGCCGCGTCTCCCGTGCGTCCCAGGGCATAGCGCGCCGTCACACCGAAGACGCCAAGCAACAACAGCAGGGCGAGCAGCACGACGACGCCCTGCCAGTGTGTTGCGAGCACCACGAGCAGACCGGCCACCCCGACCACCGCAAGCGCAGCGGCGGCAGCTCGCGCGGGACCGCGGCGCGTAAGGGCGAGCCAGATGGCCGCGCTCGTGATCAGAACGAGCCCGACAGCCAGGGCCGCCACCGCGAGGTCACCCGCCAGCGCGACCAGGGCCACGATGGCCATCGCCGCCGGCGCGAGCAGCGCGGCGACGGCGGCGCCGCGAATCCGCAATCGCGCAAGCGCGGTCCTGGAACCTGCGGAAGTCGGCGCTGTATCCACCGTCAGCCCATGCTCTCAGCCCGCCACGCACACGAGCATCGTCCGAACGGTGTGACGCGGTGTGGAAGCACACCAAGCGCTCACCCGATGCGCGCGCACGAGTCGCAAGTGTGGTGTGTGCATCACCCTCACGAGCGCGCACCGCGGTTAGCCTGAAGGCGCCGCCTGCCCGGTCTTGTTCGGTGCTGCTCGCGGCGAATCGGTGGAGGCGAGGTGCATCGTGAGATCACCCAGTGGATTCCGGAGCACTCTGTGAGTGCCACCGACTCCATGTCTCGGATCGTGACGCAACTGGCCGGTGCCCCACTGCAGGCGGGAAAGACCGTATGGCGGCTGGGCAGGGACGCGGAGCGACAGACACGCGATCTGCTCACGCTCGTAAGCGAGCGAGCGCTGCTCGCAGCGCTCGACGCGACGGTGGACATGATCACCGATGAGAGGGTGATCGACCGTGTGATCGAGCGCACCGAGGCCGCGGGCATAGCTCAGCGCGTAGCCGACCGCCTACTCCAGGACGGGATCGTGGAGCAGATCGCCGAACGTGCCTTTTCGGGTCCCGAGCTCGAACGCATGCTCGCCGTCGCGTTCGAGAGCGCGCTGCCAGAAGAGGTGATTGCGCAGCTGCTGGCGAGCGAGGCGGTGTGGATCCTCGTGGACGAGATAGCTCGCAGCCCATCCGTAACCGAAGCGATCACCCAACAGAGCACCGGCTTTCTCGATCAGGTGGCCGGGAAGGCACGAGATCGCTCGCGCGAGGCGGATACGACGGTGCAGCGGCTTGCCCAGAGGCTTTCTCGGCGTCGTCGTCACGGCAGCGACACGGAACACAACGGAGAGGCTGATGTCAACAAGCCGCTGTCGAGCGGTTCGACAGAATGAGCGCCGCACGCTCGCAACTCCGCACCGAACATGCCCAGCGCGAGGCGATTCGCAGGTTGCGGGGAACGGCCGCGAGGACCGGCGTCACGCTGCCGGGCGAGGAGCGGGTAACAGACGACACCGGTGAGTACGCCGGCCTTGTCACGCGCGCGATCGGGCTGGCGCTCGACTCGCTGATCGTCAACGCCGCCGCGGCGCTGGTGGGCGTCACCGTTGGGCTCGGAATCTCGCTGCTGCACCTGCCCAAGCAGGTCGACGCGCTGATCGCGGCCATCATGGGGGGACTCTGGGTCCTGTGGTCGATCAGCTACTTCGTCTTCTTCTGGTCATCGACCGGTCAGACCCCCGGCGACCGCGTGATGCGGATCAAGGTGATCGACATCCGCGGACGCGGACCGTTGCGTCCGCGCCGGGCGCTCGTTCGCTTCGTCGGCCTCTGCCTGGCGGCCCTGCCGCTGCTCGCCGGCTTGTTGATGATGCTCTGGGACGATCGCCGGCGCTGCTTCCAGGACCGCTTGGCGCGCACCGTCGTCGTGTACGTCCAGGCATCTGATCAGGCCGCTACGACTGGCTGACATGCGCCACGCACGCGGTTCTTCACCGATATTGGTCCAGCCCCGGACACCGCGCCACGAACACCGCCCAGCCTCCGCCCAGGAGCAGGCCGGCGATCACGTCGGAGGGGTAGTGCACACCGAGCCACACGCGCGAGAGCGCCACTGCCGTCACGATCGCCGCCGCCAAGGCGAGCCGCAGCTCGCAGCGCGGGATCGGTGCGGCGCGCAGCGCGAGTACGAGCGCGAACCAGAACGCGCTCGCTTGGCTGGCGTGCCCGGAGGGAAAGCTCCAGCCGGTCACCCTCTGCAGGTGCTCGACCGGTGGACGCGGCCTGGAGACGAGCTGCTTGACCGTTGTCGAAATCAGCATCGCGCCGCCCAGGCTGAGCGCCACCGCCACCGCCTCGCGCCGCAGGCCGGCCCGGGCGAGCAGCGCACAGCTGACGAGCGCGAGCGGGACGAGCACCCAGGCGCTTCCCAGCCAGGTCACGATCTTCGCAACCGCAGTGGCTGCCGGCGAGCGCTGCGCGGCGAGTTCGCGCATGAATTCGACCTCGGCCGATCCGATCAGCGACGTCCACAGCACGCCCGCTCCCCAGCCGATCAGCACGAAGGCGACCAGCCCGCCCAGCAGGCACGCGGGCGTGCGCGTCACCTGCCGGTGTTCGGATCCGCGGAGGCTCCCTTCGGCGCTTCGGATTCGAGGTGCTCCTGGACGGCGGCGAGCGCCGTGCGCTGCTCCTCGCCAACCCGGGGGAAGCGCGGGTCGATCTCCACCAGAGTGTTCACGAGCACCAGCGCGGCCGCGATGCGCGCGAACCACTTGCGGTCGGCGGGGATCACGTGCCACGGGGCCCACTCGGTGCTGGTATGCGAGAGCATGGCAGAGATCGCCCGCTGATACTCGTCCCAGCGCGCCCGCTCGGCGATGTCCTGCTGCGAGAACTTCCACGTGTGGTCCGGCAGGTCGATGCGCCGGAGCAGGCGGCGTCGCTGCTCCTCTTTGGAAAGGTTCAGGAACAGCTTGACGATCTTGAAGCCGTTGTCGCTCAGATAGCGCTCCCAGTCGTTGATCTCGCGGTAGCGGCGCTTCCACACGCCGGCGCCCCTGGCCGCGGCAGGCAGCTTCTCGCGCTCCAGCAGCTCGCGATGCACGCGGAGGACCAGAATCTCCTCGTAGTGCGAGCGGTTGAAGATGCCTATCTGACCGCGCTCAGGCAGGCGCCCCGCGTAGCGCCACAGGAAGTCGTGGTCGAGCTCCTCCGCCGATGGGACCTTGAAGCTGTGCACCGCTACCCCCTGCGGGTTGACCCCGCTCATGACGTGGCGGATCGTCCCGTCCTTGCCGGCCGTGTCGAGCGCCTGCAGCACCAACAGCACCCCCCACGTGTCCTGCGCGGCCAGGCGTGCCTGATAGGTGCTCAGGAGCTGTATCCCCTCCGCGAGCAGCTCGACGCCCTGCCTCTTCTTCTGGATCCCGCCCTTGAAGGCCGGGTCGAAGTCCCTCGCGAGCCTCACCGCGCGACCCGGTTGCACGCGGAGTGGTTCGATGAACTCGACCAGGCGTCGCCGGCGCTTTTTGGGCAGCTGTTCGAGGGGCGCGCTCACGACTCGACCCGCGACGGGTGCGCCGTCATCGCTGAACGGGCGGGGCCGCTTTGTCGGGCGCTCCCGTCGGATCCGTCATGGGCAGACTCTGGGCGTTGATGGCAAGCGCCGCATCATCCGTAGCGGGTGATCAGCCGTCCATCCTCGTCGAGGATCGCTGCGGCTATCGCTCCACGAGCGCGAGCGTGAACCCGTCGTAGCCCTTGGCGCCGACGGTCTGGATCGTCGTGGCGCTGATTCGATGCCCGCCCACCCCGCGAGCGAGCAGCTCGTGAAAGCGGCGCATGCCCTGGACGCCGGGATCGGTGCTGTCGGGGTTCACGAGCTCGCCTGCGCGCACGACGTTGTCGGTGACGATCACGCTGCCCGGGCGCGTCAGCTCGAGCGCGAGCTCGAAGTACTCGGGCGTGCGCTGCTTGTCGGCGTCGATGAACACCATGTCGAAGGGACCGGCGCCTTCGGCGAGGAGCTTGCGCAGGCCTTCGAGCGCGGGACCGACATTTATTTTTATGAGGCCGGCGAGGCCGGCCCGCTCGACGTTGGCAGTGGCAACCTCGGCGTAGCGCGGGTTCAGCTCGAGCGACACGAGCTGGCCGTCGGCGGGCAGCGCGCGAGCGAGCCAGATGGTGCTGTAGCCGCCGAGCGTGCCGAGCTCGAGGATGGCGCTCGCGCCGTGCACGCGCGCGAGCAGATGCAGGAGCTTGCCCTGGGCGGGCGTGAGTGCGATCGGCGGCAGGCCGGCGTCCTCGCTGGCCTGCAGTGCCGCCTCGAGCGCGGGATCCCCACCGACGAGCTGCTGCTCGATGTAGGCGTCAACCTCGCTCCAGCGTGGCTCGCTCATTGCTCGCTCGCAGCGCTTGCATCTGCGCTCATCAGCGCCAGCGGCACGGCGAGCCCGGCCGAGCGGCGCACGGTGGCGATGCGCCGGCCGGCCTGCACGGCCGCCCGCGCGGGGCTGGCGTGCTCGGCGAGCGCCTCGAGCGTGCTGTCGAGGTCCGCGACGAGCAGCGCGAGGCCCCAGAAGCGCGCCGGGTGCGCGGGTCCGCCGGCGCGCTCGATCACCTGCTCGGGCTCCTGGATCAGCTCGAGGATCTCACTGCCGAGGCGGAAGAACGCCTGGCGCGGCGCGCCCGCCGGGGTCGGCTCCTCCCGCACCCGGCGCAGGTCGAGGCCGGCGGCCTGCAGTGCTGCGACGCTGCGATCGAGCTCCGGTGAGGCGGCGACGACGTGGTCGATCGCGATCGCGCCGTTGGGATGCATGGGTGCACACTCGGGAACGGGTTCATCGGAGATCGTCGTTGACAGGCCGTCGAGGTCGGTGCTTTTGGCGTCGCGCAGCGACCAGCCGGCGATGGCGACGCCCGGCTGCGGGCCGCCGAAGCGCAGGCGCACCGTGCCGATCTGGCATTGCGCATCGGTCACATCGAAGCCGAGCGCCGCCCACTTTCCGGGCTCGTCAGCCACTGTGAGCTCATCGATCGTGGGTGCCGGCATCGATAGTCCTTTCAGGCATTGCCTCGCGCGTGTGTCCTGGTTGACCCAGCTCATGGCGCTAAAACCATCAGGGCGTGAACCGTACACCCGGGCAGATCGACCCCACCCTCCAGCCGACCGACGGCGCGACCACGAACGGGCGCCGGCAGCCGGACGCCGCTCCGCAGCTGAGCGACCGCCGGCGGCTGCTGATCCTGGCGATCTGCTGCATGAGCCTGCTGATCGTGGCGATGGACAACACGATCGTGAACGTCGCTCTGCCGTCGATCCATCGCGACCTGCATGCGTCGGTGTCGGGATTGCAGTGGACGATCGACGCGTACGTGATCGTGCTCGCGAGCCTGCTCCTGCTGTCGGGCTCGACCGCCGACCGCCTCGGGCGGCGGCGCATCTTCCAGGTGGGCCTCTTGGTGTTCGTCGGCGCGTCGCTGCTGTGCAGCCTCGCGCCGACGCTCGGCTGGCTGATCGCGGCGCGCGCGCTGCAGGGGGTGGGCGGCTCGATGCTGAATCCTGTGGCGATGTCGATTATCACCAACGTCTTCACGGAGCCGCGCGAACGCGCCCGCGCGATCGGCGCGTGGGGCGCGGTGGTGGGAATCAGCCTGGGACTCGGCCCGATCGTCGGCGGCGCGCTGACCCAGGCCGTGAGCTGGCGCGCGATCTTCTGGATCAACGTGCCGATCGGGCTGGCGGCGGTTGTCCTGACGGCGCTGTTCGTGCCCGAGTCGCGCGCGGCGCGCGCGCGGCGGATCGACCCGATCGGCCAGCTGCTGGTGATCACGGCGCTCGGGTCGCTGACGTACGCGATCATCGAGGGCCCGAGCGCCGGGTGGACCTCTGCGCAGAGCATCGCCACGTTCGCGCTGGCGCTGGCGGCGCTGGCGGGACTCGTGTTCTACGAGCCGCGCCGGGCCGATCCCCTGATCGAGCTGCGCTTCTTCCGCAGCGCGCCGTTCTCGGGGGCGACGCTGATCGCGATCAGCGCGTTCGCCGGCTTCAGCGGGTTCCTGCTCGTGAACACGCTCTACCTCCAGGACGTGCGCGGCTACTCGGCGCTGCAGGCGGGGCTGTGCACGCTGCCGATGGCTGCGGCGGCGCTCGTGTGCAGCCCGCTGTCGGGGCGGGTGCTGAGCAGCCGCGGGCCGCGTATACCGCTGTTCATCGCCGGCAGCTGCATGGCTGCGGGCGCGCTCGTGCTGACGCAGCTCACGGCGTCGACGCCGCTGGCGCTGCTGCTCGCCTCCTACGCGGTCTTCGGCGTGGGCTTCGGCTGGGTCAACCCGCCGATCACCTACACGGCGGTGTCGGGTATGCCCAACAACCAGGCCGGCGTGGCAGCCGCAGTGGCGTCCACCAGTCGGCAGGTCGGACAGGCATTGGGGGTGGCCGTGATCGGATCGATCCTCGGCGCGGCAGTGGGCAGTCAATTCGGCGTGAGCCTGGCCGAGGCGAGCCACCCCGCGTGGTGGCTAATCGCAGGCTGTGGCGTCAGCGTGCTCGTCATCGGGGCGGCCTCGACAGGGCGCTGGGCTCAGCGAACAGCTCGCCAGTGCGCGGAGAAGCTCGACGAAGAGGCGGCCGCACAGCCGCTGCAGCCGGCATGAGACGCGATCGGATCTTCAGGTGGCTGCTGGTGGGCATGCGTTACGTGCTGCCGACGTTGATCGTGATCGGCGGGATCGTGATCATGGCGCTGGGCAGCGAAAACGATCTCGAGGGCGGCGCGAGCATCGTCAGCGCGGGCCTCGCGGTGTACTTCCTGAACTGGCTGTTTCGCATCGGCGCGCGCGGAGATCGCGAGCGCGAGGATGAGCACGCCGCGCGCGAGTACTTCGCGCGCCACGGGCGCTGGCCCCGCTGAGCGGCCTCGCGCGCGCCTCGCCGGCCGGATGATCGGCCGATAGGGCGTGTGACAGTTGACCAGGCCGCACTTCCGCGGTTTCTCCATCCGTCGAAGGCTTTTTCGCACCCACCGGGGGAGAATCCCGTGGTGAGCTCTGGAGTGCAGACGCCGGAGATCGGCGAGTACCGCCCGCAGGCGCCGTTCCTGGATGAGCTGTTCGAGGTCGACGGCGCGCCGCGGGCGACGGCGCGCGCGCTCGTCGAGGAGCTCCGGCGTCTCGGCCCGGAAGGGCTGACCGAGGCGGGCCGGCGGCGCGACGCGATCTTCATGCAACAGGGAATCACGTTCGAGACGAGCGGCGGTGGCGGGCCGACGCACGAACGCCCGTTTCCGCTTGATCTGGTGCCGCGGGTACTCAGCGGGCAGGAATGGCGGGATATCAAGCGGGGCCTCGCGCAGCGCATCCGCGCGCTCAACCACTTCGTCGACGACGTCTACCACGCGCGCGAGATCGTGCGCGAGGGGCTCGTGCCGTGGCGGCTGGTGGCGTCGTGCTCGCACTTCGCGCGCGCCGTGCACGGGATCCGCCCGCCGGGGGGCGTTTACACGCACGTGGCCGGCTGTGACCTGGTGCGCCACAGCGACGGCACGTGGAAGGTGATCGAGGACAACGTGCGGATCCCGTCGGGCATCTCCTACGTGTTGGAGAACCGCGCGGCGATGGCGCGCCTCGTGCCCGAGCTGTTCGCCTCCTACCGCGTGCGTCCGGTCGAGCACTACCCGCAGCTGCTGCTGCGCGCGCTGCGCTCGGTGGCACCGTCGGCTGAGAGCGAGGCGACGGTCGTCGTGTGGACGCCGGGCCCGGCCAACCCGGCGTACTTCGAGCATGCGTTCCTGGCGCGCCAGATGGGGGTCGAGCTGGTCGAGGCCTCAGACCTGGTGGTGCGCGACGACGTGCTGTACATGCGCACGACCAGGGGCCTCGAGCGCGCGCATGCGGTGTACAGGCGTCTGGATGACGACTTCGTCGATCCGCTGGAGTTCCGCGGAGACTCGCTGCTGGGCGTCCCCGGCCTGGTGCGTGCCTACCGCGCGGGCAGCGTGGCGATCGCCAACGCGTTCGGCACGGGGGTCGCCGACGACAAGGCGGTGTACTGCTTCGTGCCGGACATGATCCGCTTCTACCTCGGCGAGGAGCCGATCCTCGAAAACGTCCGCACGTATCTCCTGTCGGACCCCGAAGTGCTCGAGCATGTGCTCGAGCGCCTGGAGGAGCTGGTGGTCAAGCCGACGGGCGAGTCGGGCGGGCGCGGCGTGATGATCGGTCCGCATGCGGACGAGGTCGAGCTCCAGCGCATGCGCCGTGTGATCAGCACGCACCCCGACCGCTGGATCGCACAGGACGTGGTGCAGCTGTCGACGGTGCCGACGGTGTGCCACGACGGCAGTCTGCAGCCGCGCCACGTGGACCTGCGCCCGTTCGCGGTGTTCGGCGAGCGCATCGACATAGTCCCCGGCGGGCTCACGCGCGTGGCGCTCGAGGAGGGCTCGCTGATCGTCAACTCCTCGCGCGGCGGCGGCTCGAAGGACACGTGGGTGCTCGAGGACGGCGACGACGCCGATAGAGCCGGGCCGCCGATCGCCGACACGCAGCCGCCGGCGCTGCCGGATCTGCGCTACGGGGCGTGGACCGGCCAGCAGCAACAACAGCAACAGCAGGAGCTCTGATGCTGGCGCGCATCGCGCACGAGCTCTACTGGCTGGGGCGCAACCTGGCGCGGGCGGAGTTCACCGCACGCGCGGTCGAGGCGGTGTTCCAGGCGGAGCTGCAGGGAACCTCGGAGACGACGCCGGGCGTGAGCTTCGGCTCGGGCGGGCTGCTGGCGATGCTCGGGAACGTCAGCGAGGAACCCAGCCGCCCGCGTAACGGCCAGTCGCTCGGCGGGCATGCGCTCGGCCAGCTCACGCTTGATCCAGAGCGGCCCGGCTCCATGCTCGCCAGCATCGAGCGTGCCCGTGAGGGAGCGCGCACGGTGCGCGATGTGATCAGCGCGGAGATGTGGGAGGCGATCAACACGACCGCGCTGGGGCTGCGCGGCGGCGGTCAGCCGGGCTGGGCGGCCCCCGCGGGCCCGACTCTCGCCTCGCAGTATGTGAAGGAGCGCACGGCACTGATCTGGGGCGTGGCCAACCGCTCGATGCTGCGCGACGAGGCGAAGTGCTTCCTGGACGCGGGCGGCCTGATCGAGATCTCCGACATGGTGCTGCGCATGCTGCGCATCGCGCTGCCGAGCCCCGCCTCCGGCGGCGGCGCCCGCGACTCGACGCCCGCGGACGGCCACGCGCTGATCCTGTTGCAGGCGGTGGGCGGCTTCCATGCCTATCTGCGGGCGGTGACGGCGCCTCCTAACGCGCGCCCGGTGGCTCGCTTCCTGCTGTTCGAGCGCGCGTACCCGGACAGCGTGGCCGCGTGCGTGGACTCGCTGCACGAGGTCTTCACGACCGCGGACGCGGGGCCGCGCAACTCCAAGCCGGTGCTGCGCGTGAGCCGACTGGCGGCCGACCTGGACTTCCAGCGCAGGGCGCTGCCCGACGGAGCGGAGCTGACGGGAATATGCGAACAGACCCAGCAGGAGCTGGCGCGCATCGACCAGGACGTCACCGAGCGCTACTTCGCGGGCGCGGCGACGGCAGGTCTGAGGAGGTGATGAGCGCGTGCACTTCGCGATCCGCTTCCTGACGGAGTACCACTACGACGTGGCGGTGACGGACAACCTGAACGCGCTGCGCGTGCGTCCGGCGACGACCTCGACGCAGCGCTGCGACGAGTTCCACACGCGCATCGAGCCCGAGGCGCGCGTCAGCCGCCACCTGGACTACTTCGGCACCGAGGTGCTCGAGTTCGGCATCCCGACGAGCCATGAGCAGCTGACGATCGACGTGCGCGCGCGCGTGGTCACCTCCCCTCCCCCCGATCCGCCGGATGGCTCGTGGGAGAGCCTGCTCGGCCCGGCATACGTCGACGCGGCGGGCGAGTTCGCGCTGCCGTGGCAGGACCAGCCGGCGCTCGCCGGCCTGGAGAGCCTGGACGCGGCGCTCGAGGCGGACAGTCCGCTGGAGACGCTCGAGCTGCTGTGCGAGCTGATCCCCGATCGCTTCGAGTACCGGCCCGGAGCGACGTATGTGGGCTCGAGCGTGCGCGACCTGCTCGATGCCGGCGCTGGCGTGTGCCAGGACTTCGTGCACCTGTCGCTCGTGCTGTTGCGCCGCCGCGGCATCGCCGCGCGCTACGTCTCCGGCTACCTGTGGGCGGCGCCGGACGAGGACGCCACCGATTCGGTGGAGGTCGAAACGCACGCGTGGCTGGAGGCGCTGCTGCCGAGCAGCGACGGACACGGCGAGCCCGTGTGGGTGAGCGCCGACCCGACCAACCGCCGCCTCGCGGGCGAGACGCACGTGAAGATCGGCCACGGGCGCTTCTACTCCGACGTGCCGCCCGTCAAGGGCCTTTACATGGGCGGCGCGAGCTCGGACCTGACCGCCGCGGTGACGATGTCGCGCCTGGACCCGCAGGCGAGCGCGCGCGCTTGAGCGCGCGGCTCACGCGCTCTCACCCCCGGGCGGCTCCTGGGCCAGCGCGAAGGGCGTCTTCTCGGAGTCCTTGCAGATCGCCCATCGCTCGCCCGGGTGGATCACCTCGCCGCCGAGCGCGCGCACGTCCTCGAGCGCCTGTGCAAGGTCGCTGACGGCGAAGTACGGCAGCGAGAAGGAGTCGCCGGGGCCGCGCCCGCGCTCGTGCACGCCGATCGACGGGCCCGGCGATCGCGTCTGCCAGCCCTCGCCCTGCGCGTCATCGCGCGGTTCGAGCTCGACGCCGAGAAGCCCGCTCCAGAAGCGTCGCGCGCGCTCGGGGTCGTCCGCGGGGAACTCGACCAAGGACAGCCGGCGCACGGCTAGCTCGCCCGCTCGGTGCGCTCGGCATCGCCGACCGCCCACACGAGCCGCTCCATCAGCTGCGAGGCGGCGTGATCGGTGGCGAGATGCACCGGGTATATGCGCTCTTCGAGCAGCACGGGCGCCTCGCGTCGCTCGGCTTGGTCGGTGGTGACGATGATCCTGGCCATGAGAGATGCCTCCTGGGCTCGCGGTGATGGTCAACCTTGCTGGGGACACTTGCGCTCGTCCTTGAGGGAGAGGTAAGGCCCGCGTGAAAGAGCTCTCACGATCGGCGTCGAGTCCTACCATGGGTTGCGTGACAGAGTTCCCGGAGTCCCACCGCGACCTCCTGGAAGCGAAGTTCGCGACCCTCGCGACGATCGCGCGTGACGGGAGTCCCCAGCTGACGGAGATCTGGTTCCTGTACGAGGACGGAGAGCTGAAGATCTCGCTCAACACCTCCCGCCGCAAGACGAAGAACCTGCGGGAACGCCCCGAGTGCAGCCTGTTCATCCTCGACCTGTCAAACCCGTACCGCTACGTCAACGTGCGCGGCCGTGCCCGCATCGAGCCGGACGACGACTATGCGCTCGCGGACCGGGTCGGCGCCAAGTACGGCTCCGACCTACGCGAGCACGACGCACCCGGTGAGAGGCGCGTCATTGTGAGGATCGAAACGACCAGCGTCTTCGCGGTCAACATGTCCGCCTGAGGTGGGCGACGCTCACGGCGCGCCGGCGACGGACAAGCCCTCGAACGTCTGCTCGGTCGGATTGGCCTTCGCTCGCTACGCGGCCAGCTGCGGCATGACCTCAGCGGCGATCAACGCGACATGGTCGAGGTCGTCCAGGTCGATGATCTGCAGATAGGAGCGGGAGGCGCCCGCCTGCCGGTAAGCGTCCAGCCGGGCGACCACCTCCTGCGGGGATCCGGCGGCGCCGGAGATGCGAAGATCCTCGAGGTCGCGGCCGATGCGAGCGGCGCGCCGCTCGAGTTCGGACTCGTCATTTGCGCAGCAGACAGTGACCGCGTGGGAGTACACGAGCTCGTCGGGATCGCGCCCGGCCGCCTCGCACGCGGCTCGCACCCCCTGGATGCGCTCGGCGGCGACCTCGACGGAAGCGAACGGCACGTTGAACTCGCTGGCGAACCGCGCAGCGAGCGCAGGCGTGCGGCGAGCTCCCAGGCCACCGACGATCACCGGCGGGTGTGGGCGCTGCAGCGGCTTGGGCAGCGCGGGGCTGTCGGTGAGGTCGTAGTGGGCGCCGTGGAACGTGTAGCGCTCCTGGGTGGGCGTGCTCCAGAGCCCGGTAAGGATCGACAACTGCTCCTCGAGACGGTCGAAGCGCTCTCGAAGCGGGGGGAACGGGATCCCGTAGCTGGTGTGCTCGGCCTCGAACCACCCGGTGCCGAGGCCGATCTCGACGCGACCGCCGCTCATCGCGTCTACCTGCGCAACGGCGACCGCGAGCGGCCCCGGGAGCCTGAACGTCGCCGAGGTGACCATCGTGCCGAGACGGATCGAGCTGGTCTCCCGCGCGATCCCTCCCAAGGTGACCCACGAGTCCGTCGGCCCGGGAAGCCCCGATCCCGGCTGGATCCTCAGTAGGTGATCGGAGCGAAAGAACGCGCCGAAGCCGTGCGCCTCCGCGGCACGGGCCATCTCGAGCTGCTGGTCGTAGCTCGCGCCTTCCTGCGGCTCGACAAAGATCCTCAACTCCATCGCATACCTCCTAGCGGTCGGGCCCGTCATTCTCCCGCTCGACCCGTCCGATCGCTTTCCGGGGGTCAGCGCACGCCACGCGGTAGGCGTCGCGCCTCCGTCAGGAGCGCTTCCACCTCCTCGTCGGAGACGGGCGTGAAGTTGCGGTACCACGTGCCCACCCCGAGCAGACGCGGTGGGATCTCCAGGCAGACGACGCGATCTGCCTCCTCGGCGAGCATCGAGACCGCCTCGCCTGAGCCCACTGGCACTCCAACGATGATTTGGAGGGCACCGCGCTTGCGCAGTGCACGGACCGCAGCGAGGTCGGTCAGCCCGGTCGCCAGGCCGTCGTCGATGACAATCACGGTTCGTCCGTTCACTGGGATCAGCGACCGACCCTCGCGATAACGCTCGACTCGTCGGCGAAGCTCCCGGGATTCGCGCGCGAGCGTCTGCTCGAGCGTCGCCTGGGTCATGCCGAGCATGCCGGCGGAATGGACGTCGAGGACACCGGTGCCGTCCTCCGCAACGGCACCCACGCCCAGCTCCGGGTTCCCGGGGGCCCCAAGCTTGCGGACTGAGAGTATGTCGAGCGGCGCGCGCAGCGCTCGAGCGACCTCGAATGCTACGGGCACGCCCCCGCGTGGCAGGGCGACAATCACAGGGCGCGCTCCCGCGAGCGACCGCAGCCCAACGGCTAGGCGACGACCAGCGTCGTGGCGATCCAGGAACTCGACGTAGGCTCGTTGGGCCTGCCTGTTCAAACCGGCGCTGAGTCCCTCCCGCCGTAGGCGAGCAAGCCGTAGATGATGAGAAGATCCAACGCGAATACGCTGAGTGACAGGAAAGGTGCCGCGGGGAGGAACACCAGCTGGATTATCGCGTTGATTCCGGCGATGATCACACCTGTCCAGCGAGCCCACGAAGCTTGCACCATGATTCCGAGCGCGGCGCAGTACTGCACGACCCCGATCAGCATCACGACCCAGCCCCAGGTGTTCAGATTGCTGATCAAAAAGTGAGTATTCGCGACGTAGAATTGGGAGTTTGCGATAGCCGCGATCCCGTAGATGAAGTTAAGCGTCGCAGCGATCATGATCATGACGCTGGCGAACACGACCCAGCCGTAGCCGCGGGGCTCGCCGTATTCGTCTTCCGCTGCCGACGCTCCACGGCGGACCGGTTCGCTGGAGCGGCGGCCGGCCTGTCGATCGGCTACCGAGCCGTATCCATCAGCCATGAGAGCAACCTCCATAAATTGGTGTATTCGCGGTGCGTAGTCACGACTCGTCGGATCGGAGCTCTTGGTCCACAGGCCGTCGCTCGAGCGACGGCCGAGCCTCTATGCGGGTCATTTCACGCTGCACGTCCGGGACCAGAGCTGCGCGCTGGGCGAGCACGCTGTTGGCAGTTCTCAACAGCAGTCGGACGTCGGCACGACACGCGACGCGCCCCGGGCCGAAGCTCAACGGCAGGCTCCACCAGTGCTCTCGCCTAGCGACGGCAACTCGATCCCAGACGGCCGCAAAGCGAGTCTCGGGCGCACTCGGAGATGCCGTGCGGGGATCGAAGCCGGCCAGCACCATCGGACAACCGGGGCGCCAAGAGCCGACGGTGCAGGCAACCTCGGGCTTGGCTTCCAGGCGATCCACGAGCCGCTGAATTCGCTCGGTCGCCAGCAGGCCAAGCGCTTTTTGCAACTCCTCGGCAGACGTCATCTGTTGTCACCTCCTTCGGCGATCTCCGTTGGTATGCAGGCCCAGACCCAGCAGAGGAAGCGGTTCCGCATGCCCGGCGACTCGTCAGACCGTTTCGGGGTCGCCGTACACCGCCAGCCCGTGGATGCAGACCAGGCAGATGGCGAAGACACCAAGCGCCCACCAAGGATGCGCGCCGCCCACGTCCGACAGCGCTCCAATCGCCCCCAGAAACGCCGCCACAAGACCGACCACGCGACCGTAGGCACCGCCACCAAATAGAGAAAATGCCGCCGTCAGCTGGATGACGCCAAGAATGACCGTGATCCAGCCCCACGTGTGGAGGCTCGAGAACAGGTACACAGTGTCATTGACGAAGAAGTGCGAGTTCGCCACAGCTGCGATTCCGTACATGATGTTGAGGACGCCCGCCACAAGCAAGAGCATGCCCACGAAAAAGGCGCTGCCTACGCCTCTCATCGTGCTCCTTTCCCTTGCGACAGACGACTCAGTCGCGCCCCTTTCACTTGCGATGGACGACATCGTGGCCCCTTTCTCTGGCGATGGACGACTCGGTCGTACTGCGCCGATGTGTCGGATCGCGATTCCGATTGCGGTCGAGTCCCGACTGTATGCCTCTGGACCCAGGCTGCGATGATGCACGCACCTCTCTTCGCGGATACAGGCAGGCGTTCATTGCGCGCTCGCACCCCCAGGCACGCCCGTGGCGCAGCGGTGCAACTCGTGGGTGCAGGCACCAGTTGACGAACGGCGCCAACCGCCCGTCAGACGCCGGTTGGCATCCTTGTGGCGGATCGCGTCAATCGAGAAGCTCCCGACGTGAGCACGGTCAAGTCGGCCAAGCCCAAGGCGGCCAAGTCCAAGGCAGCGAAGCTCGGTGGCGAGAACGGCATCACCTCGGCCGCTTCAAACGGGAGTGCCAACGAGAGTGCCAAGGCTCATATGCCGCAGAGCGCGGCGATGCCGTCGCCCTTTCCACCGATAGCGGACTACGCGTTCCTTTCCGACTGCCACACCGGCGCACTCGTCGCGCCGGACGGGACGATCGATTGGCTGTGCGTCCCCCGCTTCGACGCCCCGAGCGTGTTCGGCTCGCTGCTGGACCGCCAGGCAGGCGGCTTCCGTCTTGGACCGTTCGGCGTCAACGTGCCGTCCGCACGCATCTACGAGCCGGGCACGAACATCGTGCTGACGACGTGGAAGACTCCGAGCGGCTGGGTGATGGTGCGCGACTGCCTGGTGCTGGGACCGCGCCGCAGAGAGGATCTCATCACCCCCCACACGCGCCCGCCGGCCGATGAAGATGCCTGCCACCTGCTCGTTCGGGTGGCGATGTGCCTCGAGGGGCAGGTGGAGATGGAGCTGACATGTGAGCCGGTCTTCGACTATGGGCGCACTCCGGCCGATTGGTCGATTCAAGACGCCGGCCACAGGGCCGACGCGAGCGCGGCCGAGATGACGATCAGGCTGCAGACCGATATGGCGGTGGGCGCGGAGGGCGATAGGGTGAGGGCGCGGCACGTGCTCAGGCAGGGCGAGCAGCTCTACTGCGCGCTCTCCTGGGCCGAGGAGCTCTACGTACCCGAGGATGTTGACCAGGCCAACGAGCATGTTGCCGCCACGGCGCGGTTCTGGCGTGGATGGCTCGACCGTGCGCGCATCCCCGACCACCGCTGGCGCGATCCGATTCAGCGCTCGGCGTTGGCGATCAAGGGCCTCACCTACATGCCAACCGGAGCGACCGTCGCCGCGCTCACGACATCACTGCCCGAGACGCCGGGCGGTGAGCGCAACTGGGACTACCGCTACACGTGGCTGCGCGACTCGACGTTCACGCTGCAGGCGCTCCACTATCTGAACCTCGACTGGGAGGCCGAGGAGTTCATGCAGTTCACCGCCGATCTCGAGCCCAACGAGGACGGAGCCCTGCAGATCATGTACGCGATCGACGGTCGGCGCGACCTGACCGAGTCCACGCGCGACGATCTCTCCGGTTACGCCGGGGCCAGCCCTGTGCGGGTCGGCAACGGCGCCTTCGACCAGCGCCAGAACGACGTCTACGGGGCGGCGCTCGATGCGATCTTGCTCCACACGCGTCGCAGCCAGAGGCTGCCGCGGCGGCTGTGGCCGATCATCCAGGCGCAGGCCGAATGCGCGACCACCGTCTGGCGCGAGCCGGATCAGGGCATCTGGGAGGCTCGCGGCGAACCCAAGCACTACGTCTCCTCCAAGCTGATGGGCTGGGTGGCGATGGACCGCGCCGCGCTACTCGCGGGGATGCGCGGCGACGCAGGGCGCGAGGCGGCGTGGCGCGCCACCGCTGAGGAGATCCGCGCGGACATCCTCAGCCAGGGCGTCAGCGAGCGCGGCGTGCTGCGCCAGCACTACGGGACAGACGCGCTCGATGCCTCGAACCTGCTCGCCGCGATCTTCGGCTTCCTGCCCGCCGATGACGAGCGTCTGCGTGCGAGCGTGCTCGCGATCGCCGAGGACCTCACCGAGGACGGCTTCGTCCTGCGCTACCGCACCGATGAGACCGACGACGGCATGTCAGGCAAGGAGGGCAGCTTCCTGATCTGCTCCTTCTGGCTGGTCTCGGGCCTCGCGATCATCGGCGAGCAGCAGCGCGCACGCGACCTGTTGGAAAAGCTCCTCAGCGTGGCTTCCCCCCTCGGACTGTACGCCGAGGAGTTCGACACGAGCACAGGACGCCACCTCGGCAACTTCCCCCAGGCGTTCTCCCACCTCGCGCTGATCGAGGCCGCCGGGCGCATCATCATCGCCGAACGCGTAAGCGAAATCTGAGCGTGAGCTTAGTGGTGTCGTAGCTTGCCAGCAATGGATAGCTCGCCCGACGAGCGGGGCTCGGCGACGCGCCGGCTACGAGAGCGCTACGGGCTGCTGCTCGGCGCGATCGTGGTCACGTTCGCGATCCAGGGCATCGCCACGCCTGGCGCCGGCGAGCAGATCATCGTGAGCGTGTTGCTCGGGGTGACTCTGCTGCTTGCGCTGTGGGCAACAGATACCAGGCCCCGAATCGTGGGTCCGGCGGTGGTTCTCGTCGCGGTGGTCACGATCGCCAGCGTGGTGCAGGCGCTCAACGGTGAAATCGATGGTGCGGCCGCACGATTGGCGAACGCGCTGCTCGTGGCGCTTGCGCCTGCGGCGATCGTCGTGGGCGTCGTGCGTGACCTGCGCGCGCGCCAGTCCGTCACGATCCAGGCCGTGCTGGGCGTGCTGTGCGTATACCTGTTGATCGGCATGTTCTTCGCGTTCGTCTACGGCGCGCTCGGCCATCTCGGTAAGGCTCCGTTCTTCACCGGCGCCCAGCAGTCGAGCGTCGCGAGCTGCCTGTACTACAGCTTCACCACGCTCACCACCGTCGGCTACGGGGATCTGACGGCTCGCAGCAACCTCGGCCACACCCTGTCAGTGTTCGAGGCACTGCTCGGCCAGGTCTACCTGGTCACCGTCGTTTCACTGTTGGTCGCGAATCTCGGCCGCGGCCGCGGTCCGTCGCATGAGGCTCCCCGCCGAGCGGTCGTCCCGCCGCCGGAGTGACAGCCGCACGACAACTCGGGTGCCAGCACCATAGTCACGCCGCGCTGTGCGGCTCCCGGCTCCGTTCGCACTCGATCAGACCTCGAGCGTCCCAGATCTTCAGCAGGACCGACGGGCACAAACGCTCCTTTGCCAGGAACGCCACCACGCTGCCATCCGCAGCGGTTGGCAGGCATGTCGGAGGCGGCTGCGCAGAGACGAGCAGAACCACCGGTGGCGGAGTCCGCTCTAAGAGAAGGCGCGCCACCTCGAGACCGTCTCTGCCAGGCATGCGGATGTCGAGGATCACGAACTCAGGGGTCAGCTCGTCGACGGCGAGCAGGGCATCCTCGGCGCTGGTCGCCTCGCCGACCAACTTCAGCCTCGGCGTCGCTTCGACCACCGCCCGCATCACATCGCGGAACAGCCTCTGATCATCGACCACCAGCACTCGGGCCACGTCGCCATCGCCATGCGCAGACCGGACCGCGGAGCTGTCAGCTGTCGCGCGGGCCATAAGGCTGGAGGATCCTTCCTCGCGGGCCCCTGGACTGAGCCAGCGTTTGCGTTGCGGACGAGCGACAATACCATCGCAATCGCGAACGCAAGCCCGGGATTCCCAAAAGTGGAAGCGGGCTAATCTGATTCCTCGGCGAGGTACACGAGCGCAGCCTTCACGCGACGGCTTACGTCTTGAGCATCGCGCAGGTTGAGCTTCGCGAAGATCGCGTTGACGTGCTTCTCCACCGCCCGCTTAGAGAGAACCAGAGACTCGGCGATGGCGGCATTGCTCTTACCCTCAGCTATCTCGCCGAGGAGCTCGCGCTCCCTCGGAGTTAGTTCGGCGAGCGGCGAGCGGGCAATCCGTGAGCGCGCTTCGATCAACACGTCCACGATCTGGGAGTCGATCACCGAGCCTCCGCGTGCGACGGTCGTAATGGCGCGGATCAGTTCCGCTTTGTCGCGGATTCGCTCCTTCAGCAGATAGGCGCGCCGAGCGGAGCCAGACTCGAGCAGTGCGAGCGCGTATGCGGACTCGGCGTACTGGCTGAGCACGAGCACGCCGATGTCGGGGTCGGTCTCGCGCAGACGATTCGCAACGCGTACACCCTCGTCGCCTCCCGACGGCGGCATTCGAATGTTGACGATCACCACCGCCGGACGCTCGGCCAGCACGCACGCTTCGAGCTCCTTTCCGTTGGAGCAGACCCCAACCAGCTCGATCTCCGGCTCTGAATCGAGCATGACAGTCAGGCTCTCGCGGATCAGGTAGGAGTCGTCGGCCGCGACCACGCGGATCCGCTCCTGCACGGGCGCGTCACCTGCGCGACCGGCACTCATGACTCGACCTGCTTGCTGTGACATGAGCGGCACCTCGATCCTCTCCCGCGCCGACCGGACCACGTCGGCGACACGCGGCTATTGTCGTGACTCCGCGCCTGTCGCGCATCGCCCGAAATGGAGTACAGACGCAGCGCTCCTAGGCAACCGGAACAGACCCCCCGACGACGGTCCCCACGCCTACACGAGAGCGCAACGTCAGGCCCCCTCCGACAGCCGCAAGGCGGTCGCGCATGTTGACCAAGCCCCGCCCCCGCGTGCCATTCGGCGTGAACCCCACCCCGGAATCCTGGGTCTGGAACCGCAGCGTGTGCCCCTCCTGCCAAAGACTCACCGTCGTGGTCGCGCCACGACCAGCGTGCTTGGCAACGTTCTGGAGCGTCTCCAAACAGCAGAAGTAGACCGCCGCCTCGGTGTCCGCCGGATAGCGCGCGACATCGCCCTGCACCGTCACCGGCCCCGGTGAGCGACGAGCCACGGAGCGGAGCGCCTCGATCAGGCCGTGTGTGGCGAGCAGGGCCGGATAGACGCCCTGCGCAAGCGAGCGCACTTCCTCGAGCGCCTCGTCCATGTCACATCCGATTTCGGCCAGCATCCGTCGTCCGCGTGCCGGGTTGGAATGCAATGCCTCGTCGGCTAGCTCGAGCCTCACCCGCGCGCCCACAATGCGCTGCTGGATGCCATCGTGAAGGTCGCGCTCGATCCGCTGGCGCTCGGCGTAGGCGGCCTCGGCCAGGCGCTTGCGCGAGGCCGCCAGCTCGACGACCGATGCCGACAGGTCGGCCTCGAGACGGTGATTCTCGTAGGAGATGAGCGCCGCCGCGCCTGCAGCACGGATGAAACGCTCCTCGTCGGGGACGGCAGCTCTGTGAATGACGACAGCCTCTGGGAGCCTGTCGCCGTCGACCGCCGTGACAGCCTGATCTGCGTCTGTTTCCGGGAGCTCCACGCTCTCCCCGGACGAGTCGACGTAGCCGCGGGCAGCCGGCTGTGAGTAGCCGATCTGCACCGACGGGTCGTTCAGCATCTGCGCCATCAGGGCGCGCAGATCCTCGGGGGCGGTATCCCGCAGTCGGTTCACGAACTCCTCGAGCGCTTCGCCCGTGTAAAGCCGCTCCCGCACCCGTCCGACGAGCATCGCGAGGGGCAGCACTGTCGCAACGATCACAGAGCACCAAACGAGCGGCGCGCGGGCGTCCAACCCCGCGAGCGCAACCGTCACACACACCGTCACGACCACCGCGTACACGATGGCGACAGCGAGCATCGGCGCGACGCCGCGACGCTCCGCGACGCCCGCCGCTCTATAGCGCTGCGTGATGGCCGCGACGACGCCGAACGCCGCCGCCAGCCACCCCGCACGGAGAACCTCCCGCGCAGCCGTCGTGAGCGCGTGCGGCGAGGAGCCGGCGAATAGAACATTGCGCGGACAGGCGGGCAGACACTTCGCCGTAGACGTCAGGAGCGCGGGCTGTCGCGACGTCAGCGCCAGATATCCCCAGCAGATCGCGACCACCACCGAGCTTGCGAGGAGCAGCAGGCGCTCCGATCTCAGAAATTCCCCGCCTGTCGAGGACGCGAGCAGCTCATAGCCGAGCATCGGCACCGCCAATCCCGCGAGCAGCCAGCCGACGGTGAACTCGGTCGGATGCCCCGAAGCCAACAGGAGCCACACGATCCAGAGCGTCACTGCGGCTGCAAGCACGCGGCCGGGGCGTACCCCCGCTCCGCCAGCCGCCGCATAGAGCCCGAGTGCCACCAGCGACACCGCAACCGTCACCCACATGAGCGGTGTGTTGCTGTGCGAGAGATGCGGGCCGAGCGACGCGAAGTAGCCCGCTGCGGCAGCGAGCAACCCACCTCCGATCGCGATCATCGCAGGGGTCGCGCCTGGCACGAACAGCGCGGATCGGGCTTGCGAGAGCTTCGTCGCCACGCCGGCGCGCGTCGCTGCTGTGGCCGGCTCCGGCCCGACCCTAATAGCCGCGTCGTTCACGGGTCCTCCCAGATTTGGCTGATGGTCCGCGCCTTCGGTGCTGCAGATCCGTCGCCGTCTGCGCGCTCTAGCAGACCGGCCCCATCGGCGGTCCCAATATGCGGCATCCACACCGCACAAGGATCAGATTAGACCAAATTGCGAATTCGACAAGACGGGATCTCAGCGCTGGCTCGTCGTGCTGGAGAGGAGACGCCGAACCATGCCCTCGCCGGATCATCCCGACCGGGTGATGCGGCCCTGCACATGCGGGCCTAGCTTGTTCGGATGTCCTATCCCCCTCCTGGCTCCACCCCGAACCCCGCCGGCGACGTTCCTCCTCCGGGGCCCGGCACGGAGCGTGACCAGGAGGCCGCTGCGTCGAAGAGACACGGCGCTTGGATCTGGCCGCTGATCGCGGTACTCGCGGCTCTGGGCGTGCTCGCCGGTGTGATTGCTTCGAACAACAAAGCGAAGTCGCCCTCAACCGTGGTCAACCAGCAGACGACCTCGACGACCAACAGCCTCGGCGTGAGCGTCCAATCCCCACAGCCCACCCACACGAGCACCGTGACCGCGCCCACCAAGACGGTCACCGCACCTGCCCAGACCGTCACCACCACCGCCCCGGCGAGCACGACCCCGCCGGCAACCACGCAGACGAGCACGACGCCTGCCACAGCTCCCTAGTGGGTCGTCCGGGAACGTTGTGCCTGTAACCCGGTGTGTTCATGCGGCGATGAGTAGTCGGCGTTCGGCTTGGATGAGTCGGCGGTCGCGGTGGGGTCCGTTGCGATAGCGGATGTGCTCGGCCATCGCCTTGGCGAGCGTGTCCCAGTCGGGGTAGTCGGCGTTCTTGACGACGAACTCGCCGACTGCCCAGAAATGGCACTCGATGCGGTTCAGGAAGCTCGCATAGGTGGGCGTGAACACGAGCTCCACGTTGTTGCTCTCGGCCCATTCGCGGATCGCGTCGGTCTTGTGCGTGGAGAGGTTGTCCATCACGAGGTAGATCCGCAGCCGGGGGTCGTAGCGCATCCGGATCTGCTTGAAGAACGCGAGAACCTCCCGGGCGTTCTTGTGCTCACGCAGGCGACCGTGCAGCCGGTCAGCGTGCACGTCATAGGCCGCGAACAGGTAGCGCACGCCGTGCGGGCGCTTGTAGGTCGCCCTGAGCCGGCCGGATAGCCGCAGGGGCGCCCAGTTCGAGCCGTGGTGGGGGATCAACTGGACAGGCCCCATCTCGTCGAAGCAGACAACGACCCCGTCCTCGGGCTGGGCTCTGTAGAGCGATAGGACACGCTCGGCCTTCTCCTTGAAGTCTGGGTCCGGGCTCCACTTCCATGAGCGTGTGCGCTGATGGGAGAGCCCAGCGTCGATCAGTAGTCGGCGCAGCGCCTCGCGGCTCAAGAAGATGCCCATCCCGGCGAGATGCGGCGCGAGCTTCGACAGCGACCAGCGTGTCAACGGGACACCCTGCGTGTCGGGGCGGGCGCGCGCGACCGCGACGATCCGGTCGCGCTGGCAGGGTGTTGTCTTCTTGGGACGCCCGCCCCTATAGTCAGGGTCCAGCGAGCTGAAGCCCTCCTCGTTGAAAGCATGGATCACCTTGCGCACATGCGACTCATCAGTGCGCATCAACCGCGCGATCTCCGGAGCGCTCATCAACGTCGCTGAGGCCAACACGATCATCGCTCGCTGACGCTTGGCCTGGTACTTGGCGCGCTTGGAGACCTGCTTCAGCCGCGCACCCTCCTCGGGGGAAAGCTCGCGCACGAATACCTCCGGCGGACGCATCACCACCTCCTGGCTCGGGAACACCACCCAATTCGCCAGCGAACGCGAGTTTCCGGTCAAACATTCACGGACGACCCACTAGCCTCGCCGGGTCTAGATGCAGACGTCGATCAGGCCGAGCATCGACGCGTGCTCGACGGCCTCTGAGCGAGACCCCGCATCCAACTTTCCATAGACCGCGTGTACCTGGCTCTTGACGGTGTTCGTCGAGACGTGCAGGCGACTGCCGATCTCCCGAAACGAGAGGTGCGTGGGCAGAAAGCGAAGGATCCGGAGCTCGGCCATGGTCAGCGATGAGGGGCCGTCGAGCGCAGCGGCACTCACTCCGTCGAGTTTCCCCCAAGCCTCGTCGAACCACGCGCGGAAGACCACGATCTCCGGCATGCGCCGAGCCAGCCGCGACGCCTGTGAGAGCTGCGTACGCGCGAGCACCACGTCGGCGAGACGGATCGCAGTGCGAGCCAGCAGCACTCGCGTCTCCACCTCATACCACGGGATGAAGTCCTCGAGAGTGGCGAGCATGCGTCGCGAACGGCCGAGGTCGCGCTTCGCCTCATCGGCCCGGCCCCGATGCGAGGCGATCCACGCAAACCCGGCGAGGATCAGTGCGGAGGTGGGATGCTCACACAGACCCGCGCGCTCGAGCGCGACGCGGGCGCGCTCCGCGAGATCCTCTGCGGACTCCCAGTCCTCGTCCTCGGCGGCCATCACAGCGAGCTGCGAGAGGCAATGGCCTTGAATGCCAGGGGATGCGACCGCGCCGCAGCGTGCGCCCTCGCTGAGCATCGCGCGAGCCTGCATGCGCTCGCCACTCAGATGCTGCGAGACGCCACTCAGCAGACAGCATGCAGCACGCCACGGGCTGCCCTCGTCCGCTAGCGCGACGCCGCGTCCGGCAGTGCTCGACATGCACTCGAGTCCGCGCTCGCTCACCGCGGCCTCCACCACGGCAAGGCCGGATGCGAAGCCTGCGATCTCATGCAGGTGTGGGTCAGACCCACTTGCGACGGAGGCTACGCGGGCCCAATGGGCCGCGCGGCGCATGTTGCCACTGCACAGGTCGTAGTGCGCTGCCGTCAGGGCCAGAGTCGGCACGGAGGCGATCTGCTCGTCGCTCAGCGTGCTCAACGAGCTCCGAAGATCCGCGCCGTGACCCTCGGACAGCGCGCGTGGCGCGTGCGCCCAGAGCAGCCGGCCGACGTGAGTGAGATCGCCGCCCGCGCCCGCGTGGCGCAACGCCTGCTCGAGCTCACCGTGCTCGCCGAGCCATCGAGCCGCGGTCCGATGCAACCGCGCAGCACGGTTGCAATCCACTCGTGAGAGCTCCGCCTGGAGCACCTCACGCACGAGCGGATGGCAGCGATAGCGCCTGTGGCCCCTGTCGAGTGGCGCCACGAGCAGGTTGCTGGCGGCGACGGTGCGCAGCGCCAGACCGGACCCCTTGCGAGCCAGCACGGCGTCGCAAAGCTCGGGAGAAAGCTCGTCGAGGATCGCCGTATCCATGAGGAACGTCAACGCCTCAGACGGCATCTGCGCCAGGAGCTCCTCCCTGATGTACTGCGAGACGACCTCGTCATCGCCCGAGAACCGCTCCAGCGCAACGGCCGCGTCAGACTGTTCGCCGAGCGCGATCGCGGCGAGGTACAAGACCGCCGGCCAGCCCTCGGTGCGGCGCACGACGAGCTCGAGTTGGTCTGCCGGCAGTTCGTGACCCGCCGCCGCGAGCAGCGAGCCGGCCTCCTCCAGCGTCATCGCCAGATCCGGGACGCCGAGCGTGAGCAGCTCGTGCCGAGCACGAAGGCGCGCGACCGACAGAACGGGCGCCGTTCGCGACGCGAGCGCCAGCTTCGTGCCGGTGGGCATCGCGCCCGCCAGCCGCGCGAGCACCCCCAGCGACTCGCGCGAGCGCACGAGCTGAGCGTCGTCTAGGACAAGCACGGCTCCCGCGCGCAGCGCACGTAGCGTTCGGATCAGGCTGGGCAGGGTGCTTGCCTGCGGGCGTGGAACGGCGGAGCCAACGGTGAAACGCCCAGTGGTGGACTGCAGCTGCTCGATCGCGAGCGCGAGCGTCGTGAGCAGGTGCTGGGAATCGTTGTCGGCCTCCTCCAGCGCGACCCACGCGAAGGGGCACTCCGAGCGCGCGGCCCACTCGGACAGCGTGCTCGTCTTGCCATAGCCGGCCGGGGCGGCGAGCAGCACGAGCGAGGCCTCGTGATCCTCGAGCAGGCGATCCACCAGGCGCGGGCGGCGTATGAAGCTCTCGGGCAACGGCGGGCAATCACCGGCGGCCCCCGCCTCGTCTTGACCCGCGTATGGCGAGGTCAACGCGGGACTCCCGAGATGCGGCCGGGGTCGCCCGCGGCGACGTGGCGCTCGGCTCGTGACGCGCGCCGAAGGTGGTGCCCCTTTGCGAGATGATGTGATGGGTGCCGTCCGCATGGTCGATCCGCCCTTCGCGAAGGGATGGGTGTGTATCGCTCCTGTTGCAAAGCATTTCGGCAGCACGCGGACCTCGCAAGGTTGTGGACCCCCCAGGGAGTCGGGTGTCGGCACCACCGGTGATCGGGCTGTAACTCTCCGACGCTCGCAGAACAATCGCTGGCGCGCATCGGGCCCCGGAGCCACTAGCGAGCCTTACGACCTGCCGCCCGCCGCCCGAGCAACCAGCCGACGGCAAAGCCCAGTAGACCGCAGCCGGCGATCACGCGAGGCGCGCTCGCGGATCGCGCATCCGCGGTATGGACGCGACAGTCGTGAGCGAGCAACATAGATCGAGTGAACCATTCGATCACCGCAAGGCTTGACAATGGAACCTGACAACTGGCCGCTGGACGCCGCGGTTGCCGCCGAACGGGTGCGCAACGTGATCAACGATCTGGACAACTCAAGTGAGGAGGACAACCTTGCCCTCCTTTCCGAACTCCTTTCGGCAGCGTGGGGAAGCATCGCTGCGCAGAACCAGTGACGGGTGGCCGATAGTGCGCGACGCATTTCGGTGAGCGTGTCCCCTCGCGCGCATCCACAGATCACCCTCGAAGGGTGACTGCAGTTTGCCAGCGGCGGCTGGACGTTTTCGCACGACGGTGCACGCGAGCACCTGGGGTGCTGTGTCACCCGCCGCCCGCCCGGCGCGGCGCGCCGTGCTCGTGCCCGCTCTACGGGCGGCGCAGCAACGACGCGACCACCAACTGACGCTGGGACGTGGACTCATCGGTGCCCGCCGACGCTCCCGCTGCTAGCGGGCGCGGCTCACTCTCACTCCTACCGTCCGCCTCCGGCGACCCACCTGGAAGGCCCAGGCGCGCTGGCGGCTTCCCGTCGGTTCTCCAGCCGAGGAAACGACATCCCGACCAGCGCTGCTCGATTACGAGCAGCTCTTCCTCCCAGCGGCGCAAAACGGTCAGCGTCAATGGGATCCGCGGTGTCGTGACTGTCACCATCCAACAACGCCGGTCGGACAGTGGCGCGGCCATCGAGCAGATCCGCTGGGCACACGCGGCGATCGTTCGCAGCTCGGCCGCGAGAGCCGCGGCCTGGCGTAGTGTGGGCGCCTGAAACGAGCAATACAGGTGCACTCGCTCGATGTTTGAGCCGGGCGATGAGAGGGGCAGAATACTGGAGGAGTCCACATCTCGATCATCGTGCCTCGCGTCGAGGTAGTCGATACCGCGGTTGGGGGATCCTAGCGGCGATGGTCGAGAACGAGACCGTCGCCGAGAGCCTTCGCCACGAGGTGGGCACGGGAACGTGCGCCGACCTTCAGCATCGCGTTGCGCGCATGCGTGCGGACGGTGTCGTGACTGATGTGCAGCTCGTCTGCGATCTCCGGTCCCGTGTTCCCGAGCGCCACCAGGTACACGATCTCCCGCTCACGCTGCGAGAGCGTCCCGGATGTGGCCGCCAAGCTCGAAGCTCGACGGAAGCGCGATCCCCAAGTAGACGTGCTCAGGGCAACGACGAGGACAAGTTGGCGCCCGGTCACGACCTCCACGGTGGCTGCCAACTGAACGGCCACCGTGCCCCCGCCGGCGGCCCGAAGCTCCGCCTCGCCGGCGAACTCACCGGTGGCCAGCATTGCCTTCCATTCGGCCGGCGACGCAAGCGGACCATCTACGACGAACGTGTAGATCGGCCTTCCGAGGAGCTCTCTGCGCCTGTAGCCCAGCAGGCTCAGGCACGCGCCGTTGACGTCTATGGACTCGCGGGCACCGTCGGCCAACACCATCGCGTTGCGTGACTGCCTGAACGCCGACGCGAACAGCCCGGCCCATTCGCCGCGTGGCATCGCCTGCTCACAGGCGTCGCGCGCGTCGGCGACCACGCCGCCGTACACCCATCACTGATACGGGGCTCAGCGGCCTGCCGATCGGGTCGATGAACAGCGAGCACGGACCGGTCCTTGCCGGCAGGTGACCCTCGAGGACGTCAACGTCGTATGTCAGCCTGTCCCAGTCCATGCGCGGATTCGTGAGCGTGACTACGACATCCTCGGGCGCATCCTCATCCGCGGCGAGGAATGCGAGCACCGCGTTGGGCGGATCGTCGAGGAAGCTGTTCTCTCCGTGCCCCCATCCTTCCACGAACTGCTTCGTTGTGAGATGGCCGACGATACGCTCCGGCCGGTCAGAGAACATGAGCGTCGCAGGCGCGAGATCATGCAGCGTGAGCGCGCCCTCGAAGCTCGTGACTCTCTGCGCGCTCTGCACGAACAGCGCCTCGAAGTCGCCGGACCGTGCCGCCGAGGCTGCCTCGTCGCGCTCGATTGTCGGTTCTGTGGCCATTGGGATCTCCTTGCTCTCGTCTTGGGTCGAATGCGCTGCGAGGATTCGCGCTACAGGCCTGTCTGCGCCTTTATGCGCCCGGACTCGACCGCGCTCGCCAGTGCGTCGTAGTCCCGTTGGTTCTGATCCGCGTAGGAACGTGAGAACTCCACGATCGCGTGGTCGAAGCTGCGTCCGTTCCCCAGGTATGCGGCGATCGCCACGCGGTCGCCGCTGCGTGCGTGAGCGCGGGCCAGAGTCCAGCCGCATATCCGCCCATAGAGGGCCATCCCCTTGGGAATCATCTGCTCGATTTCCGCCGAGCCCTTCCAGTCCTTGAGCTGGCGAGCGTAGAAGTCCCGTGCCTTGCCGTCGATCCCGGACTCAACGTGCAGCCAACCGAGGAAGATGTCGCTGGTGGCCTGCATCAAACGCTGCCCGACGACGACGCGCTCGCCGTGGTTGTGGAACTCGCTGGGGGTGAAGAACTCCTCTAGCCCGCATTCGTCAATAGCGGTGCTCCCTGGCGGCGGCGCGGGAGGGCTGAAACGTCCGCCTGGGCGGGGAGGATTGCGGTTGCGAAGCCAGCAACCCACCCGCTCAGGAGGTTCACCTTGAAGGTGATCGGAAGTGCGTCGTTTGGAACGGTAGATGTGCTCGCGGACGGCACGGGCTTGTCATCTCGCGCGGGGAGCGTGCTGCTGGCGCTCACGGCACAACGGCTCGGGCTGACCGACGGCCTGTCGGGGGCGCTCGTCGGGACTCGTCAGCGTCGTTCTGCTCACGATCCGGGGCGGGTTCTGTGTGATCTGGCGGTGATGGCAGCCGACGGCGGACGCTGTGTCTCGGATCTCGCGGTGCTCGCGGGGCAGCCCGCGCTGTTTGGGGATGTCGCGTCTGTGGCGACCGCACGGCGGGTGCTGCTCTCGATCGGTGCAGCGGAGATCGACCGGGTCCGCCGGGCACGGGCGCTCGCCCGCGAGCGGGCGTGGAAGGCCGGGGCAACACCCGGCCGGGTGATCCTTGACTTCGACGCGACCCCGATCAGTATCCATTCCGAGAAGGAGCTGGCGGCCGGGCACTACAAGGGCGGGTTCGGCTTCAACCCGCTGCTCGCGTCCTGCGAGCGGGAGGTGCTGGCCGGGGTCCTGCGGCCCGGGAACGCCGGCGCAAACAACGCTGAGGATCACCTCGAGGTGCTGGAGCTCGCGCTTGAGCAGCTACCCGAGAGCGCCCTGGACGGTGAGATCCTCGCCCGCTCGGATTCTGCCGGCGCTAGTCACGCCTTCGCGTCGGCGTGCCGGGAGTGCCGCATCCGTTTCTCGCTGGGCTACGCGATCAACAACACCGTGCGCGAGCAGATCCTCGCGCTCGGCGAGAGCGCCTGGACACCGGCGGTCAACCAGGACGGCCAGCCACGCGACGGGGCGTGGGTCACAGAGCTCACCGGCCTCGTGAACCTGGACTCCTGGCCCGAGGGCACCCGGCTGATCTGCCGCCGCGAGCGCCCACACCCCGGGGCGCAGCTCACGTTCACCGACCTCGACGGTCACCGCTTCCAGTGCTTCATCACCGACCAGCCCGACCCGGACATCGCCGCGCTCGAGGCCGTGCACCGCCAGCACGCCGAAGTCGAGGATCGCGTCAAGACACTCAAGGCCTGCGGCGCCGGGCACCTCCCGTTCCAGTCCTTCCAGGCAAACACCGCGTGGTTTGAGCTCGCGTTGCTCGCCCACGACATCATGACCTGGACACAACAGCTGCTCCTCGACGGCGAGCACGCCATCTCAGAACCCAAGCGGCTGCGCTACCGCATCCTGCACGTCGCCGGACAAATCACCCGCCACGCCCGACGCACCACACTGCACCTCCCCGCCGACTGGCCATGGGCCAGCGCGATCCTCCGCGCATTCAAGCGACTGGGCACCCTCCCCACCTACGGCTAACCCGAACGCCGCCGCGGCATCACCGAGCACCACGCAGCACCCACCGCTGAACGCTGCCCCAAAACACCCTCCGAAGACGACCGAACAGCACAAAACCATCGCCCGCGGCCCCCAACCCGCCACCGGCCTCCGCCATCGCCAACAACCTCACCCAAAACCCAGCGACAAATCACCTTCATGACGAATCGAGGCTAGGACCGATGCCTCGGCCTCCTTCATCTGCAGGAACAGGGGATCCTGGTCATCCCGACCGAGCAGCAACGCGATCCAGGCGCGGGTTCCAACGCTCCCGACGCCGACGACCTTGTGCGCGAAGTCGGTCAGGCGAAACTGCTCGAGCAGGACTCGCCGGTCATGCTCGAGCGTCGCGCGGTAGTCACTCAGCAGCTCGTGCAGCGCATCGAACATTTCATCGCGTTCCATGCCCTGCGCGAGGTCATCAATGGGCACGATCAGCGGCGGATCGGCAACAATCCGCGCCTCGCCGTTCACCTCAGCGGTCAACTTCGAGAACGCCGACATGCTGTCCTTGGTACGGGCCTTCGCGAGCGTCTTCTGGGTGTGCTTGGCCATCCTCGGCTTCAGCTGGGGCCCGAGTTCACTGAGCAGGCTCTCGATATCCAAGTGGGCGTACCAAACGTCGAGGTTCTTCATTCCCGCGAACCCCCTGATCGCCGTGCGGTACCCCTCCACGGTGTCCAGCACGATGCGCTCCTGATCCTTGGCGGTAAAGCCGCCGTCCTGCGCGGCGATCAGCATGCTTACGGCCAGGCGCTTGAGGTCCCACTCCCATGGACCGGGTAGCGTCTCATCGAAATCGTTGATGTCGAACACGAGCCGCCGCTCCGGCGAGGCGAACACACCGAAGTTCGACAGGTGGGCATCTCCGCAGCACTGCACCATCAGGCCCGATCGCGGCGTCGCCGCGAGGTCACTCGCCATGATCATCGCGGCGCCGCGATAGAAGGTGAATGGTGAGACAAGCATCCGGCCGTAGCGGATGGGAACAAGCTCCGGCACGCGCGTCTTCGCCTGGCGCTCGAGCAGCTTGATCGGGTCCGCACGATGCGCTGAGGGCTCGAACACCGCATGGCTCGCTCGAGGCACCTCATTTCGCGCCGCCTTACCGCGAGCCACCCGCTCGGCCACGGTGAGATGGGTCGTCGTCGCAGCGGCAGGTCCCTGGCTCGTCCCGCGCCCGCCGGGCTTGGCGCTGGAGTCCCGCGGAGCAGCGCGCGGCACTGTCGCGGGCATTGCAGACGAGGACATGCGCTACCCCTTTTGGAGTTGACAAGAATGCAACGCGGCTGTGGAGATCCGTTGACCCAGGAGGCTGACCCAGGCTGACCGCGTTGCGCCTGTCAGCGTAGATCCGAACAGGCCGCCCGGCAATAGGGTCGCCACGAGTCCAGCGCGCCTGCGCACAGGCGCGAGCGACCCCCGGTCCGCACCCATGCCACAGGACGAGCGCAGCAGGACTTCGGGCAGGCCAAGCGCGAGACGCTGCCGCGGCAGTGCCTGGACTGCGACGTGCGCTTCGCCTGCCACGGAGGCTGTCCCAAGGACCGGTTCATCGACACCGCCGACGGCGAGCCGGGCCTGAACTATCTCTGCGAGGGCTACATGAGCTTCTTTCACCACATCGACCAGCCGATGCGGACCATGTGCGACCTGCTTGCGCGGAACCGCGCGCCGTCGGAGATCATCGCCGTCTACGCCGCGCAGGACGCCAAGCGCCCCCGCAACGACCCCTGCACCTGTGGCAGTGGCCGAAAGTGGAAGCACTGCCACGGAGACAAAGGCTTCGCCTAGGTGACGGCTCGCTGACGAGGCGCAACCGCTGCGTCCGCCAGCGTGGAGTGGGCCGCTGGCGCCGGCAGTGCGGGTGGCTCTGCGGAGGCCGGTGGAGGTAGTAGCGTGACGCTGAGCATGTAAGCGGCGACCGTGCCAACGATCACCAGTGGCACACTGCCGGCGCCCGATCCCGTGGTGAGCAAAGTTGCGATAACGATCGCCGACAGCGGCAGACGCAGCACGGCGGCTACCGCGGCGGCCATTCCGACTGCGACCGCCGGGGTGATCGAGAACCCGGGCAGCTGGCCAGCCATCAGCCCGGCCACCGCCCCGAGGAACAGCGCCGGGAAGGTGGGACCTCCTCGGAAGCTGCCCAGCGACAGCGCATACGCGACGCCCTTGCAGAGCAGCAGCAGCGCGAGCGTGCCGATCGACCACGAGCCCGCTTTGCCCAGCAGCCCGGGGATCGAAGCCTGGCCGGAAAAGAGAACTTCCTGGAAAGGCTTACCGGTGGTCTGCTGAAACGCGATCGCCAACGCAGCGACGATCAGACCGATCGCGGGCAGCAGCACGAACCGTCTCGCCGCGACGACGCCGACCGTGCGCCTGCCGACGCTGACCATCACCACGCACACCAATGCGACCGCAAGCGCCAGCGCGATCGTCCAGCCGAACTCGGCGATGTCGGGGCGGGCAAACTTTGCGAGCCCTTCGATCGAACCCAGCGCGTAGGCGCTCGTGCTCAGCCCGGTCCACGAGCCCATGCCGAGCGAGACGAGATCGCCGATCCCGGCGGCCAGCAGACCGGGGAGCAGCACGAGCGTCAGCCGCGGACCACCCAGCCCGACAACCTCGATCATGATCACCGCCGCGATCAATGGCGACTGGAACAGGAACGACGCCGCCGCGAACGTCCCCGCCGCGGCCAGCACGGTCACGACCTGGGGCGGCACGTCCCGCCGCGCCAAGCGGATCGTCAGGACGCCAAGGCCGGAGCCGAGAGCGATCAGCGGCGCCTCGGGGCCCAGCACGACCCCGAGCCCGATGGCCGAGAGCCCCGCGAGGATGACCCCGGGCAGCGCCAGCGGCAGTGTCGGGCCGCCGCTCGTCGAGAGCCCGTACGCGGCGACGTGTCCGCCCTCGCCCGGCAGGCGCTCGATGACGAGTGCGACAATCAGGCCGGAGAGGCCGAGCACCGGCAGCGACCACCACAGCGGCGGACCGTGGTGGTAGCCCAGATCGCTGGGCAGGTGTACATACACGCCTCTCTGGATCTGGTTTACGAGCTCGAGAAAGCACCACGCGGCGAGTGAAACCACGACCCCTGCGATCGCCGCGACGAGCAGCAGGACGACGAAGCGCCTGCTGCGGATCGTCGCCTCGACCTGTTCCGGAGAAGCCGCAGGCTCAGGCATGGCGCGTTGACCACACTCGCGCCGCGCCGCGCCGCCCGCAAGGATGTGTGCTGGCGCATTCACTGACGCATGCACGACGTTTGGGCTTGGTGTGGGTACGGATGGGGTTTCCCTCGAGCGGGACGAGCGCTCAGTCCGCGCGCACCGGATCAGTCTTAGCGAGGTTGTGACCGGCGACGAGCTTGGCGCTCATCTTGATCGCTTTGACAGCGCCCGTCGCCCCAGCCTGCAATGTGGCACCGACAGCGAGTACGACGATGCCAGCGACCAACAGTGAGCTCGACCCGAGCATCAGGATGCCGATTCGGGCGAGCAGGTAAGGCGGCGTGCAGACCGCCGCCCCGATCGCGCCGCTCAGGGCGCTGGCGGTCAACCTGTCCCGCCTTGAATGCAGCGCCGTCATGCCGATCAGCCGCGACGGCACGGCGACATAGCAGACCATCATCACGCCGACGACGATGCTGAGCGACAGCCCGAACCACGGCCTTCCCCAGCGGCTTACGACCACGGTGGACAGTCCGAGCAGAAGGCCGACGACAGCGCCTGACCCCAACACGACGGGGAGGTGCGAGCGAGCATCGGCGAACCCTGGTCGCACCCTGGGAGTACCGCCTTTCGCGATGGCGAATGCGAATACCGCGTTCAGGAAGAAGCAGGCGGCGGTGACCGCGGCGACGGCCGCCACGATCGGGATGACGATCGGCCCGCGAAGGACATGGAATGACTTCCCGTGCAGAACGTGCGCTTTTAGATCGAACATCGCGAGCCATACCCACATAGCCGGAACGATCTGAACGAGTGTCAGCCGCCAGTTTGAGAGCACCAGCTTGACACCGTCGAAGAGCATCGCGCAGGCACTCGCGGCAAGCGCCAGCGGCGCGAGCCAACGCCGTGACCGACTGAGTCGGAGGATGGCCTCCTCGGCCATTGTGTCATCGCCGTCACGGATTGCTTGGACCACTCCGCGGATCCGAACCACACGCGGGCTCGTGGCCATTTAGCGCACCGTGGCCGAGGTCATCTCAGACTCGCCTTTGGGGGCGCCTCCGAGCGCTGGTTCGCTAGGTGGCCAAGGCGGTGCGCTTGATGCCGTCGAACTCGGTCTGCGTGATCGTGCCGCTGTCCAGCAGCTGCTTGGCCTTGGCGATCGACTCTGCCGGATCGCTCTTCGCTGCGACCGACTTCACGTATTGGTCCACCTGTGCCTGCGCCGCCTGTTGCTGCTCGAGCGAACGTTCGGTCATTCCGCTGTGCTCGGCGATGAGATAGGCGAGTACGCCGAAATACGGGACCACGATGACGAACACGATCCAGGCGACCTTGGCCCACGCCGAGATGTCGCGCCGACGGAACAGGTCGGCGAGCACCGCGAACAGGATCCAGAGCCAGACAACGAACCCGAAGAAGATGAGCATCGTCCAGAAGACTTCGAGGAGCGGATAGGTGGCCGCGACGAGCATGCGCTCAGTTTGAGACAAGACCGCACCGCTGCCAATATGGCGTGCAGGCGTCATCGCGGGAGGCCAGCACCACCAAGCGGGAGCTCAACGGCTCATTGCTTGGCGAGCAGCTCGCGCTTGGCGGCGGCGTACTCATCATCGGTGATCGCCGCGCGGTCGTGCAGCGCCACCAGGCGTTCTAGCTCGGCGGCCGTCGACGGGGCTCCGGCCCGCCCCGCGCTCGCCGCCCGCGCACGGGCGAGCTTCTCGCCGATCGCTCCGCGCATCGAAACAGCTTGAGCGTCCGGGAACTGCTCGGCGATCTGGCCACGGAGCACATGTGCTCCGACAAACGCCAGGATCGTGAACAGGAGCATCTCGAACGGGTTGCGAGTCGCTGGTATGGGCCCCCATATGAACACCAGAGCGAGCAGTGCCGCCGTCCCCCAGTAGGCCAAAGCCGGTCGCTCACGCAGGTGGGGCGCCATGAACTGCCGGGTTGCGATCGCCCAGCGCGCCGGCCCGGCGAGCCACGCCGAGAAGATCACCGGCACGCCGATGACGATCGCGGAGCTGGCGACCTGTACGAGGAGCGACGTGGCCACCGAATAGGTATCGCTCGCGGCAGGTTCGATCGACGCGTCAGAGGTGATCGCCGAGACGAGCTGACCCTGGCCGATCTTTCTGCCGACCAGCACGAGCAGGCCGGCGAACACGAGGCTCCAGCCGACCCACATCAGCGTGCGCCGCCGGTGCCCGCCGGCGAGCGCGACCGCGAGCGCGTAAAGAAGGAAGACGAGGATCGTCAATGCCAGGGCCAGCGCACGAAGGGCTTTGGCCAAGTTGCGCACGATCCCGAGCTGGCTCGACGTGACCACCGTCAATGTGGCCACCGACGCGGGCAGCTTGTCCGCGATGCCGGAGGGCAGGCCGAGGTCATCGGCGAGATCCGCGACGATCTGACGAAGGTTCAACGAGACGGTGCCACCCGTGATCTGCACACGCGAGCCGCCACCGTTGACCACCCTCACGAGCGCCTGATCGGCGGCGTAGTTGGCCTTCTGCCAGACGTTCTGCACCTGTGGGGTGGCAAGCGCCCGCTCGGCTGCCTGTTCGGCGACGCCGTGCAGCGCGCCCGACAGCGGGCCAGCCAGCGGCTCCAGCCGCGTGGGCAGACCCGACTGCAATTGGGCGGGGACGTTAATGTTCGCGTAGAGCTGATCAACGAGGTAAGCCGACAATGCCGTACGGACGGTCGCCTTCTGCAGCAGCGCGGTGCTGGTCTTGGACCAGTTGTGCGGATTCATCAGCTGGCGGTTGGCCCAGATGGCGAAGATCGCGAACACCGCCAGCACGGTGGCGAGACCCAGGATCACGCGTACCCAAATACGGTGGGCGCTGGGGGCCTGCGGGAGGGGTATCTCCCCCGCGCCGTTGCCGGCCGGACCCGTGCCAGCCGTCGGGCTCACGCCAGGCGTCGAGTCTGGCTCAGCAGCCATCGGCTGTGGCGAGAGCGCGTCGCGGATGAACTGTCCTGGCCCTCCTCACGGCCCTCGATCGTCCCCGACGCTCGGGCGCAACGCATCATCCGAGTGAGGTGAAAGGGGACGCCGCACGCGGCCGCCAGGCCCTTCACCTGATCGGGATGACGACGGTCAGGCCGGAAGCACTGATCATGGGCAGCGAGCTCGCCCCCATGCCAGTCCGGGATCTGCCAGCCCTAACGAATCATGACGTGCAGCGGGCCGACCGCCTGCTGATGCTCGAGTTCGGCTCGCGCAATCAGTTCGACGATCCCAGACTCGAGTACCGCAGATTGTTCTCAGAGCTGCTCGGCACGTTCTTTCTGGTGCTGGTCGCGGCCGGCGGCGGGATCCTGCACGCCCAGGGACAGATCAGCCTCACCGCGGCCGTGGTCGCGCCCGGGTTGATGGTGCTGGCGGTCATCCTGTTCATGGGTGCGGTCTCCGGTGCGCATCTCAACCCGGCTGTGTCGGTGGCGTTCGCGGTGCGGGGTGATTTTCCGTGGCGTCGAGTGCCCGGCTACATCATCGTGCAGCTGCTCGGCGCGACACTCGCATGTTTGTTCCTGCTTGCGGTCTTCGGGAACATCCAACACCTCGGCGCGACTCTGCCCGGACCTGGATACCGAGACTGGCAGGCGCTGCTGATGGAGATCGTTCTCAGCGCAGGGTTGCTCAGCGTGATCCTCGGCACCGCGTCGGCGGCGCAGAATGTCGGGGCGATCGGCGCGCTCGGGGTTGGCGGCTACATAGCGCTCGCCGGCCTGTGGTCGGCACCGGTGAGCGGCACCTCGATGAACCCCGCGCGCTCGTTCGGCCCGGCGCTGGTGAGTGGCGACTGGGTCGCCTACTGGGTATACCTCGTCGGACCGCTGGCCGGCGCGGCGATCGCGATCGGGTGCGCGATCATCCTGCGCGGACCCGGCGGAGACCCGATCGCGCATGCGGCAGGGTCCGGGGTGCTGACGAGCGGCCGACGGGCGGAAAAGGACAGGCTCGCGCGAGAAATCGACGAAGGGACTGTGGCGCCACCCGGTCTCGAGTCGCGCGAGAGGTGAAGCAGGCCGGCTAACTCGCCACGGCTTCCTTCTCGACCTCGTCGAGTTCACGCTTGAACTCCCGGCTGTTGACGTCGATTTCCTTCTCGACCGACCTTTCTGCGCGCGCCAGCACCTTGTCGAGCTGTTCTTCGAGGCGAGACTCTCCGATCACGAGCAACGTTGCCTGTCCGGCTTCGATCAGGTCTCCGAGCTCCCTGGCATCGCCACGTGAGATGCCCTTTTTGAAGTGTCCACCGAAACCGCCGATGACGCCACCGACAAGCGCCGCAGGGATAACCGCAGGTGCGGCTAGAACCCCGACCGCCGCTCCGACGGCGATGCCTCCCCAGGCGCCGTGCTGCGTCGGCTTCTCGTGCTTCTCGATGTGAACCTTACCGCTCGCGTCCTTCGTAACCAAAGCGACGTCATAGGTCCCTACGAGTTTCGCCGCGTGCAGCTCCACAAGGGTTTCGTAGTCCGCCTCGGCACCAGCCGGCTCGGCGTAGGTGGCGGCGTAGATAAACACTGGCCTGTCGCTCATCGTCTGTCCTCTCGGCTGAGAAAATGTCGGGCATTCAGCGGTACAAAGGCGTCAGTGGGTCATTAGGCTCCGGGCTCCGCCGCTGCGCACCTCCATCTCAGCATGGCGCTGTTAGCCCGGCATCCGCCGGATGGGGTGAAATCGCGAGTTGGCCGCATGGCAGCGGCACCCAGATCGCATGATGACCGCCCATCTGTCCTGTCGTAGCTTTCGACGGACTTCGCAAACTCTCGGGAGGGGATCCCTATGCACCTAGCTCGGACATCGCCAGCACCCGCGGCGGCACGAGGGCTGAATCGCGATAGGAGCACCGACGTGGCCAACCTGTTCGGCGAGGTGTACATCGTGTACCGCCTGCTGAAGGAGATGCTCCGCCGCATTACAGGAGTCCCAGCGGGGTCGTCCTTCCTCGCGACGATATTCGCATTTGGCGTACTCGCGAACGCACTCCGCCACATCGCAGCACCGGCGCTCAGAGCGTTCCGACCTCGGCTTCCGTCCTTGGCTGAGATCATGTTCGCGGCAGCTGTTCCGGTGGCGATCCTTCGCCGCGTCACAGGAGTCGGGACCACAGACTCGCTCCTCGTTGGCACGACCGTCGGTGTCTGCTTGGTGAGGCCGGCGCTCCGCGCAGTTGCAGCGTCAGCACGTGCGGCTTCGGCTGCCGTAGCGGCACTCGGCAGGCTGGCCATCGGCAAGCCCCCCATAGGCTAAATCTCTTGTTGCTTGACGCGGGACAGAAACTCTCCGCACTTTGCGAGGTTCGCGCGCTCGTTCGCTCACAAATCCTCCCAAATCGCGCCAAAGTGTAGGGACGAGAGAGGAGCACACAATGGCATCAGTGACGCTGACCGACAAGCAGCGCTTGCGTATCGCGGAGCTTCCCAATGACTACCGGATGATCGGAGTCAACCGCAGCGCACCATTGGTGCGCAAGCCCACCGGACAGATCATGCGCGTCCAGCAGAACGGGCGCCTCACCGCGGCAACGAGCACGCCGCGCGCGCAGCCGGAATCAGTCTCGAGTCTTCGCCTGCGACGGCTCGAAGGCACAACCCAGGCTGTGCTTGCCACGTTGCGACGCTCGCTGGTAGAAAAGGTTCAACCCACGCGCGACGGATTGGCGCACGAGGCGGCGATTGCGTTCGATCTCAATGACGATCAGCGAGCGCTCGCGATCATCGACGAGATAGCTCAGACGGTCGGCATCTCGGCTTTGTCCTAGCGCCCCGCACGGCCCCGCCCGACGACGGCCAGGTGAGGGATGGAGAGACCCATCACAAGGATGCTCTTGTGGCTAGCCGGTGAGACCTGAGACGCCGTCGCGTAGCAGCGCTGCAGCGAGGGCTCCGAGGATGACCAGGGCGATCGTCCGCGCGTGTCGCTCGATCCATCCGCGACCGATGACGAGAGTCGGCATGGTTCGATCGGGCGCGACGAGAAGCAGCACGAGCGCGAAGCTGAGAGGGAGCATCGACACGAGTGCGAACAGGACCCAGTCGAGCACGTACTGCAGAGCGCTCGGGTCCAACTGTGAGATGTCCTTGAGCGCGATCGCCATGAACACGCCAGCGTTGGCGAGCACTGCGCCGGCGCCGACGATCGTGAGCGGAGGAGCCGTGGCGACCTTGCCCATACGTGCGACGTTGCGCGCCATCGCCTGAGGGTCGACCGGACGTCGGACGGCTCTTGCCACGTAGGCGAGCAGGATGAGACCACTGATGACACCGAACACCGAAACCCAGGTCTTGGGGGTGGAGGTTCGTGATGCGGCGGTGTTGCCGAGCACGAAGGCGCCCACGACACCCACGGCGAGCGTTGCGCCTAGGCCGCCTATGTAAAACAAGAAGCCAGTGCGCAGCGGTCGGTCGCCCAGCACTAGCGCCAACACGGACGAGCCGAGCGTGGCTGGTTCTAGCATCGCGACGAGCCCCACGAGCGCGAGCTCGATGTCCACGGAGGTCACGTCGGCTCCGTTAGTTCCGAGGCGCGGCCGAGCGTCAGCAGCTACCCGAGCGAAACCACGCTATGAGCATTTGAGGGCTTCGAACGCTTTCTTGTAATCGGTGCCGAGTTTGCTCAGCGACGCCTTGATCTGCGGCTCGGCGCTCTTGAGCCCGGCTTCGAGGCTCGATGATTTGCTGGCCGAGATGACGCTTGCCGTCAACACGGCGAGTTCGAGCGCGAAGTTTTTGGTGGCCGCATCGACTTCTTCCTTGCGCGCCGTTTCGAGGTTGGGGGCGGCGTTTTTGACTTCGGTGAGGCTCTTGTCGATTGCTTCGACGCTCTTGCTGACTTCAGTCGGGAAGCTCGTTGAGATCGGCAGCGATTCGAGCTTCTTTATCTGACTAGAGATTTCGCTGGTCGCCGCGCACACCTGCTTTTTCGCCTTTTCGCTGGACGATTCGCCACAGGCCGCCAGCCCAAGCGGAGCGAGCAGAACTACGGCGATCGATGCTGCCCTCCTGAGCGAGTTCGACATCAAGTGGTCAGTAAAGCGCCGACGCGGCCGGCTGGCATCATCCAGATTGGTTGAAATATGCGCGAGCTGGTGAGCCCGGCGATGCCGTTGCGCATCAGCACCGCGGCGAGCAGCAGGAGGATCACCGCGCCGATCGTCCTTGCGTTGCGCTCGAGCCACCCTCGAGCGCCGATGAGGACGCGCTGGGTTGGCTCGCGCGCGACGCCCAGGGCTACCAGCGCAACGGACAGCGGCAGCAGCGAGACGAGCGCAAAGGCCACCCACTCGACGATGTACTGACCGGCACTCGGATTCGTCTCGGAGATGTCCTTCAGGGCCAGCGGAATGAACGCGCCGGGATTGGCGAGCGTGGCACCCGCGGCGATGATCGCGACCACCGGCGAGGACGCCACTCTGTTCATCTGATCGATCAGGCTCGCCACCCTTCTGGGGTCGCGAGGCCGCCGCAGGAAACGGACGACGAAGAACAGCACGATCAGGCTCGCAACGACGTTGACAACGGCAACCCACGTCTTGGGGCTGTTTGGCTGTGGCGAGGCGGCGGCGTTGCCGAGCACGAACGCCGCGATGACACCGACCACGAGTGTCGCTCCGAGTGCGCCGAAATAGAACCAAAGGCCGGTCCGCATTGGGCGCTCGCCCACGACGAGCGCCAACACCGACAGGAACAGCGTCGTGGGCGAGAGCATCGCCGCCAACGCAGTGAGCGCTAGCTCGCTGTCGACCCAGCCCATCCCGACACCCTTCGCCAGCGGGGCAGACAGCGCGACCCGAGCTCACTCACAGCTCCGCTCCTCGCGCTATCGATCAGGTGCTGATTCCCAGCGCGAGCGCCAGTGTCAGGATCAGGGTGACGCTGAAGAACGGAATCTGAACTCCAGCGAGCCCTGCCTCGACCTCGTCAGCGCTCGTGGACACGGCCGCCACGCCGTCTTCACGGGCTGAGATCAGATTCATGACGCCTATAAGGGTCGCCAAGAGCCCGATCAACGCGACGCCCGACGCGACCCACGCGAGAGTCGGGGCACCTTCGATCACATAGACGACGATGAGTACGAGCCCCGCGCCGGCAGCCATCGCCTGCAATCCGAGTGAGACCCTCCCGTGCAGCAGTCCCGCCCCAAGCGGCAGAGCGATCAGCAGCACCAATAGCCAAAGCGCAAGCGTGAGCCATTCCACTTCGCGACCTCTCATTCGAGCTGGAGCCGCTGGGCGCGACTGAGCCAGACAGGCGCGATCCACGTTACGGCTCCAGTGCTCGCATCACGTCACCTCAAGGAGGTGATCCACGCGCACGAGGACTCGCAAGTCGCCAGAGGGATCGACAGATCGGCCGCTTGGGGGATCACGGCGCGCGGGCTACCTGCCGATACACCAGCTGGCGGTTGCTTCCCCCGACGTCGGCCCGCGGGCTGGCCCGTTGCGGCGTGGGCGCCGTCGGCCAACCATCGAGCGGATCCGCAGGCCCGGCCACACCGGGCTGGAGCCAGAAGGGCAGTGGAAGATATGTGCGCCACGCAAGGTCGGGGGCTGCTGTCCCTTTCAGTGAGGACCAGCCGTCGCTATGGGCGTTTGGGAGCGCTGCTGACGCTCGCGTCGGCAGCGCTGCTCGGCATGAGCGCCGGCGCGGCGGCGCAGAGCGTGACGTTCACACCCGGCTCTGCCCAGGAATTCAAAGTTCCAGTCGGGGTGGCGAGCGTGGAAGTGATCGCGGTCGGCGGCGAAGGTCAGCGAGGAATCCAGTGCCGCAATAATCTGGGGTCGGGTGCGGGTGCGGGTGGAGCGGGCGCGCTGGTCACGGCCACGGTGCCCGTCAGCGGCGTGAGAACGCTGTACGTGGATTTCGGCGTGGGTGGAGACGGTGGGACCGGAGGACCGGCCGAATGCTCCCTAGACGGAGGCGCGGGCGGCGGCGCCTCGGAAGTGCTCTCTGAAGCGTCGGCCCCGTTGGTCGTGGCTGGTGGGGGAGGCGGTGGCGGCGCGAGCTTTGGCTTCGGGGAACTCTTCATGGAACAGAGCTCGAATGGCGGCGCGGGAGCCAGCGCGGCTAGTGGCGTCGCCAATGGCGGCAACGGGGTAGAGATGTTCGGGCCCAGCACACGCGAAGAAGGCGGCGGAGGCGAAGGCGGCAGTCCGAGCAGTGCAGGAGCCGCCGGCAGCGGAGAAAGCAGTCTCTCCTCTTGGTGGACTGCGGCGACGAAAGGCGCACCAGGGAGCGGCGGAGCGGGCGGGAGCTGGAACGGCGCTTCCGGTGCTCCGTATGTTGCCGGTGGGGGCGGCGGAGGCGGCGGGCGCTTCGGCGGCGGCGGCGGCGGTGCGGGTAACGTGGATGGCGGTGGTGGTGGCGCCGGCTCGAGCTTCATCGACGAAGCGACGGGGGCGACGGGATCAATCACCTCGGGTGCAGGCCGGGCACAGATGGTCACGATCGTCTACACGATCGCGGCGCCGCCCACAGCGGTGATTCGCTCCCCGGCAGACGGTGGCACGTATACACAGGGTGCGGTGGTGAGGGCAGAATTCTCGTGTGCCGATGGCGCTGGTGGGTCGGGCATCGAATCGTGCGCGGACTCCAACGGTGGCTCGGGCAGCTCTGGCGTGCTCGCGACCTCGACTCCCGGGTCGCACAGCTACACGGTCACCGCGACGAGCAGGGACGGAGAGGCGGCGACGGCGACGATCGACTACACGGTCAGCGCTCCGGCACTCGCAACGCCCGTCGCATCACCCGCCGAAACGCCTACGGCAACGGTGCTCCAGACACACGCGCAGCCTGTTGCAATCCCGCCCAAGGCATGTGTGAGCCGGCGCGAGATCACGATCCACGTGTCCGACCACGTGACACTGCCGACGGGCGCAAGGATCGTGCGCACCGACGTGTTGTTGGCCGATCACGTGGTGGCGAGGCTTCTCGGCGCAAACCCCGTCGCGCGCGTGAGTCTCGCCGGCTTGCCAAAGGGCGCGTACACCGTCACGATCATCGTGAGGACGTCAAGCGGCACGCTCGTGAAGTCCTCAACTACCTACCACACCTGTACGAGCCGGCCGCAGACCTAGCATCCGGCGCGCGACGCGATCTTTAGTCGCGGATGCGCCCTCTACCGCGGCCCGGTTCACTCCAGCCAGCCTCGTCCCCGGAGGCGCCCGGGACGGAGTGCTCGCGGTCCAAGGGCGTGTCTTGCAGGCTAGCCACAGCGCCATTCCAGCGCCGCTGCATGCGGTCGGCATCCGCCAGATAGATCGAAACCAGGGGGCGGTACCTTTGGAAGGCATTCGGCGCGATAGAGGCACACTCGAGAAATGGATCGGCGGCTGCGACGAAGGCGTGGCTTCTTTTCGGCCGTGTGCTTCGTGTGCGCTCTTCAAATCCACAACGAAGGGGGACCCATGGACATCTTCGAGATCAAGCAGGAGGAGACCGTCAGCCGGGAGGAGGTCGCGAGGCGGCTGCGATTGCTCGCGGACATGCTCGCTCGAGAGAACGATCTGGAGTTCGACCGCGGTGGCATGCATTTCAAGGTCGACGTCCCCGACCAGGTGCAGCTCAAGGTCGAGTTCGAGGTGGAGACCGAGGAGCGCGAGTTGGAGATCGAGCTGAAATGGTAATGGCAGCGCGCATCTCGACCGTGGCCACGAAGTAAGGGGAAGCTGGGCTCGTAGCCGGCGATGTGCGGAGGTCCAGCGTCGAGCCACGCGTGAGCGGATCAGCACGAGCGGAGAGTCGCGGGGCCGACGCGCACGTCGGCCTAGGCTGGGACCGGCTCTGAGCCGGGTTGTCGCGTTGAGATTCCCCCGACGAAGAAGAGCGCGACGGCCGCGATCAGAATCAGCACAGTCAGGCCCGCCCGCAGCCCGTCGAGGCGAGCCTGGGCGTTGGCGTCGAGCGCTGCCCGCGTCACCTCGGTGCTCGCCCCTGCCTGCTTCGCCGCGGCTTCGAGCTGCTTGTCGGACATGAACGGGATGCCAGCAGAGAGCTCGATGTTAGCCTTGCTCTTGACGCTCTGAGGGACCGCGTTGTTGGCCTCGATGTGGGTCAGAAACGACGCGGTCAGCACTGCGATCAGGATTGAGCCGGCGAGTGCCGTGCCGAGCGATGCACCCAGGTTCGTGAGCGTGTTCTGCAGCCCGCCAACCTCCGAGCTCTGCTCGTCCGGCACGGCCGAGACGGTCACGGCGCCGAGCTGGGACGCAAGCGAGCCAACGCCGAGCCCAACGAGCAGCAACGGCACGGTCACAATCTCGGCCCCCGCATCGACATTGATCGCGGCCAGAAGCGCCAGCAATCCAAGCAGCATCAGGACGATCCCGACGCGTACGACCAACCGCGGCGAGACGTCCGGGAGCAGCCGCGGCACTCCCAGCGCCGCCGCCAGCAGGGTCAGGGACATCGGCATGATCCGAACACCGGTGGCGATCGCCGACAGGCCGAGTGCCACCGACAGGTAGAGCGGGATCAGGAAGAAAACCCCCATCATCAGGAGGTATTGAAAGAAGAACATGGTCAGCCCGCCGCGCAGCCCCGCGTTGCGCAATAGCTGCGGATCGACGAGCGGCTCCTTGCCGGCCGCGACCATGTGGCCCTCCCAGTGCAGAAACGACCACACCAACACCAGCCCGGCGACCATCAGCCACGGCACGGGTGACATCCCGAACCACTCGGGCGCACCGGCCTTCGGCACCACCCAGCCCCATGAGCCGGACTTGAGCACGCCAAACACGAATACTCCGAGCCCCCCGGCGCAGAGGAAGGCTCCGATCAGGTCGATCCGTGGGCGGCGGTCCGGAGGGGCGTCCTCGGCTTTGCGCGCGAGCGCCAGGATCACGATCACGAACGCCACCTCACCGACGAACACCCAGCGCCATGATGCGTAGGTCGTCGCCAGCCCGCCGATCAGCGGGCCGACAGCGACCGCGATCGCCCCGGCGGCGGCCACGAGCCCGTAGGCCGCAGGGCGGCGTGCCGCTGGGAAGTTGCCGGCGACCAGCGCCACGATCGAGGGCAGGATCAGCGCCGCCCCGACGCCCTCGAGGAAGGACCAACCGAACAGCAGTACCGGCAGGCTCCCGGAGAGCGCCGTCGTGAGCGAGCCGCAACCGTAGATCACGCAGCCGATCATGAAGGCACGCTTACGGCCAATCAGTGCGCCGACCTTCGCCCCGGGGATCATCAGCATCGCCATCACGAGCGTGTACGCCGTGATCGCGCCCTGGATCCCGGTGACCGTCGTGCCCACGTCCTCGGCGACGGTGGCGATCGAGACGTTCATCACCGAGCTGTCGAGCGCCATCACGAACTGGCCGGCGGCCAGCGTCAGCAGGATCACCTGCGCACCGTTCACCGCGGTCTTCGCATTGACCGCGGTCTTGGTCACGGCTGCGTTACTCACGGCACAACAGCCCCCACGCCGGCAGCTGCTCGGCGGTCGATACGTCCTGCAGGCGGGCGCGGTCTATACGCTGGCCGGCTGCTTGGGGTTCAGCGCCTCCTGGAGCTTGGCGGTGTCCTCGTCAGACAGGGAGGTCTTGATGACGGTGCCTTTGTATTGCTCCAAGGCCGCGATGGCCTTGTCCGGCGTTGACTTCTCGATAATCAAGAACAGAGCTGATGTGCCCGGCTGAACGTAGTCGCGCACCTGCTGCTGGAACCCCTTATCGATCATGCCCTCGCCGAGGTGCCCAAACAACGCACCGATACCGGCCCCGATCGCCCAGCCGGCGAATGGGATGAAGAAGAGCAACCCGAACAGCAGGCCCCAGAGGCCACCCCACACCGCGCCGCCTGCGGTGGATGAGCCACCATGCGTCGTCGTGACGTGATACTTGCCGGCGACGTCACGCGAGATCGCCGCCACCTGATCGGCTTGAATGATCAAGTCGCCTTCCAAGCTTTCTACGGTCTGGCGCGCCTGGTCGGCGGTGGCCTGGTCCGGATAGCCAATCGCAACGAGCGTTGCCATAGCGACCTTCCTTTCGTGTTGCCATCAGTAAACCCAGCCCGACGATCCGTCTTGATCAGCCGGCTCCCGTCTAGGCAAGGCGCTCTCGGTGATGAAGCTTCGCGGGAGGAGTCAAGCGGCACATCATCCCGATCGGGTGAACGCCAGCAACGGCTGTAGCCCCGTTATCTGCAGCACAATGGGGTCCAACCGAAGGAGGACCGTGACGCGCAAGCTGATCTACTCGATGACTGTGTCGCTGGACGGCTACATCGCCAGACCCGATGGGGCGATCGACTGGACGGTGCCCGACGAAGAGCTGTTTCTGTTCCACACCCAGCAGATACAGGAGACTGGTGTGTATCTCTGCGGACGGCGACTCTACGAAACGATGGTCTACTGGGAGACCGCTGAGGAGAGTCCGCTTGTCGCGGAGCACGTCAAGTTCGCCCAAATCTGGAAGGCCCTGCCGAAGGTCGTGTTCTCCGAGACGCTGGAGAGCGTGGTGGGCAACACCAGGCTGGCCAGGGACGGCGTCGGCGAGGAGGTGTCAAGGCTCAAGGAACAGCCCGGAAAGGACATCGCCGTCGGCGGCGCCGGCCTCGCCCGCGCGTGCATGGAGCTGGAGCTGATCGACGAGTGGCGGCTGTTCGTCAGCCCGGTCCTACTCGGCGGCGGCACGCCCTACTTCCCTCCTCTGGAGAAAGGGATCGACCTCGAGCTGATCGAGACACGCACATTTGGCTCCCGCGTCGTTTACCTTCGCTACAGGCGCGTGTCAGACGACCTGTAGGTGGTTGTCTGGAGTGAACGCGGTTCGACGGACACTCCACGATGGCGATCACTTGCCACCGCTCCGCGAGCTTGTTGCGGCGCTTCTCTGGGCCTGATTCGTCTTGATCTGGGACTCCATCCAGGCTCCGAGCGCGGCTTTGGACTGGGCTTCGGCGACCTTGACCTTTCCCGCACCGGGATGCTGAGACATCTGCAGTAGGGCTTCGTTCTGCGACGTGTCGGGGAGCGATTGGGCAGTGAAGTCGGTGACGCTCGTCACCGACGTGCCCTTCGGGATCCCCGGCAGGTTGGTGGTGTTGAGGGTCATGGCGACGCTGCGCACGGGCGTGAATGTCTGGCTGTCGAGGTACACGAGGATCTCGATCGCGGGAGGGGTGCATACGGTCGAGCCGCACATGTCGCCGGCGGCCGGGTGCGCCGGCGGCGTCGGTGTGCTGTCGAACTGCAGTTGATATACGGATTTGCCCGCGATCGTGGTCTGGCCGACGAGGTGGACCTTCTGGGTGCCGGCCTGCGCGTCGCGGTACAGGCTCTTGTAGTAGGCGGGGTCCTGGAAGTCTGCAGGCGCGGGTAGTGGCGAGCGTTCGCCGGATGGGAAATGGAGCCCAGCGCCGGTTTCGGTAACGGTCGTCAGGGTGTTATCGGTCGGATCGTAGGTCGAGTCTTCGTGAGTGTCCTCGTTGATCACGGACTCGACACCGTTGTTGTAGATCGTGTGCTCCAGGCTGCTGTCGGGACTCACCCACTCCCGTGAGCTGTAGGTGAGCGTGTCTTCGGCGGGGTTGGCGCTGATCGCGCCTTCCCGACCTGCCGAGTCACCGAAGCCGCACTCGCCGAATCTGACGCAGATTTGGCGACCAGGAGCGCTGTAGTCCTGCACCTGCAGGTAGAGGATCGTGTTGGGCTCTTCGAGTGCCGCGGCTGCGCGGGAGATCACCGCGGCCTGCGCGAGCCCAGCGCGCGAGCCCTCAAGCGACGGGACGACGATCACCGCTGCAAGCACAGCGCTCGCAGCTGTTCCCATGAGCGCGAAGCGGAGCACCGAGGAAGGGCGGTGGCGGCTGGCGGGTAGTGGCGGAGCGGCGAGAATACGCTCCAGGCTGGCGCGCGCAGCTGGCGAGTCAGGATCGAACGGGCCACCGCCATCGGCCTCTAGCAATGAGCGAAACAGGGCCGTGGTGTCAGGATGCTGGGGCATGATCGACCTCCTTCGGGGGCTTGGTCAGGCCAGGTGTCTCGCGCAAGGGGTTGCGAGTACCACTCTCCTCGTCACCGAGAGCCGCGCCGAACGACTCACGCAGCCGGCGGGACGCGCGATGCAGGCGCGCACGTAGAACCACGGGGTTGACCTCGAGCACGGCGGCGATCTCGCGTGGGGCCAGCCCGTCCCAGTGGCTGAGCAGCAGCAGCTCGCGGTCACGGTCACTCAGCCCGCTCAGCGCCGCGAGCAACGCCCGCCGCTGTCCGCGGCGCACCAGGGCATCATCGATGCCCTGGTGCTCGCCGCGCAAAAGGCCGCCCAACCGGTCAACCAACGCGTCGGAGCGCTCCCGCGAGCGCCGCTGATTAGCCAGACACTTGCCAGCCGTGTTCAGCAACCACGGCACCTGGTGAGCCGGCAGATCTGCCCACCGTCGCCACACAACCAGGAACGTCTCAGCCGCCACATCCTCGACGACATCCCGGTCAGCGCGCACCGACAGGTAGCGACACACCGTCCCGTAGTGGGCCCGGTAAAACGTCCGGAATGCCTCAGAATCGCGACTGTCCACTACGTCCACTATGTCCGGCTGCGGCCGTTCGTGACGCCGATGCCTGCTCACTGCGCGTCGGATCCGTTGCTCGTCGATTCTCGGGCCGCGGTGTTGCTCGTCACAGAGTAGGCGGCTCGTCCGACTCTCCTGCGTGACCGAGTTATGTGGCCAGGATGTCCTATGACTTTGAGCGCTGACGAAATCGCAGGCCTCTATGACCGTTACGCCGAGGCGATCCTGGCGTTCTTGGTCCGCCGCACCTGGGATCCCGAGGTGGCGGTGGACATCCTGGCCGAGACGTTCGCGGTGGCGCTCGAGGGCCGTCAGCGCTTCCGCGGGCATGACGACGAAGCTGCCCGAGCGTGGCTGTATGGCATCGCCCGCCATCATCTGGCCGACCACTTCCGGCGAACCGGCGCGCAGCGACGCGCCCTCGCTCGCCTCGGGATAGAGCGCCGCCCGTTGACGGACATCGAGTACGAGCGCATCGAGGACCTCGCAGGTTCGCGGGAGTTGCGCGACCACGTTGCCGAGAAGCTCGAGTCGCTCCCCCTCGACCAACGCGAAGCGGTGCGCCTGCGCGTGGTAGAGGAACAGGGCTACCAGACGCTCTCCAACGCGCTCGACATCAGCCAGGACACCGCCCGCGCCCGGGTCAGCCGCGGACTACAGGCGCTTCGTGTCGCCATCGATGCAGTAACGGCGGAGAACTCACTCCAGAGGAGCACCGACCATGCCTGACGCCCCCAACCGGTTCCAGGATCTACCCATCTTGCAAGAGCTGCGCAACGAGCTGATCGCCGTCGCGCACAAGCAAGAAGTCAACCGGGACGCCGCGGCCCGCGTGGGGTCATGGCTGTCGCGTCGGATGAACGCGACGGTGATGGCGGTGGCGTTTGTGCTGGCGGGCGGAGCGATCGCGGCGGCCGCCACCGGCGTGCTGAATGGCAGCCCTGTGAAGCGACAGGGGCCGGCGACCCCGAACGCGGGCATCGGCGTCCCCGCCCGCGGTGGGTCGCGTCTACTGGCGCTGCGTGCAGCCGACCCGCAGGGCGGCCTGCCGTGGGGCATGCGCCTCGTGCACACGACCCGTGGAGAGATCTGCGTGCAGATCGGGCGCCTCGACGACGGCCAGCTCGGCCAGCTCGGTATAGACGGCGCATTCCACGACGACGGGCGCTTTCATCCGCTTGAGCCGGACATCCTCCCCGAAACCAGCGACAGCGGCGACGTCAGCTGCAACCTCGCCGCGCCGATCAGGATCGGCCTCTGGTCAGCCGGCGACCGCAACGCGGCCCCGTCCCCGGAACGCACCGGCTTCAAGCCGACAGCCGCGGATCTGCGATCGATCTCGTGGGGGCTGCTGGGACCACACGCCATGAGCATCACCTATCAGACCGCCACCGGTGTGCTGACCCGTCCGGTGGCTCCCGGGACGGGTGCCTACCTGATCGTAAGCGAAGTCAGCCACGTACCCCGCTCGATCGGCGGGGGCGGGGAATTCGTGGGATCGACCTTGGGACACACGGTCGACGCCCGGTCCCCTACCGGGATAGACGGCTCGGTGATCGCGACGACCTTTCGGTTCGGCTCGCTCACCTGCTCGATCGGTCACGGCGCACCGGTAGCCACACGCTGCCCGACGTACCACCCGACCCCCGAAAACCGCCTCGCGCCGACCCGCAGCCTGAACGAGCCCGTGCAAGTCACGCTCAAAACACAGCCGCATGACAGCTGCAGCGCGGCCTACCTAGTCGATCCCTGCTACCGCGCAGAGATCGAATTCAAGGCGCCGTACGCGGTAACGAACGCCAGCAGCGAATACTTCGTGCAGGCCAAATCGAGCTGCAATCACGCCCGCGCCAGCAGCTGGTCGTTCACCCACGATATCCAGCAGGGTCAAACGGTCCGTACCCAATCATCAGGGCTGTTCAACTGCACCTCCGGCGAATTCAAGGTCCAATACATCAAATCCTTCAACAACAGCCACCCAGCGGCGGTCGTAGGGACCGCCATCCTGCGCGCACCCGCGGGCGGCTAAAGGAGGGATTGACAAAGCTGTCGTCAGGTGGGCTTGCGCGCCAGGAAAAGGTAGCGGTTGAGACTGAGGAAGTAGTTGGGGCCGAGCTCGGTTAGGTCTTGTGCCCATGCTGTGGCTTCGGCCTCGCTCACGCCGTTGCGATCGGGTACGAACGTGGCGATCAGCTCAAGCATTCCGGCGCTGTAGGTGTTGGGGTCATAGCCGGCGTTGAACAACGGCACGATTTGGCGGTCGGTGACTTCCAGTCCAGCATCGCCCAGCAGCCGTGTGAGCGTACGCGGCAGGTGAGGGTGAACGAGGTGCTCCTCCCACGCGGCGAGCACCCGGTCCATACGCTCGTTGTCGCTCGAAGCCCATACGATCGAGTCCCAGTCGGTGTCAAGCACGAGCGCCCGGCCTCCCGGGCGCAGTACCCGCCCTAGCTCCAGCAGCGCGGCGGGAACATCATCGACGTACTCGTAGACCTGTGTGCAGACTGCGACGTCGAAGCTCGCGTCAACATAAGGGAGCGTGTGCGCGCCAGCTTCTTGGTACTCGATCGGGCCGCTGCCAGCTGGTGGTCTGCGCGCCCTGGCGAGGGCAAGCATGTTCTCGCTGACGTCCACCCCGCAGATCCGCCCGCCGGTCCCGACAGCAACGGCCATTTCGCACGCGAGTAGACCAGGACCCGAGCCGATGTCGATCACGCGCTCGCCGGGCTGCAGCGCGAGTGCCCGCAGGATCGCTTGGCGCTGTTCGATGACATCGGGCGTGGTGTAGATCCTCTCTACGCGCCGCGAGGCGTCCTCGTCGAATTGCAGTGTGGCGCTCATAGTTCGCGTTCGGCTGGTGAATGGCTCACTCTTAGGGAACGCCAGGGTACACCTGATGCTCGATACGGTGTCTTGATCGGGCGCTGAGCAGCGATAGTACCTGCGGGCGAGGTGGCGCTTTGAGGCAAGTAGAACCCTTCTCCCCGATTTTCCGACATAGGTTCAAGAGGGCTTCCAGAGCCCGCTGACGGGCTTGCCCGTGCGACCGGCTCCATGAGATCCCCAAGGATGGAATCAGGGTTCCGACGTTGTATCCGGGTCCGCAGCGAGGCCTGCTCTTTGGCGGCTGGGCACCTCTGGATTAAGCCGGCCCGGCCGTCGAGCCGCGCTCGGCGACCGGCGCGAGATGCGGCTCCAACCACGCCTGCAGGCGCTGGAGCGGCACCGCCCCCACCAGCCGGTCCACCTCGGATCCATCGCGGACCAAGACGAGCAGCGGGATACCCTGCACGCCAAAGCGAGCGGATATAGCCGGCGCGCCGTCGACATTGAGCTTCACGACCTTCAGGCGCCCGGCGTGCTCGGAGCCAAGGCGCTCGACGAGCGGCGAGACCATGCGACATGGGCCGCACCAAGGGGCCCAGAAGTCGACGAGCACGGGCACCGATGAGGTGATCTCCTCCTCGAACGTATCTGCGCCGGCTTCGACAATCCACGGAAGCAGCGTCTGGCAGACGCTGCAACGCGGCACGCCCGACGGGGTGGCACGCACGCGATTCTTCGTACCGCAGTTGGGGCAGGTGCTGATCGTGCTTCGTTGGGCCATCGCGCGGTGCCTGATTCGCCTATGCGGTCCCGGCCTGCGCCGGCTCGGGCATCGGAGGGAGCACGAACCGCAGTGAGCTGGCGGCGAGCTTGTCGCTTAGTTCGGTCTCGGCCCGCACATGGTGGGTCGCAGCGCCCGCGTCGATCACCGCCTCGACCAGCTCGTCGAGCACGTCGGGCGTCTTGCGTGTCCGGCGGCCACAGATAGGGCATGTCTCGCCGCGTAGGGCGAACCAATGCGACTCACACACAACGCCGGGCTCGGTCGCGCCATCCTGGACGTAAAGATCCGCTATGGCCGCGATCGAGCCGGCCCACAAGCACGCCTGCAATCCGGACGCGGCGTGGCCCCCGGCTGCCTCCGTGGCGAGCACTTCGGAGACCGAGCGGCGCTGCCGATCGAGTTCGTAGCGATCGAGGATCGCTTCACCCTGTGCGCGGACGGCCGCGGGGGCGATCGCGTCGTCGTCGACCGAGAACGTTCCCGCCACGCGCTCGCGCAGGGAGTGTGAAAGAAGACCGAGGAAGCGCGGGAGCTCGCTGTCGTGGCCGCCGACCGCGAGGAGGTCGTATCGGTTGGCGCGCTGCAGACGCTCCAGCACCTCGGCGACCTGCCGGAAGTGGCGCTTCTCCAGCTCTTCGGCACGGTTGCTGTCGCGGCGCTCGTTGGAGCCGTTGGAGCGCGACGCGCGTAGCTGCTCTTTCAGCCCCGTGTCGCGCACCTGCCCGAGATAGAGCTCCCACGCGCGCGCGGCCCTCCGGTCCACGACTACCGCGCAGCAACGCTGATAGTCGCCGAGGACCGCGAGCATCGGACGGATCCAGGGGGTCGCGTCGACGATGATCCGGTCGCGTACCGCACGCGGAAGACGCACGACCTCGAACAGGCCGGCCCCGCTGCAGGAAAAGAAGGCAAGCGTGCCCGGGGTGATCGTGGCGACGATTGCGCCTGCGACCTGCTCGATGTCCCGTCGAACCGACAAGCGCGCGTCGTGGCCGAGCGAGCGGTCCTCGCCAAGGCCGCGAATCTCATGCAGGAGGCTGTCGCCCTTGGTCTTGGCCGACGCGTGCGCATCGGGCCCGGGAGGGACGGTCAGGAAGATCGAGACGATCGGCAGCCCGCCGCCGTCGAACTGTGCGATCCGATCAATCGACTCAGTGCCGAGCAGCCGATCCGCGTCTGCGATCGCGCTCTCGGGCGATCGGCTCGACTCAACCGTCGATGAGCGCATTGATCTTGGCTACGAGCCGCAGCTCGGCCGGGGTGATACCGGCGTGTCTCGGGTTGGAGACGGTCAGCCGCACGCGATTGAAGTCGAGAATGCACATGTCGGGGCGGCGTAGGTGGTCCTCGGCGGCCTTCGCGACCCGCTCGACAAACTTCATCGCCTCGTCGAAATCGCGGAACACCAGCTCGCGGATCAGCGCCTGCCCCGAGCGGCGCCACCCGGGATGCCCGGACGGGCGCCGCTCGGCGAGCGTGGAGGGCACGCTCAGGCCGCCTTGACCTCGATGCGCCGGGGCCGGTCCTTTTCAGACTTCGGCACGCGCACCGTCAGCACGCCGTCATGCAGGTTGGCCTCGATCTTCTCCGCATCCGCTTTGCCGGGCAGCGTCACGCGGTACTCGAACTGACCGGTCCGCCGGGCACGCCGGCGCAGCACGCCCTTTCTCTCCTTCTCCTTGATCTCGCCCGAGATAATCAACTCAGCGTCGCGCAGCTCGACGTTCACATCTTTGCGGTCGACGCTCGGCAGGTCCGTTTCGATGACCCATGCATCCTCGGTCTCCTCGATGTCGGCGAGCGGCATCCACGTGCCCTCGTTGCCTGCGCTGATCGGCGACCAGACGCTGTTCATCAATCGTCCCACCTGCTCGTTGAGCTGCTCTAGTTCCTGAAACGGCTCCCAGCGGAGAGGCTGGGCGCGAGTCAGGCCGCGGGTCGGGCGCTGGCGGGGAGCGTCGCTTTGACGTGTGGCGACAGCCATCTCGCTCCTTTCATATGGGATTTTTCCTCTTGCCCTACTGCTAGGCCATCGCGCGTGGATACCAAGCGCTGATCACGATGCGCATACATCGGCCTTGAACCGGTGGCTCGGCGCTCTACGGACAGAAGGAGATTTCGCTGAACGCGACCGAGAGAAGCTGGCATGGCTAGGGCGGTAGGCATCGATCTGGGCACCACCAACTCGGTGGTCGCTGCGACGATGGAGGGCGGTCAGGCCGAGGTCATACCGAACGCCGAGGGTGGACGGGTGACCCCATCGGTGGTCGCCTTCACGGAGGACGGCCAGCGCCTCGTGGGGCAGGTCGCCAAGCGCCAGGCGATCCTCAACCCCGAGGCCACAATCTACTCGGCCAAGCGCTTCATCGGCCGGCGCTGGGGCGAGGTCGACGAGGAGGCCAAGATCGTCTCCTACAAGGTCGTCAAAGGGCAAAACGACGCGGTCCGCCTCGAGATCCGGGGCAAGCAGTACGCGCCCGAGGAGGTCTCTGCACTGGTACTGCGCAAGCTCGCGGAGGATGCCGCCAAGTTCCTGGGCGAGAAAGTCACCGAGGCGGTCATCACCGTGCCGGCCTACTTCAACGACGCCCAGCGCCAGGCGACCAAAGACGCTGGGAAGATCGCCGGCCTAGAGGTGCTGCGGATCATCAACGAGCCGACCGCCGCCGCGCTCGCATACGGGATGGACAAGAAGAATCAGGAGACAGTGCTCGTTTTCGATCTTGGCGGCGGCACGTTCGACGTCTCGCTGCTCGACGTCGGTGACGGCGTGGTCGAGGTCCGCGCGACGAGTGGCGACGGGCACCTCGGAGGAGACGACTTCGACAAGCGGGTCGTCGACTGGCTCGCGGACGAGTTCAAGCGCGACCAGGGAATCGACCTGCGCTCCGACCCGCAGGCCCTGCAGAGGCTCTACGAGGCCGCCGAGCGTGCGAAGGTCGAGCTCTCGACGACCACCCAGACGCAGATCAACCTGCCGTTCGTCACCGCCGACGCGTCCGGCCCCAAGCACCTCAACACCTCCCTCACCCGCTCCACCTTCGATCAGCTGACCAAAGAGCTCGTCGAGCGCTGCCGCGGTCCGGTCGAGCGGGCTCTGGCGGATGCCAAGCTGACGGCGGATGACATCGACGAGGTGATCCTGGTCGGGGGCTCCACGCGGATTCCGGCGGTCCAGGACCTGGTGCGCCGTCTGACCGGCGGCAAGGATCCCAACATGACCGTCAACCCGGACGAGGTCGTGGCGATCGGCGCCGCGCTGCAGGCCGGCGTGCTCAAGGGCGAAGTGGAGGACGTCGTGCTGCTCGACGTCACGCCGCTGTCGCTCGGCCTCGAGACGCTCGGCGGCGTGATGACGAAGGTGATCGAGCGCAACACCACGATTCCTGCGCGTCGCACCGAGACCTTCTCGACGGCCGAGGACAACCAGACGGCCGTCGACGTCGTCGTCCTGCAGGGTGAGCGTGAGCTCGCGGCCGACAATCGTCAGCTCGCCCGCTTCCGGCTGGAGGGCATTCCGCCGGCGCCACGCGGGGTCCCGCAGATCGAGGTGACCTTCGATATCGACGCCAACGGGATCCTGAACGTCTCGGCGCGCGACCCGCAATCGGGAAAGGAACAGCGGGTCACGATCTCCGAGACCACCAACCTCGATCAGCGCGAGATAGATCAGATGATCCGCGACGCCGAGGCGCACTCAGACGACGACCGCCGCCGCCGCGAGGAAGTCGACGCACGCAACGAGCTCGACTCGCTCGCCTACCGCGTCGATCAGCTCCTCGGTGAACTCGGCGAGGCTCTGCCGGTGCATGAGAAAGCGCGGGCCGAGCAGCTCGTCGCCGACGCCCGCAAGGCCCTCGAAGAGCAGGCCGGGATCGATCGTGTGCGCCCGCTGGCGGCCGATCTCCAGCAGCTCGTGCACAGCCTGCCCACGAGCGCCAGCGCTAGCGCAAGAGCCGGGGCCGGTACCGGCGGCAACGGTTCGGCCAGCAACGGCGACGACGAGGCTCCAACCGACGACGCCGACGCAGAGGTGGTGGATGCCGAGTTCACGAGGGATTGATGCACACGACCAGCGCGATCCGCCACGGCAGGAGCGACCCGAGACGGACGACATGCCGGCGGGTCAGGATGATCTCGACAGCGCCGGCCAGAGCGAGCTCGATCCGCGTGATCTGACGGCGGAGCTGGCGCGGATCGAAGATCTCTACAAGCGCGCTCTGGCCGACCTCGACAACTACCGCAAGCGCTCGAGCCGCGAACGCGAGCGCCGGACTGCTGAGGTCAAGGAGTCCATGCTGATGGACTGGCTCGAGGCGGTCGACAGCGTCGAGCGGGCCATCCAGATGGAGCCGGACGGCCCTTGCCGCGACGGTCTGCAGGCCGTCATGGGGCAGATGGACGCCGTCCTTCAGCGACAGGGCGCCCAGCGGATCGGGGCGTCCGGCGAGCGGTTCGACCCCGAGCGACATGACGCGATCGCGGTGCGCGCCTCGCACGATGCTCCCGATCGCACGATCCTCGAGGTGCAGCGATCGGGCTTCGCGCTCGGCGAGCGCGTTGTCCGCCCCGCGCAGGTCGTGGTCGCGCGCGCCTCCGAACATGCGCGCTGATGGCCGTCACCTTCCAGGACTACTACGAGACGCTCGGCGTCCCACGCGACGCGAGCTCCGAGGACATCCGTCGTGCCTACCGCAAGCTCGCCCGCAAATATCACCCGGATGTCAATAAAGAGCCCGATGCGGAGGATCATTTCAAGCAGATCTCCGAGGCGTACGAGGTTCTGCGCGACGACGACAAGCGCGCCCGCTATGACCGGCTCGGCGAGAACTGGAAGGCTGGCCAGGATGTGTCCGGCGCGCCCGGGTTCGAGCAGGGCTTCGGCGACGGCGCGGGCTTCGGCGACGTGCGGGTCGAGTTCGGTGGAGGCGACTTCAGCGACCTCTTCGAAGGCCTCTTCGGCCGGCGCGGGCGCCAAGGCTGGGGATCGACCGCCGGTTCGGTCGCCAACGGGTTCTCGATGCCGGGCGGCGATCAGGAGGCGATGCTCGAGCTGACCCTCGAGGAGGCAGCGGCGGGCGGCAAACGGCGGATATCGCTGGGCAATGGTCGTGACTTCGAGGTTGCGATCCCGCGTGGAGTAGGCGACGGCCAACGGATCCGCATGGCCGGACAGGGCAGCACCGGCATAGGCGGCGGCCCGCCCGGCGATCTGTTCCTGCGGGTTCGCCTGAAACCGCATCCGAGCTTCCGCGTCGAGGGACGCAATCTGTATGTCGATCTGCCAGTTTCACCCTGGGAGGCGGCGCTTGGCGCCGAGGTGCCCGTCAAGACGCTCTCGGGCAGCGCCCGCGTGCGGGTGCCGGCCGGGTCCTCGAGCGGCCGGCGCTTGCGGCTACGCGGCGAGGGCCTGCCGAACGCAAGCGGCCCGGCAGGAAATCTGTACGCGGTGCTCGCCATACACGTTCCCAAACGGCTCACAAAGGACGAACGCGAGCTGTTTCAGCAGTTGGCGGACGTGTCGAAGTTCGATCCGCGAAAGGGCAGCTGACGGCCCCCGCAACGCGGCGACCCCGAGGCGGCTCGCTCGTGAGGCGAGCGCCCGAGCTGATCGCCCTGGCGGCCCTCGCCCGGGAGGCCGGCCTTCATCCGGAGGTCGTCGCCAGGCTCGTATCGCTGGGGCTGATCGAGCCGCGCGGAGGAACAGCTTCCGCGCCGCTGTTTCGTCGCCAGGATGCGCGCTTGCTCGCGCGCGCGGCTCGACTGCGCCTAGATCTCGGCCTCGACTATGCGGGTGCCGTGCTCGCGACCGAACTGCTTGCCCGGATCGAAGAATTGGAACAGCGACTGCGCTCCGGCGCACCGACAGACAAAAGGCACGAGGTGATCGCATGGACCCGAACCGTCTCACACTGAAGACCCAGGAGGCGCTCCACGACGCCCAGACCAAGGCGCTGCGCCGCGGCCATACCGACGTCAACACCGATCATCTGCTGCTCGCCCTGCTCGAGCAGCCGGATGGCCTGATTCCACGACTGTTGACCCGCGCGGATCTCGACACAGGCGCGTTGCGCGCCGACCTGGAGCGGGCGCTCGAGAGCCGCCCTCGCGTGAGTGGACCGGGTGCCGCCAACGGACAGGTCTCGGTGACGCGCGATCTCTCCCAGCTGCTGGACGACGCCGAGCGGGAGGCGGAGCGCCTGAAGGACGAATACGTGTCGGTCGAGCACGTCCTGCTGGCGATGCTCGCGTCGGGAGCCAAGACGGGCGCGGGCAACTTGCTGCGCGAGCGCGGCGCCGACCGCGAGCGCCTGCTCGAGATCCTCACGCAGGTGCGCGGCGCCCAGCGCGTGACGAGCGCCACACCGGAGTCGTCCTACGAGGCACTCGAGAAGTACGGGCAGGACCTGGTTAGCGCTGCCCGCAGCGGCCGCCTGGATCCGGTCATCGGCCGCGACTCGGAGATCCGGCGCGTGATCCAGATCCTCTCGCGCAAGACCAAGAACAACCCGGTGCTCGTCGGAGACCCGGGCGTCGGAAAGACGGCGATCGTCGAGGGGTTGGCCCAGCGGATCGTGCGCGGCGATGTGCCGGAGGGATTGAAGGACAGGACGATCTTCGCCCTGGACATGGGCTCGCTCGTCGCCGGGGCCAAGTACCGCGGCGAGTTCGAGGAGCGCCTGAAGGCCGTGCTGCAGGAGATCAAGGTAGCCGACGGCCGGATCCTGCTGTTCATCGACGAGCTCCACACCGTCGTCGGAGCCGGTGCGGCCGAAGGGGCGATGGACGCCGGCAACATGCTCAAGCCGATGCTCGCCCGCGGCGAGCTGCACTGCGTCGGCGCGACGACGCTCGCGGAGTACCGCAAGCAAATCGAGAAGGATGCCGCGCTGGAGCGCCGTTTCCAGCCGGTGATGGTCGATGAGCCGACCGTCGAGGACACGATCTCGATCCTGCGCGGCCTACGGGAGCGCTTCGAGGTCCATCACGGCGTTCGCATCCAGGATGCCGCGCTGGTCGCGGCGGCGACCCTCGCGCACCGCTACATCACCGATCGGTTCCTACCCGACAAGGCGATCGACCTGGTCGATGAGGCGTGCGCCGTGATCCGCACCGAGATCGACTCGCTGCCGCAGGAGCTCGACGCGATCACGCGTCGGGTCATGCAGCTGGGGATCGAGGAGGCGGCGCTCAAGAAGGAGAAGGACAAGGCCAGCGAGGAACGCCTCGCGGCGCTCGGCAAGGAGCTCGCGGACCTGCGCGCCCAGGCCGACGCGATGACCGCCCAGTGGGAGGCCGAGCGTCAGGCGATCCACAAGCTCCAGATGCTGCGCGGGGAGCTCGAGCAGTTGCGCCGCGAGATCGAGCAGGCCGAGCGCGACTACGACCTCAACCGCGCGGCGGAGCTTCGCCACGGCCGCCTGCCCGAGCTGGAGCGTCGGCTGAGCGCCGAGGAGGAGCGCCTGAACGAGAAGCAGGGCGCGACGCGCCTGCTCCGCGAGGAGGTGACCGAGGACGAGATCGCCGAGATCGTCGCCCGCTGGACGGGCATCCCGGTCAACCGCCTGCTCGAGGGTGAGCGGGAGAAGCTGCTGCGCCTCGATGAGGTGCTCCACGAGCGGGTGATCGGCCAGGACGAGGCGGTGCGCCTGGTGGCCGACGCGGTGATCCGTGCGCGGGCGGGGATCCAGGATCCGCGCCGTCCGATCGGCTCGTTCATCTTCCTCGGACCCACCGGGGTGGGCAAGACCGAGCTCTCACGAGCCCTCGCGGCGGCGCTGTTCGACTCGGAGGAGAACATCGTGCGCCTCGACATGTCCGAGTATCAGGAGCGTCACACCGTCAGTCGCCTGATGGGCGCCCCGCCCGGCTACGTCGGCTACGAGGAGGGTGGCCAGCTCACCGAGGCCGTGCGTCGCAAGCCCTACGCGGTGGTGCTGTTCGATGAGATCGAGAAGGCCCATCCCGACGTCTTCAACACGCTGCTGCAGATACTCGACGACGGACGGCTGACGGATGCCCAAGGCCGCACCGTCAACTTCCGCAACACGGTCGTGATCATGACCTCGAACATCGGCTCGCTGTACCTGCTCGACGGCCTAAACGACAAAGGCGAGATCGCAGAGGACGCACGCGAGCGCGTGATGGGCGAGCTGCGCGGCCAGTTCCGTCCGGAGTTCCTCAACCGAGTCGACGACATCGTCCTGTTCAAGCCGCTGACCCTGCAGGAGATCGAGCAGATCGTCGACCTCCAGATCGCCGACGTCAGATCGCGCGTTGCCGACCGGCGCCTCGATCTCGAGCTGAGCGACGCAGCCCGCGCGCTGATCGCCGAGGAGGGCTACGATCCGGTGTACGGTGCTCGGCCTCTGCGCCGCTTCATCCAACGCGAGGTCGAGACGCGCATCGGTCGGGCCTTGATCTCCGGCGGGATCGGCGAGGGTGCCGCGATCACGGTCAACGCCGAGGACGGCGAGCTCGTGGTCCGCTGGACGGATGCAGACGGCGAGCCGGACGACGAGCCCGATCACGCGGACCGCACGACAGTAGCCGCCTGAACGAAGGCACAGACTGCTCCGAGGTGAGAGCGCCCGAGTTGCCAGTCATGGCGGGCGGCCTATCTAGATGCGTGTGAGCATTCTCCCGAGATCGCGGCTCGCTGGCGCCTGCATCGTGGGCGCGCGTGAGTGCCACGGCTGAAGAGCTCGTCGAGACGCCGGACCAAGACGGCGCTTTTACCAGGCTCACCGAGGATCAGCTCGCGCGCTTGGAGGCTCAGGGAACGCGTCGCCGCACGCATGCCGGGGAGGTGCTGTTCCGCGAGGGCGATGAGCAGTACGACTTCCACGTCGTGCTCGGCGGCAAGGTTGCGGTCGTTGAAGATCAAGGTGGTCCGCATGAGCGGCTGATCGCCGTGCACGGCCCGCGGCGCTTCCTGGGCGAGCTGGGGCTGCTCACGGGTCAGGCGGCCTTCTTCACGGCCGTCGTGCGGGAGCCGGGCGAGGTGCTCGTTGTGCCCGTCGATCGCCTGCGCGCGCTGCTCAGCCACGATTCGGCGCTCGGCGACTTGCTGCTGCGTGCCTACTTCCTGCGCCGCGAGCTGCTGATCGGACTCGGCGCGGGCGTTCGCATCATCGGATCGTCCTTCTCACCCGACGCCAGGCGCTTGCGCGAGTTCGTCGCCCGCAACCGCCTCCCGCATCGGTGGATCGATCTCGAGCAGGATGCAGGCGCGGAGGCGTTGCTCCGCGAGGTCGGCGTCGCGCCGCAGGAGACCCCCGTCGTCATCTGGCGCGGCGAGGTTATGCGCAACCCCTCGAACGCCGAGCTGGCGCAGGCGGTCGGCCTGTCGACCACGCCGAGCGAGCGCACGCTCTGCGATCTGCTCGTCGTCGGTTCCGGCCCAGCGGGGCTCGCCGCGTCCGTATATGGGGCCTCGGAGGGTCTGGACACGGTGGCCCTCGACGCGCTGGCAACCGGTGGACAGGCCGGAACCTCCTCGAGGATCGAGAACTACCTCGGCTTCCCGGCAGGCATCTCCGGCGCCGATCTCGCTGAGCGTGCCGCGATTCAGGCGAGGAAGTTTGGCGCCCGCATCATCGTCCCGGCGGAGGCCGTCGCACTCGAGTCCGTGGAGGACCACTACCTCGTGCGGCTCGCCGACGATCGCGAGATACTCGCGCGGACCGTTCTGATCGCCAGCGGCGCCCGCTACCGCAAACTGCCGGTCCCGCGGCTCGAGGAGTTCGAGGGCGGCAGTGTGTACTACGCGGCGACGTTGACGGAGGCGCGGATCTGTGCGGGCGACCCCGTGGTGGTCGTCGGCGGCGGCAACTCGGCCGGACAGGCGACGCTGTTCCTGTCGCGCTACGCCACCGAGCTGCGCCTGCTGATCCGCGGCGCCTCGTTGAGCGCCAACATGTCCCGCTACCTGGCCGATCGGATCGAGCGCAGCGGGGTCGAGGTGCTGCTCGACACCGAGGTGCACGCGCTCGAAGGAGAGCGGACGCTCGAGGCGGTGGTCGCCGAGAACAAGCGCACCGGCAAACGCCAGCGGCTGCCGGCCCGAGCGATGTTCGTGTTCATCGGCGCCGACCCACACACGGGCTGGTTGCGGCAGTGCGTGGCGCTCGATCGCCACGGCTTCGTGCTCACGGGGCCGGCGGCGGGAGCTACGCTGGGAGAAGGCGAGCGGGGGTCCCGCCAGCCATTGCTGCTGGAGACGAGCAGGCCCGGCGTGCTGGCCGCCGGGGATGTCCGCAGCGGATCGATCAAGCGCGTGGCCTCCGCGGTCGGCGAGGGGTCGATGGCCGTGCGGCTGGTGTACGACTTCCTCGAGCGGGCGCACCAACACCCGCATCACGTGCCTTAGCCGCCCTTGCCCACACTGGGCCGGACCGGGTTCGACGGAGAGCTTGGTCAGATCAAAGCCTCCGTCAGACCCGGCCTGGCTCAGTCGGCCTTGCCGATCGGCTCGCGGGCGAGGTCTGGGCCTATCCCCAGCTCCGACGGTCCTCGCGACGCCAACTGGGGAGCCTTATGCCGGTGGCTCAGCGATAGCGATCGGATAGCCGATCGTGACCATCGCGTATTGCGGCTCCGCAAGCTCCTCGGCGAGGCGGCTCCGTCGCCGCCCGTCGTAGCGCTGCCGATCTCTGCACAGACTAGATGCACGGGACAGCTCGGGACAGCTCTTACTGTGCGCGCGCTATGTCCGGCCATCCAATCGGAAGCCGGCCCGCGACGGTAGAGCGATACGGCGAACGCGCGGCGTCCACCGCACAGTGGCGTCGCGGATCGGACGATGAGCGCCGATGCGCGACGCTCCGGAGCGTGGGCGGATCCTCGCAGTGATCCGTTGAAAGCGCGGAACGGTGCGTTCGTCTCCTGAACTTAGGCTACCGCGAGGATCCATCGCCCCCGACACGGGAGACCAGGACCGCGCACTGAAGCAGCAACCGCGCGGCGCGCGGGAGCGACCCGATGCCTGTAAACGCCCGCCTTCTGGGAGTAAGCTCCATTCAAACGTCACGCTCCCCAGTGGACTCAGCACTGCCGAACTGCACCGTGGAGCCCAACGTGGGAGCCACCTTGATCTGGACTTGTGCGCTGAAAGTAGCGATTTTGCAGGAGAAACCTGTACCGCGAGGATCCATCGCCCCCGACATGGGAGACCGGGACCGTAGAGAGAAGCAGCAAACGCGATCGGCGAGCCAGCGCAACGAAAGTGGTCATCGTGAGAAGTCCTTGGTCAAGCCAAATTTACGCATCTACTCCGACGGGAGGTTTGCTCTTTCCGACTTTACGATCGCTGCCTGATATGCCCAGTTACTTCCGGATGAAAAGACGCGCGCTTCCGAGATCCCAGCGAATCACTATGCGGAGCCAGCGAATGAGGAAGCCGGATAGTCCCGTCAATGCTGCAGTCTTGTGCGCTTGGCTGATGCATCCTATGGGCCCTTGACAAGCCTTAGAACATCGCTATACTCGTGGCATGGCAGAAGAGCTTCGTGCCCTGATCGTGGATGAGGAGGCGCTCGCGCAAGAGGAGCTTGCGCGGGGGTTGCAGCCATACGTGCGCTTCACGTCGGGTGGGAAGTTGCTCCTAGAACCCGCGTTCGACGACCTGCCGGCGGAACAACGCGTGCTTTGTGTGCTCCTGGCTTTGCAGGCCATGCGCCTGCTCGGACTCCGCGAGTCAGATGATGCGACCCCCGGTGACGTCGGCGCAATCTCCGGGATGCCATCCGGGACGGTCCGTCCGAAGCTATCCGCCCTGTTGAAGGGACGCTGGGTCGTCAAGACAGGCGCGCGGTATTCACTTCCGCTCCACTCAGCGAGGCGCGCGATCGATCTACTGGGGCGTGCGCGATGAGCGACGATCGGAAGCGTGCGGTAGAGGAGGCATTGCAATTCCTGCGGGGCGTTGATCTGAACCCGGAGAGCCCGGGCGGAGCCGTCGTGCTCGAACACCTGCTCCGCGCATCATCTCCTCCTCCGTCGACGGAAACCGAGGGCCCTGCTGCCGCCCCTTCCGATCAAGTGCGTGATCTCGACGACAGTGGCTCTCCGGCCGCGCGCTTGGCGCGATGGATCGGGACCGACATCGACCGCATAGAGGACGTCGTCGAGTTCACCGCCGATGAGCCGCTTCTGCGGATCCCTGTAGCTCGACTCCCTCGTGCAAAGGCCGAGCGTCAACGCTCGCTTGTGCTGCTCAAGCTTGCGGTAGAACGCGTTGCCTACGATCGCTCAGATGTTCCAGCCGGCAAGATAAACGCGATGTGCGCGGACTATGCATGCATGGACCAGAACCTCCCTGCGAACGTGTCCAGCCGGGGGGACCTTGCAACCCGGCGTGGCAAGCGCGGCGCTTATTTCTATCGCGCGACCCAGCCCGGAATCCAACGCGCGAAGGCGCTGTTGGAGGAGCTGTTCGAAACTGAGGAGGAGCTACGGATATGACGAACGATTTGGGCGTCGTTCAGCGGCTCCGGGAGGCCAGCGACGCGGTCAACGCAGCCAACCTTCCGGCCGACCTTCGCAGTGCCGGACTGGTGCTGGCATTTTGGACTGGTGGCGCAGTGGGAACGCACCAAACGACTCGTCAGGAAGCTGGCATGCCCGGCAGCCTCGCCGAGCAGCTTGGGGTTGATTCGGCAGCTCTCGGCCGAATCTATGAGATCGAGGAGGACCAGGTAGCGCTCATTCTTCCCCGACGAGCCCTGGATAGGTCAAAGAGCACAGCGATGGCCGAGATTGCTCATCTCGTAGTCGCGGCCAGACAGAGTCTCGGACACGGTGACTGGACCCCAGCCGAGACCGTCCGCCACGCCTGCGAGGAGATGGGGGTGCTCGACGGCAACTTCGGAAGAAGCGTCCAGCAGCTCCAGGGCGAGGGATTTCGGGTTCGCGGCAACGGCGCTCAACGCGAGTTGAGGATGAACGCAGCTGGCTATGAAGCGACGGCCGCGTTGATCCAGCGCGTCGTCGCGCACAAGTCCTAATGGCCCGTGGCTTCGGGCTCGTAGTACAACGGCTAAGCCGTCGTCGCGATCGGGTGCTGGTGGTCGCTCATCTAGTTGGTGAGCGCGAAGGGGACGGATGGTTCTCGCCCGCTGACGTCGGAAGGATGTTCGAGTCATTGCGACTTCCGTCTCCGGGCAACATCAGCCAAGAGCTCGCGAGGCTGCGGGATAGCGAGCTCGTATTTCGACGGGGGAGCAGCACTTGGTCACTAACGCCGGAGGGCAAAGAGGCCGTGCTCAATCTCGTCGGAGACGTCGATCCTGCTGCGGTCGCCGCGGAAATTACGGCGGGCGGTTCTGCTGAACTAGCGGGTGCAGAGCATCCGCTAATTCCTGCCGAGGTCGCGCCGCTGCCGTTCCTACCGGCGGTGCGACGGCTGCTGGACATCTCACCCTTTGAGCGGAACGTGTTCTGCATGACGCGATTTCCGAGGGATAGCGATAGTGCTGCTGACCCAATTGCCCGGGCGATTGCCACCCTGCGGGAGACGATCGCACGCAACGGTCTGGTCATGCATCTAGCTTCGGACCGTAACGCCGACGATCAGCTCTTCGGCAACGTAGCGGCCCACATCTGGGGCTGTAAGTACGGAATCGCAATCCTTGAGACGAGAGGCAGCCCAAAGGGCCATAAAACCGCACAGCTAAACAACAATGTTCTCGTTGAGGTTGGCGCCATGCTCGTGACAGGGCGCCGATGCGCGCTCATTAAGGACTTTCTCGCCCCAAACCTTCCGAGCGACTTTGTCGCGCAGATTTATAAGGAGGTGGACATCGACGACGAAGCCGCGCTCAGCGATGTCGCCACAGCTTGGGTCACGCAGGATCTCCAGGTTTAGGTTCAGCTCGCATCGCCTTAAAGGTGTTCGAGCGGGCCCAGAACGGACGACCCACTCGCGCTTTACTCGCCCTGGGCAACGTGGGCGGTCAGCTCCCCGTCACGTGGGCGGTTCGTGGGCGGATGGCCCTCGAGGTGGCGCAGCTGGCCGATCCACCTCCGCCGGCCACATCACCCCGCGATCCCAGCGCCAGAGCCAAAACTGCGCTCTCAGGACGCCCCCAGCCCCCACCAGCATCCAACAAGAACTTAATCGGGGAGACAGGATTTGAACCTGCGACCGCCCGGCCCCCAGCCGGGTGCGCTACCAGACTGCGCCACTCCCCGTGGCCTCAGCCCATTCTACGGGCCGCGGTTCGCCAGGGGCTCCGTCCCCTCGGCATGGGAACATACGTTCGTGCTACCCGACGTCAGAACCTGCGGATCCTGCGGACAACACAAGGCGCTCTCAGAGTTCGCCTGGCGCCGAAAGGCCCGCGGCCAGCGCGATAACTACTGCCGGCCCTGCCGGGCCGCGTACAAACGCGAGCACTACTCCGCACACCGCGAGCGCTACATCGCGAACGCGCTCCGCCGCAAGCGAGCTATCGCTGAGGAGCGCGCGTCAGAGCTCGTGGCGTTCTTTCGCCGCCAACCATGCGCGACTGCGGCGAGACCGACCCGCTCGTGCTCGAGTTCGACCATCTCGGCGACAAGAGCTTCAACATCGCCAAAGGCATCCGCGATCACAGCTGGCAGTCCGTCCTCGACGAGATCCGCAAGTGCAAGGTCGTTTGTGCAAACTGTCATCGGCGTCGAACCGCCCTGCGGGGCGGGTTCGCGCGTGCGGTGGTAGCTCAATGGTAGAGCCTCGCCCTTCCAAGGCGATGATGCGGGTTCGATCCCCGTCCGCCGCTTCGTCCGCCCCTTCGAAGCCGCCGGGCCGTCACTTGCGGGCCTTCGGCCTACCGCCGCTCCTCGCTAGGCACCGCCCCAGACTCATCCGCCAGGCCAGCGGGCGGCCAAGGCCCGCACCAGTTGTCGCGCGCACCATCGAGCGTGATCGTCGAGCCGTTGAACGCGTGCCCCAGCGGCGAGGCGAGCAGCGCGATCAGCCACGCGTGCTCCGCCACCGTGCCCAGGCGCTGCAGCGGCACGGTGCGCGCCGCGCCCGCGCGCACGCTAGCGGGGTACTTGGCCAGCACCTCCGTGTCGAAGTGCCCCGCCGCCACCGCCGTCACCGTCACGCCCGCCTGCTCCCAGCGGCCTGCCAGTTCGCGCGTCAGCGCCTCCACCGTCGCGCGCGCCGAGCCCGAGTGCGCCATCCCCGGCATGCCGTTGTGCGGAGACAGCGTCACGTTCACCACCGTGCCCGTGCCCGCCCGGCCGAACGCCAGCTCGAACGCCGCCTCGGCCATGTTCAGCCCGCCTTCCACGTTCAGCCGCCACACCGCCCGCCAGCCCTTCGCCACGATCAGCTCCGCCGGGCTGAAGAACTGGCCGCCGGCGTTGTTCACGAGCACGTCCAGGCGCCCGTGGCGCTCGAGCGCCGTTCCAACCATCCGCTGAGCCTCCTCGCGGTCGCGCACATCGCCCGCCACCCAGTCGGCCCCCGCTGCCGGCGCGTCGCCCATCCGGCCAGCCGCCTCAGCGCCCGCGCCCGTGACCGCTCCGACCGACTCGTTGATCTCCCTCGCCGCCTGCTCGAGCACCTCGCTGCGACGCCCCACGATCGTCACGCGCGCACCGCAGCGGACCAGCTCCAGCGCGCTCGCCCTGCCGAGGCCCGTTCCGCCACCGGTCACCAGCGCCACACGGCCGCTCAGCAGCCCCGGCGCGAACACCTCCGAGCTCTCTCCCACGCTCTCCATCGCGAGCGATCATAGGCGCCTATAGGGCGCCGCCCCGTCGTCCGTCCCCGAACACCTCTAGGGTTATTGCGTGTCCCACAGGCCGCTGGTGTTCGTTTCCGGACTCACCGTCGCCGACTACCTGCTGTGGAACTGGTCGCTGAACAGCAATCACGCCGGGCTCGCGCTCGTCTCCGGGCTCACGCTGCCACCGCTCGCGGTCGGCTGTGTGTGGCTGCTCGCACTGACGCTCGTCCGCGCGATCGCCCGCTACGCGAGGCGTCCCGCCGCCCGCACGCGCATCCGCAGCAGCCGTCGCGCCAAAGCCACCGCCGCCCACGAGCGACAGCAGCGCAACGACGGCGCCACCGCCGCCGCGAGTGTCCCGCTGGAGGACGCCCCCGCTGCGAGCGCAGCCGCGCGCGCCTCCTCGCGCAAGCTCGCAGCCTGAGCAACCGCTCGAGCCCGTGAGCGACCGCAGACGCAAGCTCCCAGGGTTCGACGCGCGTCCGCGTCGCGCTCGCCGCGGTCGCGCTCGTCGTGCTGCTCGCCGCGGTCGCCCTCGGCGCGTACCTCTACGAGCACAACCGCACCGGCAGCATCTACCACCCGCACGCTCGCTTCGTCGCGCAGCCGGCGCCCGTGCTGCCAGCCCGTCCGCCCGACCGCTTCACCTGGCCGCTGTACGGCTACACCCAGAACCACACTCGCTTCTTCCCAGCATCCCCGCGCGTCCGCCCTCCCTTCAAGCAGATCTGGGTGCACGGCGGCAACGCGCTGCTCGAGTTCCCCCCCGTGATCTACGGCGAACGCCTTTACCAGCTCGGCGACGACGCCGTGCTCGACGCCATCGACACGCGCACCGGCCACGTCATCTGGTCGCGCCGCCTCGGCCAGACGTCCGCCTCCTCGCCCGCCGTCACCGCCAACACCGTCTACGTCACCATCCTCTCCAGCGGGCATCCCGACAAGCCCGGGCGCATCGTCGCGCTCAACAGCGCCAACGGCTCCATCCGCTGGTTTCGCTCCCTGTCCAGCCCCAGCGAGTCCTCGCCCCTGATCGACCACGGACGTCTGTTCTTCGGCTCCCAGTCCGGGCTCGTGTACGCGCTCAACGACCGCACCGGCGCGGTCATCTGGACGTATCAAGCCGGCGGCGCCGTCAAGGCCAGCCCCTCGCTGTCGGGCGGTGTCCTGTATTTCGGCGACTACTCCGGACGGCTGCAGGCCGTATCCGAGCAGACCGGGCGCCGCGTGTGGATCAGCCAATCCGAAGGCGCGCTGCTCGGCAGCGGCACCTTCTACTCGACCGCCGCCGTCGTCTACGGCCGCGTCTTCCTCGGCAACACAGATGGGCGCATCTACGCCTACGACGCGTCCACCGGCGCGCTCGACTGGGCCGTGCAGACGGGAGCTTACGTTTACGCCTCGCCTGCCGTGACCAACGCGCCTGGTCTCGGGCCAACACTCTATGCCGGCTCCTACGACGGCACCTTCTACGCGCTCAACGCCCGCACCGGGCAGATCAGCTGGAAGTTCGACGGTCACGGGCGCATCTCCGGGTCGGCCACCATCATCGGGCGGATCGTGTACTTCTCCGACCTCGGCACGCACCGCACCTACGGCCTCGGCATCTCCACCGGCCGCATGCTCTTCGAAAAGGACACCGGCGCGTTCGATCCCGTGATCAGCGACGGCACCGATATCTACCTCACAGGCGACACCGGCCTGTACGCGCTCGCGCCCCGCTAGCGCGTTTCGCCGAGCACGCGCGCGAGCAGGTTGCGCGTCATCGCCACCACGCGCGGGTCGGGCGCCCGCGGCACCTCCGGCGAGGCCTGCGGGACCGGCGAGAGCGCGTACTCCCAGCCGAGCGTGCCCGTCGCGAACACCAGCGCGCCCGAGCGCGCCGTGTACAGCGTCGTCTCCGCACTGCTGCCGCGGACCGGCGATGGCTCGGTCTCCGAGCCACACGGCACGCCCGTCCCCGTGCCCACCAGCAGCGTGCCCGCGGGCGTCGCCGGCGTGCGCTCGTCCAGCTCGTAGCCGACGATTCCAGGGATGCTTGTCGCCGCCGTCACGCCCGTTCGCGCGAACAGCCAGCCCGGGCGCAGGCTCGGCGATGGCCGCCACGCGTAGTAGCCGTACACCGGCGGCCCCCGCACTTCCACGCGCGGGGTGATGCAGCCGTCGTAGGAGCTGCCCACCAGTTGCGCGCCGCCGAGCGGGAACAGCCCCGTCGGATCGGCGCGGTCGGGGTCGCGCGCCACGAGCTCCTTGTATGCCACGATCCGGTGGTCGGGCTCGCCCGCCTGGCTCGACGCGGCGCTCGCGCGCGCGAAGCGCACCCGCCACGCCATCGTGTCCGAGCTGATGAACAGCAGGCTCGCGCCGCCGTCGCGCGCGCGCTCGAACGCGCGCTCGTCGCCCGCCGACCAGTACTCCGAGTGCCCCACGTCGATCAGCGCACGCGGACCGCGCACCTGAGCCGGGTCGCCGTCGATCGACTCGATCGTCGTGTAGCCCACCGGGTAGCCGTAGCGCTCCAAGAAGCGCACCATCGCCACGTCGCGGACGAAGAACTGCCCCGCGCCCGTCTGGCTGTCATACGGTCGGTCATACGACACTTCCACGCCCTGCGTCGTGCGCGTCAGCCCCACGCGCTCGCTCCCTCCCGGATACAGGCTGTCCCCGCCCCACGCGTTGTACGCCTCGTACGTCGCCGTCGGGATCTCCACCAGCAGCCGCGGTGGCTGGCGCGCGCGCAGCACGAACATGCAGTCGCTTTCCGCGCCCGTCGACGCGTGCAGCCTGACGATGTACACGCCGCTCGCCAGCGCGCTCGGAATCGGGAAGCTGAGCGCCGCATGCCAGCGACACTCCGTCAGGCCCGTGAGGAAACGATGCGCGCACCTTGGCTGCGTGCGCGCCGGCAGTCGCGCGCTCGCCAGCACCAGCCTCCCGCCGAGCCCGCCATACCAGCCCATGCGGTACACGCGCACCGTCACCGTGCGCGCGCGAGGCGCGCTCACGTACACGCTCTGCGCTTCTCCCGGCGCGATCGCCTGCTCGGCCACATACCCCGCGATCGCCCCGTGCGCCGCGCCCCCCAGCTCGTACGCCGGGCCGGGTAGGCGCCACGCGCTCGTTCCCCGCGCGCGGTTCTCCGCCGCGATCGACGGCGGCGCGCCTTCCGTGCGCACCAGCCAGCGATACGACGACTGCGCGCCGCTCGGCTGCCCCGACACCGGCGTCGGCGCCTGAGCGCGGGATCCCGCAGCGGCGCCCGACGAGCACGAGCCGCCCGAGCTGAACGCCCGTGACAGCGAGAAGCTCGCCGTCACCACCGTCGTACCCGGCGCGCGCACGCTCACCGCCGTCCAGCCTCCCGGCGCCTGCGCCACGCAGCCGCTGCCCCGTGTGAGCGTCCAGTAGCGCGTGAAGTGCACGCGCACCACGAACCTGCCCGGCGTGCGCGCGAGCAGCGCGAACGAGTCGTGCCCCAGCGACGTCAGCCGCCCTGGGCCTGAGGCGAGCGTCGTCGCGCCGAGCACCCGGAAGATGCGCCAGTGTGCGCTCGCGAACACCTCGCGCAGATACGGCAGGCCGCGACGGATCAGCGTGCCCTCGTGCGCGCTCGACGGGTCAAGCGCCACGTCCGGCAGTGCCACGTAGGAGACCGCCTGCTCGTGTAGCCAGCGCTCGTAGCTCGCCGCCGTGAGCCCGTGGGCGAGCAGCACGCCGTCGTAGCGCATTTCAAGCTGCTTGTCCCAGCCGCGCGCCAGCGACACCGTCGGCGCGAGCAGCGCCGCCTCCCAGTGCGAGCGCGTCAGCGGCACCTCCACGCGCACTGGGCCGCCGGCGTGCTCCGCCAGGAAGCGCTCCACCGGCACGTAGTACGCCGCGCTCGTCGCTTCGCTGCCCGCCACCGCCAGCGTCTCGCGCACCGGCCCCCACACCACCCACACCGCGATCACGCACAGCGCCGCCGCGCCCACCGGCGAGACGCGCCGCCAGACCGACGCGCCCGCGCGCTGCGCATGCCCCGTGTGCCCCGCGCGCTCCGCAGGATCTGCGAGCCGCGCGCACAGCAGCAGCGGGCCCGCCAGCAGCACCGCGTAGCGCTCGATGTTGCTGCCCATCGGCGAGTTCACCAGCAGGCACGCCACGCACGCCACCAGGTACACCCACGCGCCGATCCGCAGCACACGCGCTGCCCGCGGCAGCGCAACCACGAACACCAGCACCACCGCCATCGTCGCCGCGAACGACAGGAACGGGTACGGCTCGTAACCGCCTTCCGGGAACAGCGCAGCCAGCGCCAGCACCACCGCCGCGCCGGGCACCGCCGCCACGAACAGCAGCCGCGGCGTGCGCCGCGCGAGCGCCACCGACAGCGCCGCCAGACCCAGCAGCACTGCTGCCACGGGGCTCGCCGCCGCGCACAGCGCCGCCAACAGGCCCGCCCACAGCCAGCGCTCGCGCATCAGCGCCAGCCCGGCCGCCAGCGCGAGCGAGACCCCCAGCGCGAACGTCATGCGCCCGATCCACACGTCCCCCAGCGCCGCCACCGCGAACAACGCAGCACCCCAGCGCGCCGCCGCCCCGTATACCGATGCTGCCAGCCGCGCGAACAGCACCGTGGAGGCGAGCACGCACAGCGCCCCCAGCGCGCGAATGCCCAGCAGCGACGCCAGCGGCGGGTACAGCAGGCTGTAGCCAGGAAGGCTGTGGCCGAGGTACCAGTGCTCGTCCCACACCGCGAAGCCGAGCTGGTTGAAGAGCCCCACGCGGTAGACCTGCGCCGCGAGGTCCGGCGTACGCGGATCGACCGCCAGCCACACCGCGATCAGCGCCGCCGTGAACGCCAGCAGAGCGACCTGCGCGCGAGCTTCCGGCGCGGTGCCCTGGGAGGCGGTGCGAAGATTGATCGGGGCCCGGCGTGCTACCCCACCGGACCCCGGCATATCCGCCGAGAACTCGGCGGGATCGCAGGACTGTGAACAGTCGGGCGACACCGAAGTAGCGTCGTGCGGCTCGGGAGCACCGGTGCTTCTCGTGTCCACGCCAAGATAATGACGCCCGTGACCTCCACCATCCCCGACAAATCGCCGCCTCGCACGGCGCGGGCAGCCCTTGTGCTCGCCGCCATCTGCGCCGCGCTCGCGCTCGGCGGCTGCGGCACCAGCCATCCGCCGCCGGTCGCCTCCGGCGATCTCGCCGAAGCCCAGACCTTCCCCTACTACAGGATCTACTGGGTCGGCCCGAGCTTCGACGGCCATCCGCTCGCCGCCGTCGACGGCCTCAACAGCTACATCCCCAAGGTCGGCGACAGCGTCTACTACGGCGACTGCGTGCAGAGCAAGGGCATCTTCGGCGGCGGCAGCTGCCTGCTGCCCGTGCAGGTCACGACCGTCGTCTACGTGCTGCACTCCAACGCCACGCTCGGCCCGCAGCGCAACACGCTCGTGCGCGGCGTGCCCGCCACCGTCTACGACGAAGGCCGCTCGATCGAGATCTACACGGGCAGGGTCGCCATCGACATCTTCTCCCACGACTACGCCCTCGCGCTGCAGGCGAGCGAACGGCTGCGTCCGCTCAACGCCCCCGGCTCCGCGACCGGCGACCTGCCCGCGCCCGTCTACTGCCCCGGCCTGTCCGGACCGGTCAACGCGAGCCTCGCGCAGGTCATGGCCAACCTGCCGCGACACGTCTGCCAAACGACCGCGGCCCAGCAGGCGTACACCAAGCAGATCACCGGCAAATAGGACGCACCGTCCAACAGGACGAGCGCGGCTAGCTTGGAACCACAGGCGCGAGCGGCTTACCGATATCGCGGCGCAGGGTGAGGAACGCGATAGAGCCGATCACCGCGGGAAGCCACAGCGAGATCGCGCGGTAGATCACCACAGCCGCGATCACCACCGACGCCGGACGCGTGCCGAACGCCAGCAGCATTCCCACCAGACCGCCTTCCACCGCCACGAAGCCGCCCGGCACCGGCACCGAGTTGGCCAGCATGCCCACCAGATACGCCATCGCCACCACCCAGAAGGACGGCGCGTCGCCGAACGCCGCCAGGCACGCGTACAGCACGAGGTTGTCGAACAGCCAGTAGCCGACCGCCCCGAGCAGCCTCCACTCGTGCGCGCGGATCAGGCCCAACGCGTCGTACACGCCGCCGCTCACCGCCGTCAGCGCCACCGCCACGCGACCGTGCTCCAGCTTGCGCGCCGCCGCCGCGCGCCTAGCCCATGCCGCCGCCACCAGCGTTCCCACGATCGCTGCCAGCGCCGCCGCCGCCGGCAACAGCGTCAGCAGTGGATCGCGCGAGCCGGGAACCACGCCCAGCCACATCAGCAGCCCGATCACCAGCACCGCCCCCACGTTCACCGCGCTCGTCAGCACGAAGATCAGCACCGAGCGCTTCGCGATCCGCTCGACCGACACGCCCTTCGAGCGCAGCACCCACGCGCCCAGCGCGATTCCCGCCAGGCCGCTCACCGACACCACCGAGTTGACCGCGAGCTCCGCCAGCGACAGGCGCGAGCTCAGGCTGCGCCCGAGCCTGCCGAAGATCAGCTCGAACAGGACCACATAGCCCACGCACGAGAGCACCTCCAGCCCGACCCCCGCGAGGATCCACGGGACGTTCGCGTGCCCGATCCGATCCGCCGCCGCGTTCAGACCGGGAACCCCGATCAGCAGCGCCGCGACGAGCGCGAAGAAGATCGCCAGGCTGACGATGCTGTTTCGCAGCGTGCGCGACTGGGTCGCGAACATGTCCGCGCCGTCCCGCGAGGCCTTCTGGAGCTCAGCGATGCCTCCTCCTCCCTGTGTCGGCTCTTAGCATTCTCTTCGCGTTTCCTTCGCCTGCGATCCCAGAAATCCGTCACGCTAGCCTCATACTTGCCCATTAACCCGTCCAACTCGGACGCCGGCCGCGGGCGGCACACGAGGGGACGCATAGATCATGGCCGAGCAAGCGCGCATACTGGTCGTCGACGACGAGCCCGCCGTCCAGAACGCGCTGTCGCGAGCCCTCACGCTCGAACACTACGACGTCGCCAGGGCAAGCGATGGGCTCGAGGCGCTGGAGCGACTCGGCGCCGCGCCGTACGAGGCGATCATCCTCGACATCGCGATGCCGCGCATGGACGGCCTGGAGGTGTGCAAGCGCCTGCGCGAGGGCGGGGACAGCACACCCGTGCTGATGCTCACCGCGCGCGGCGAGGTCGACGACCGCGTCGCCGGCCTCGACGCCGGCGCTGATGACTACCTCGTCAAGCCGTTCGCGCTGCGAGAGCTGCTCGCACGCGTGCGCGCGCTGCTGCGCCGTACCGGCGAAGGCGACGGCGACGAGCCGACACTCGCCTTCGCCGACCTGCGACTCGACCTACGCGCCCACGAGGCATGGCGCGGCGAGCGGCTACTACAGCTCACGCGCACCGAGTTCCTGCTGCTCGAGCTGTTCCTGCGTCACCCGCGTCAGGTGCTCACGCGCTCGGCGATCTTCGAGAGCGTATGGGGCTATGACTTCGGGTCGAGCTCCAACTCGCTCGGCGTGTACATGGGCTATCTGCGGCGCAAGACCGAGGTCGGCGAGGAGCCGCGACTGCTGCACACCGTGCGCGGCGTCGGCTACGTGCTGCGCACACCGGCATGAGCTTCCGACGGCGCATCACGCTCGTGTCCGCCGCCGCCGTGGCGATCGCCGTCGTGCTCGCCGCGATCCTCACCTACGTGCTCACCTCCAACCAGCTGCACAAGCAGATCGACACCCAGCTCAGCCAGCGCGCGCGCGAGGCCCGCCCGCTCCAGCGGCTGCTCAGCGGAAAAGCCCCCCCGCATCCACACCTGTTCGGCAGGCTCTCGCCCAGCCCCGTGCAGGTGCGCGGCTACCAGCAGATGGTCAACGCCAACGGACACATCACCGCGCAGTCCGTCGGGGGCGTGACGCTGCCGGTGGACGCGCGCACACGCGCGCTCGCCGCGCACGGTGGCACGCCGTTCTTCAGCGAAGCCGAAATCAGAGGGATCCACCTGCGCGTGCTCTCCGAGCCGTTCGGCAAGGGGCGTGCCGTCCAGCTGGCGCTGCCGCTGACCGAAATCAACAGCCTGCTCAGCCGCCTGCGCCTGATCCTCGTGCTGCTAGTCGTCGGCGGCGTAGCGCTCGCCGCACTGCTCGGCCGGCTCGTCGCCGGCGCCGCCGTGCAGCCGCTCAAGCGCCTCACCAAGGCCACCGAGCACGTCGCGCTCACGCAGGACCTCAGCGGACGGATCGAACCCTCCGGCGGGGACGAGCTCGGCCGCCTCGCCGGGAGCTTCAACGCGATGCTCGACGCGCTCGAGCGCTCCATGAGCGCGCTCGACGCCTCCGTGCACGCCCAACGCCAGCTCGTCGCCGACGCCTCGCACGAGCTGCGCACGCCCGTGACCAGCCTGCGCACCAACATCGAGATCCTGCAGCAGCAGGGCCAGGACATGGACCCCGAGGACAGCCGCCGGCTGCTCGACGACGTCGTCGAGCAGATCGAGGAGCTCACGCTGCTGATGAACGACCTGATCGATCTCGCACGGGGCGAGGAACCGCGCTCGGACGTCGAGGAGGTGCGGCTGGACCTGCTCGCCGGCGAGGTGCTCGAGCGGGCAAGCAGGCGCGCGCCCGACACCCCGCTGCTTGCGGAGCTCCAGCCGACGATCGTCACCGGCGTCCCCGCGCGCCTGGAGCGCGCGGTCGGCAACCTGATCGACAACGCCGTCAAGTACAGCCCGCCCGGCGAGTCGGTCGAGGTGCGCCTGCAGGCGGGAGAGCTGTCGGTGCGCGATCACGGACCGGGCATCTCCGCCGAGGACCTGCCACACGTCTTCGACCGCTTCTACCGCGGCGCCGAGGCGCGCGGCAGGCCCGGCTCGGGGCTCGGCCTGGCGATCGTGCGCCAGGTGGCCGTCCAGCAGGGCGGGAGCGTCACCGCCGAGCCCGCGCCCGGCGGCGGCACGCTCATGCGCCTGTCGCTGCCCGGCGCCGAGACCGTCGATGCGGACATCGCCTACGAGCGCTCCTCCGCCTGACGCGCCGCCTCGCGGAAGCGCGCCGGGGCGATCCCATAGCGGCGGCGAAACGCACGCGCGAAATGCGCCGCATGGCGATAGCCCACCAGGCGCGCCACGTCCGTGACCGGGATCGAGCGCTGCTCGATCAGCAGCTCAGCCGCCACCGCCATACGCCGCGCGAGCAGGTCCTCGCGAAACGTCATCCCGCCGAACTGCTCGTACGCGCGCTGCAGCTGTCGCGGCGAGCTCGCCAGCGCCTGAGCCACCTCCGCCAGTGTCAGTTCCCGGCGGTAGTGACGCGCGATCACCACCCGCGTCAGCAGGTACAGACGCTGTCGGGCCGAGGCCGTTTCCGCACGCACACCCCCCACTCCGACCCGTGCGGCCGGCGGGGACAGGGGGTTATGCGCGCTCAGCCCGCGTAGCGACGCGCCACGCGCTCGACCGCGCCCGCGTAGGAGCCGCCGAACAGCAGCGCGTGCACCAGCAGCGGCAGCAGCTGGTAGAGCTCGACTCGCTCCTCCCAGCCGTACGCCAGCGGCGTCAGCTCCTCGTACGCCGCGAACACGCGCTCCGACGGCGCGCCGAACAGCCGCAGCAGCGCCAGATCGACCTCGCGGTGCCCTCCGTACGCCGACGGGTCGATCAGCAACGGGCGGCCATGCCTGTCCGCCATCACGTTGCCCGACCACAGGTCCCCGTGCAATCGCGCCGGCGGCTCGGGCGGGCCGCACAGCTCGCCCACGCGCTCGCACACGCGCTCCACCGCGTCGAGGGCCGCATGCGACAGCGCCCCGCGCTCGCGCGCCTACGCCGCCAGCGGCCGCACGCGCCGCTCGGCATAAAACTCCGGCCAGCCATCGGTCGGCTCGTTGGGCAGCCGCAGCGACCCGAACCGCGCCGGCTCGGCCGCGGCTGGGCCGCCCGCGTCGGGCTGCGCGGCGCAGCCGAAGCTCGGCGCGCCCGCCGCATGCGTCGCCGCCAGGCCGCGTCCCAGCTCCTCCGCGCCCTCCTCCTCCAGGCGGCCCGCCTCGATCCACTCGAGCGCCAGATAGCGCTCGTCCACGTCCAGCACGCGCGGCGTGCGCAGCGCGCCCGGCTCCGCCAGCCACTGGAGTCCCGCCGCCTCCGCCGCGTACTCGCCCTCAGCCGCGTCCGCGCGCGTCTTCACGAACGCCCGCGTACCGTCCGCCAGCACCACGCGGAAGGCTTCGTTGATGTCTCCGCCGCCCACGCGAGCCGCGTCGCCCGCACCCGGCGGGAGCGTCACGCTCGCAGCTGCTCGAGCAGACCCGCGCACGCCGCGTGCACGAGCTCGAACACCTCCTCGAAGCCGTTCGCCCCACCGTAGTACGGGTCCGGGACGTCCAGGTCGCCCGAGCCCGCGCTCGCGGGGTCGAACTCGCGCAGCAGCCGCACCTTCGCGCGCTCGTCATCGTCACGCGCCTGACCGCGCAGCTCGCGCAGGTTCTCGCCATCCATCGCCAGCAGCAGATCGAACTCCTCGAAGTCCTCCGAGCGGACCTGGCGCGCGTGGCCCTCCAGCTCGACACCGCGGGCGCTGGCCGCCTCGCTCGCGCGCCTGTCCGGCGGGCTGCCCACGTGCCACGCGCCCGTGCCCGCCGATTCGAGCTGGATGCTGTCCCGCAGCCCCGCGTCGTTCACCAGCGTGCGCATCACGCCCTCCGCCGTCGGCGATCTGCAGATGTTGCCCAGGCACACGAACAGCACGCGCGTCGGGCGCTGCTCGCGCCGCTGGCCTGACACCGCGCGATCCGCGCGGGCGCCGGAGGCGCACACCTAATCCTCTCCCAGCTCGAGCACAGCCAAGAACGCCTCCTGCGGGACCTCCACGCGGCCGACCTGCTTCATCCTTTTCTTGCCCTCCCGCTGTTTCTCCAGCAGCTTTTTCTTGCGCGTGATGTCGCCGCCGTAGCAGCCCGCGATCACGTCCTTGCGAAACGCCTTCACCGTCTCGCGCGCGATCACGTGCGCGCCGATCGCCGCCTGGATCGGCACGTCGTACTGCTGGCGCGGGATGCGCTTGCGCAGCTTCTCCGTCAGCGTGCGCCCCATCTCATAAGCCTTCTCGCGGTGCACCACCATCGACAGCGCGTCCACCGTGTCGCCCGCCAGCAGCACGTCCAGCTTCACCAGATCCGACGGCTTCATACCGCTGATCTCGTAGTCCAGCGACGCGTAGCCTTTCGTGCGCGACTTCAGCTGGTCGAAGAAGTCCAGCACGATTTCCGCCAGCGGCAGCTCATACGTCATCTGCACGCGCTCCGGCGACAGGTAGTGCATGCCCGTGTGCTCGCCGCGGCGCTCCTGGCACAGCCCCATCACCGCGCCCACGAACTCTTTCGGCGCGATCACCGACGCCGTGATGAACGGCTCGCGGATCTCCTCGATCGTGCCCGGGTCCGGCATGTCCGACGGGTTGTGCACCTCCAGCTCCTCGCCGTTCGTCAGCGTCACGTCGAACTCCACCGACGGCATCGTCGCCAGCAGCTCCAGGTCGTACTCGCGCTCCAGGCGCTCGCGCACGATGTCCATGTGCAGCAGGCCCAAGAAGCCGCAGCGGAAGCCGAACCCCAGCGCGTCCGACGTCTCCGGCTCCCACGACAGCGCCGCGTCGTTCAGCACCAGCTTCTCCAGCGCGTCGCGCAGGTCCGGGTAGTCGTCCGAGTCGATCGGGAACAGGCCGCAGAACACCATCGGCTTGACCTCGCGGTAGCCCGGCAGCGGCTCCGTCGCTTCCCCGGGGTGGGCGCGCCCAGCGGAGCCGCCTGCCTTCGCGCGTGTCGTCAGCGTGTCTCCCACGCGCAGCAGCGTCACGTCCTTCAGGCCCGTGATCAGGTAGCCCACCTCGCCCGCCGCCAGCTGGTCCGTCGGCATCATCTGCGGGCTGAAGAAGCCGATGTCGTCGATGTCCGCCTCCGTGCCCGTCGCCATCGCGCGGATCGCCTCGCCCTTGCGAAACACGCCGTCCACCACCCTGATGTACGCGATCACGCCGCGGTACTGGTCGAACTCCGAGTCGAAGATCAGCGCCCGCGGCGGACCGTCCGGGTCGCCCTCCGGCGGCGGCACGCGCGCGACCAGCTCCTCCAGCACCTCGCCCACGCCCTCTCCCGTCTTGCCGCTGATCTTCAGGATCGACTCCGGCGGCTCGCCGATCAGCTCGCTCACCTCGCCCGCCACGCGCTCCGGCTCCGCGCCCGGCAGGTCGATCTTGTTCAGGCACGGGATCAGCTCCAGCCCCGATTCCACCGCCAGGTACGTGTTCGCCACCGTCTGCGCCTCCACCCCCTGCGCCGCGTCCACCACCAGCAGCGCGCCCTCGCACGCCGCCAGCGAGCGCGAAACCTCGTACGTGAAGTCCACGTGCCCCGGCGTGTCGATCAGGTGCAGCTGATAGGTCTCGCCGTCGCGCGCCGTGAAGAACACGCGCACCGCCTGCGCCTTGATCGTGATCCCGCGCTCGCGCTCCAGGTCCATCGAGTCCAGCAGCTGCGCACGCATGTCACGCGCCGCCACCGTGTGCGTCAGCTCGAGGATGCGATCCGCGAGCGTCGACTTGCCGTGGTCGATGTGCGCGATGATCGAGAAGTTGCGGATGTGGGCCTGGTCCATGGGGTCGCTACAGCGTAGATGGCGCGCGAGCCGACGCGGTCGTGGCGCCAGACCCGCTAGCGTTGATGCTCCGGCGGATCGCCAACCCGACAAGGATTCATTCAGCCGCGGCAACGCGCCAGCCTTCGGGCCGGCGGCCTGTCCAGGTGTCGGGAGTGTTAAGCCGCCCAGGCGAAACACACAGTCCTGGGACGTATGTAGTAAGCGGCGATCTCTGTTCGGGCGCAAGCCGGGTGGGCTTTGGTCCACCCGGCCTCTGCTCGGGGCTGGCGCCCTAGGCTCTGCCCAGCCGCCCCCGGATCATGCCGCTGACCTGATGGGCCTCCGGGATGCGCATGATCAGCACCGCGCGCACGTAGACGAACAGGCCAACCGCGGCTGCGCCTCCGACGCTGATGATCTGCGCGGGCAGCGACACGCCCAGGAGATCGTCGAGCAACTTCCACACGCCCCACGAGACGCCCGCGAGCAACGCGGACGCGACCAGGATGCGCGTCGTGATCATCGTCGTCTGGGCGCCTTCCAGGCGGCCGTTCAAACCGGTGCGCAGGCGGTGGAACTGCAGTGCGGTCATGACGATGTTGGCGGTGATCGTGCCGATGATCAGGCCCGCGATTCCCAGCGGCTTGTACAGCGCGATGCTGACGATGATGTCCACCACGATGTTCATCGCGGCGAGGCTCGTGGGGATCCACGGTCGCTGCACGGCGAAGAACGTGCGTGTCAGCAGCAGGTTCAGGCCGCCGAACGGCAGGCTGAACGCGAACCAGAACAGCGCGATCGAGACCAGGTGGGTGGACTGCGCGTTGAATTCGCCGCGCTGGAAGACGAGCCGCACGATCGGCGTCGGCAGCACGAGCATGAACGCCGCGGCGGGGATCAACAGCAGGTTGATCTGGCGCATGCCGCTGCCGACCGCGCGCCGCATCGCCCCGGGTTCTCGGTTGGAGGCCATGCGGCTGAGCGTCGGGAACAGCACCGTCGCGACCGCCACGCTGAAGATCCCCTGGGGGAGCATGTAGATGCGAAACGCGTTGTTGATCGCGCTCGGCGCTTCTTCGGAGACGAGGCTGCCGAAGGCCGCGTTGATCAACTGGTCGAGGTTGACGATGCCGAGACCCAGCATCACGGGGAGCATCAACGCCAACACCTGCCTGATGCGCGGGTCGTGCCAGTCGATCTGGACGCGCAGGCGAAAGTCGATGCGGCCGAGCGCCCCGAACGCCATCGCCAGCTGCACGACGGTGGCCACGAGGATGCCGATCGCGAAGGCGTAGATCTTGTCTTCGCCGTGGAAGTGCGGCGCGAGCACGACCAGCAGCACGATGATCACGACGTTCCACACCGCCGGCGACAGCGCTGGGATCGTGAAATGGTCGTATGACTGCAGGATCCCCACGAGCAGGCCGTTCAGTCCGAGCAGCAGGATCACCGGGAACAGCACCCGCGACAGGCCGACCGTGAGATCGATGAGCTGGGGCTTGAAGGTCGAGCCGATGAACAGCGGCATTACGAACCCGGCGGCGAGGATGAACACCGCTGTGATGGCGCCCAGGCCGATGAGCATGATCCAGAACAGCGTGGATGCCAGCCGCACCGCCTCCGTGCGGCGCCCCTTCTGCAGCAGATCGGTGAACACCGGCACGAACGCGGCCGACAGCGCCGATTGGGCGAACAGCTGGGCGATGTAGTTGGGGACCTGGTAGGCGATCGCGTACGCGGACGCGAAGCCGGTGGTCCCGAAGTAGCCGGCGAACACGATTTCGCGCAGCAGCCCGACGACGCGCGAGAGGCCGGTCAGGAACGAGAAGATCGCGGTATTTCGGGCAATCCCGTCGCCCGCGCCGCCGCCGCCCGGCGGCGCGGGGACGACCGGCTCCTCGCCGAAGGCTTCTGCGCTGGCGGACAAGGCCGCTATAGTACGGCGACCGCCCGAGCGATCGGCCGGTGGAGTGCGCGCCCTCTTGGCGGCGGCTCCCGCAGGACACCAACCATGGCCAACATCCACTCACAGAAGAAGCGAATCCTGCGCTCCGAGCGCGAGCGTCTGGAGAACCGCCGCTACACGTCTACGATCAAGACCTACTTCCGTAGCCTCGAATCGCAGGTCGAGGGCGGCGACGCAGCTGCGGCCGAGACGACCCACCGCGAGCTGGTGAGCACGATCGACAAGGCCGTCAAGCGCGGCGCGATGCACAAGAACACCGGTGCGCGCAAGAAGTCCCGCGCCGCCCGTACGCTCGCGCCCAAGTAGACGACCCGCCGCGCGTCCGCGCCGGCGGCAATGACCACACCGATGGCCGTCGGCAACGTCGACGGGATGCGTGCCTCTCCCTCCGACTCGCCGGCCGCATCGAGAACGGCTGCCGAGCTTCTGCCTCCAGTCGATGTGCGCTTTGTAGCTCGCTGCGAGACCTACTCCGCGCCGTTGCTGACCCGATGGACGAACAGCCCTTCCCGCTGCTCGCCCCTAATGCCCATGCACCGAATCGCTTCCGCTACTCCTCGGTACTCCTCGTGGGCGAAGTCATCAAAGATGATAAGTGAGCCTTCCTTTAGAGATCCTCGCCAGGCGCGCACCTCCCGGATTGTCTCTTCACGCTCATGTGAACTATCGATATACAACAGGTCGATCGTTTCGTTTCCCCTCGGCCCGCCGTCCCCAGGTGCGCCCACAAATGTCAATCGCCCACGGGTTCCCGGTCCCACCAACCGGAGATACCGCTCACGTTCGGGGCGCTCAATGGGGTCGTAGCTGACCACTACCCTCTCCCGGTCCGCCAGGGCCAGCGAGATAGCAGTCCACGCGCTCCCCGTTCCAAGCTCGACCACGCGTGGACGAGCGCGCGCCACACGCAACAGCACGGCGAGGTTGCGTGGTCGGGTCGCGGAAACCAGGGCAAACGCGTCCTCGCTGCGTACAGCAAGCCGCCATGCCCGCCATTGGAAAAGGGCGACTCTCGGCGGCAAGAATCGCATTTGCGTAAGGAAGCTTATTTCCCTGCGCAACCGTTGAACGCTGCTTGGCATCCCGTGATCCTACAATGACACGGTCAGCGTCGCCAAGTTATCGCGTCGCTTCCCGTCTTTCGGCTGCGACCATTCGGCAACCAGCCAGCGCCAGCTGAACTTCGAGCGTGGTATAGACCATGCTTCCTGAACGGTTCAGACACACAAGTTGGATCGGAAGCCTGACGAGATGCGGCCGATAGCTCGGTGTCGCTTTATCGTGTACATATGGTGATGGCGTCGCCGTATCCGCTCAGGTCATATTGGCCATCGGGTCCCCACGAGTCGAACTGGCACTCGATCCGTAGGCCACACCCGACCGCAAGCGTCGCGAACAGGCCACGCGACATCGGGGAGCGCCAGCCAACACGAGAGGGCAGCTGGCCGCGGTTACGGCCGTCGGCATGATGTATGACCGCCAAGCCATACGGCGCAAGGACGCGGGCGATCTCCTTCAGATAAGCGGCTTGGTCGCTAGGAGCGACATGAACAAAGACGTCGAACGACCACACAGCGTCGATCGAGCCGTCCTCTACACCAGGCAAATCGCTGCCAGACGAGAGGACATAACGTATGCGGTCGTCACCTGCGAAGCGCTCCCGACACAACTCCAGAGGTCGCTCGCTCACATCCGCGAGCACCAGAGTCGAGGCGCGCTCGACAAGAACCTCCGACCAGCGACCGGCGCCTGGGCCAATCTCCAGCACAGCCGCACCCTCGCCGATCCACCGCGCGAGAACATCGTCGATCAGCGCCTGCTTCCACTCCGGCGAAGCGTTCCACTCGTCGCCCAGGCCCCTCCAATCATAAGCCGACCAGTACCGCCGGTGATCAGTCGGAGCCTGCCAGTACCGATGCGCCGGACCGAGCACGCCGCGACGCTGCTCTCGCGTAAGGCGCCGGTCCTCGTATGCCCAGCCCAGCCGCCTCACCGCGCGGCGGGTGAAGCCGACCAGCCGCCGCGGAGCGGCAACGCGGTCGCCTGGTTCAATTAGCCTCGGTGTCCGGTCCATGGTGTCGATACGCATACGCTAGCTGGGCAAACATGATGGCGTTGCCGTGCCTGCCTTCGCCGTAGCTCCGACGACACGGAGTGCCGAAGGCCGACGACACCAGCTATTCAAGTTGGACGATAGCGCTGGGATCAGTCCCAGACTCCACCGAGCCACCTATTTTCGCGTTCGTCCAGAGGTCGTTCTCTATAAGTAGATCGTTGACGGCGCCTTCTGCGCCAACGTAGAAGAGGTTGCGCCCGCTGCTGCTGCCTTCAACGACAGCGCTGGGACTGGTACCGGATTTGACCTGCGCGCCGGGCATTTGGTAGTTCTTCCAGACGCCTTCCACGAACAGGTCGTTGATGAGACCTTCCGAGCCCACGTAGAAGAGGTTGCGCCCGCTGCTGCTGTCAACGACAGCGCTGGGACTGGTACCGGATTTGACTTGCACGCCGGGCATTTGGTAGTTCTTCCAGACGCCTTCCACGAACAGGTCGTTGATGAGACCTTCCGAGCCCACGTAGAAGAGGTTGCGCCCGCTGCTGCTGTCAACGACAGCGCTGGGACTGGTACCGGATTTGACTTGCACGCCGGGCATTTGGTAGTTCTTCCAGACGCCGTTTTCCACGAATAGATCATTGATGAGACCTTCCGAGCCCACGTAGAAGACGTTACGTCCAGAGCCCGTCCCAAAGACGGCCGACGGACTCGTACCCGACTCGACTTGCGCGCCGGGCATTTGGTAGTTCTTCCAGACGCCGTTTTCCACGAATAGATCATTGATGAGACCTTCCGAGCCCACGTAGAAGACGTTACGTCCAGAGCCAGGCGCATAGACGGCCGACGGGCTCGTACCCGACTTGACTTGCACGCTGGGAAGCGGCGCGTTTTTCCAGGTGGCGTTCTCCACCAATAGATCGTTAATGTCACCTTCTTCGCCTACGTAGAAGATGTTGCGTCCCGTATCCGGTGCATAGACTGCCGCTGGGCTCGTGCCAGATTTCACCGCCTTGCTGGGGGGCAGTGCGAATTCTTTCCATGCTCCGTTTTCGATGAACCACGTCCAGATATGGTCGTTGGCGCCGACATAGTAGACGTTGCGGGCGGTGGTGGTGGGTTCATTTTGCCACACTCGAACATAGTCGACGACCATTGTGTCCGGGACTTGGAGCGGCTGACCATTCGCCGGCGGCACTATGTTCATGACCAGGTACTGCGGCTTGGAGTTGATGTCGCTTGAGGTGATTTGTCCCACCTCCGCCCCGTCGTAATAGTACGTCACCACACCCGGCGACCAGGACGCCCCGTAGGTGTGCCACCTCGCGTAGCTGCCCGATACGCAGGCGCCAGGGCCACCGCTACCAAAAGGTGGGTGAAAGTGATAGCAAGCCTGCCCGAGGTGGCCCAGGCCCTCCATCGTATCGATCTCTGTTTCATGACTTTCGGGCAAGCTCCAAAGCGCTGGCCAGTCTGGCAAGCACCCCCCTTTCGGGCATCCCCAACCCGTGGGTTCGATACCTGGTACATAAACGCGCCATTCGACGTCGCCGTACGAGGAAGAGAAGCCGCCATGCCCTGGAACGCCGTCCCCGGGGTTGGACTCCACTAGCGAGCCAGTGTTTTCGACGGAGTCGCGTTCGCCACCCCATTCACACGTGTTGGCTTGATGCTCCAGTTCGAGATAGAGATACCCGTTGCCCGGCTGAGATACAAACGACGACGACAGGCACTGTCCAGACACCGGCCCAGATACCCCGCCGTGCTGCCACCCCGGAGTCCACACTGACGTGTTGAGCCCGGCGGTGCTGAATTCTTCGTTGAAGACAAGTCGCCAGTTCCCAGGAACGCCGTTCGGCGTAGGTTCAGCCGAAGCCTCGGGCACCGCCCAGCTGAGTAGCACTGCGGCATACGCCAAACCGAACACAAGCCGCCTGACGGCTCGGCTCATGCCGGAACTCGTCTCCCATGACTTTGGCTCCCGAGCTGGCATCCGGCCTCCTTCGTTGTCGCACGCCGCGACCTAGCGCACCCAAGCGAGAGCTATGGAGGCAAGAGGCGCGTCCAGACTTCGCGAGCGACGTTATGAGTTGTGAACGGGGGCGTCAAGTGACAAATTTGCTGCTGACCTCAAGAGACATCAGTCACGACGAGATGCCATCGGATCTGCGGGGGCGAGCCCAAGAGTTCAGCGATCACGGGTCTTTCGGCGAAGAAGTGGCCGGCTCCAGTCCGTGCAGAAATGCGGCCGGGTCTACTCCGAGCGCCGCAGAGAGTACGAGCAGGGTGGACACCCGAGGCTCGTGCTGGCCTCGCTCGATTCGAGCGATCGCTGATCTCGACATCTCGCACGCTGCTGCGAGTTCTTCTTGCGAGTACCCCCGCTCTTGGCGGAGCAGACGCACATTGGCGGCGAGCGACAATCGCACCTGGCGTGCTTTCTTGGCGGTTGGGATCTCGCTGTCCCGAATCACCGTCTGCGTCTCCGCGACGAGTGGCCGCTCAGCGCACACGACTGCGGTGAGTCCATGGGCCAAGCAAGTCCTGATGCCGCCTTTTGTCTGCAAGTCATGACGGACGCGTACGGTACTGGATAGGCGAACAGGCTCATGTAGAACGGGACGGCTTTGCCGAGGGCGGGGAGGGTTGTAAGCCCGGCACTCTAGCGGGAACTTGTTCCCTGGTCGTGGAGGCCCGCGCCACGGATGGTTCAGGCGTGCGAATCAGCCAGAATCCTCAAGTCGCCCTCGGTCGAGCGATCCGTCTACGCCGAGAAGAGATCGGGCTGACCCAGGAGAGCTTGGCGGACGCCGCCGATCTTGACGCCACATCTATTCGTGGAATTGAGCGCGGCATCGCGAATCCGACCTGGGACGTTGCCGACCGCGTCGCGCGAGTCCTTGGGCTCGCCTTGCACGAGCTGGCGCGCCGCGCCGACGAGCTGGAGACAAGCGACCGTCGGCCGACCAACCGGCCGCTGGGTCAAAAGCACCCCTGACGGAGAACCTGATCGACGCCCCAGGGCACCATGCCCGACGGCTAGTAGTAGGCCGTGATCGCCTCGATCGCGCGCAGCGCGAGGGTGTCCTCGTCGAGACCCGCGAGCGCCGTGCGGCTGCTCGCGAGCGGCGCGCCTCCGCGCGTGTCGAGCTCGAGGTCGGCGAGCGCCGCCAGCGCGGCGCGCAGACGCTCGGCGTCGGTGCGGGCGACGTCCGCGACGAAGCGCTCGGCAGCGCGCGGGGGCATGCGCAGCCCGCGCTTGACCTCGGCGGCCGACTCGCCCGCCTGCAGGCGCAGCGCGACCGCCAGCGCGTCGCGCAGGCGCTGCGCCATCAGATACGTCAGCCCCGACAGGCGCTCGCCCTGCTGGCGCAGGCGCAGGTAGGAGAGCGTCGCCTCGCGGCCGTCCGCGCCGACGAGCGCGTCGGCCAGCCCGTACGCGCGCCACTCGGTCGAGTGCGCGGCGCGGCGCTCGATGTCCTGCACGGTGACGGCCTGCGAGGAGTCGCCTTCGAGCGCCAGCTTCTCCAGCTCGCGCAGCAGGCGCTGCTGGCGATCGCCGACCTGGGCGACGAGCGCCTTGGCGGCGGCGGCGTCGAGCGAGACGCCGAGGCGCGATGCCTGCTCGCGCGCCCACTTGGCGAGCTCCCACTGCTTGACGGTCATCTGCGCCACCACCTGCCCGCCGGCGCGCTTGACGAGCTGATGCAGCGCGGCGGGCACCTTCGCGCGCCCTTCCTCGCGCGCGAACAGCGCGAGCGTGGTGTCGGGCGGCATGTCGCCGAGCACGCCGGCGAGGTGCTTCTCGATGTCCTGCTCGCGCCAGCGCTCGACGCCTTCGACGAGGATCACGCGCTGCCCGAGCGCAAGCGTCATCGCGGCGAGCGCCTCCGCCACGGCGGCGGGCGCGCCCGCGTCGCCTTCGAGCACCTCCACGCTCGCCTGGCCGCCCTGCTCACGCTCGATCAGCGCACGCAGCCCTGCCCGCCGCTCGGCCACCGCGCCGTGGTCGTCGCCGTGGATCAGGTAGACGGGCTTCAGGCTTGCCATCGGGCGCCTATCGGACGACCAGGTTGACGAGCTTTCCAGGCACGACTATCTCCTTGACGATCTCCTTGCCGTCCACGTGCGCCATCACGTTGGGCGCGGCGCGGCACAGGTCCTTCAGCTCCTGCGGGCCGGCGTCGCTGCTCGCCTGCACGCGATCGCGGACCTTGCCGTTGACCTGGCACACCAGCTCGTACTCGTCGCGCTCGAGCAGCGCCTCGTCGGCCTGTGGCCACGGCTGCTCCCACACGCGCTCGCCCGTGAGGATGTCGTACACGTCCGCGCTGACGTGCGGCGCGAACGGGAACAGCAGCGAGGCGGCGCTCGCGAGCGCGAAGCGCAGCGTGTCCGGCGCCACCGACTCGCGCAGCCGCGAGATGTCGTTCAGCAGCTCCATCACAGCGGCGATGGCGGTGTTGAACGCGAAGCGGCGCAGGTCGCCGCTGACCTTGTCGATCGCCCAGTGCGTCTTGCGCGCCAGCGCGAGATCGTCGCCCTCCAAGTCTGTTCCGGCCGGCGCATGCGCCGGCCGGCGGGGCCGCACATGTGCGGCCCCGGACGGGTCCGCATGCGGACCCGTCTCCCCCAGTTCTGCTGTCTCGGCGGCAATCCGCCACAGCCGCGAGAGGAAGCGGTGGACCCCGTCGACGCCGTCGTCGGACCAATCGGCGTCCTGGTCGGGCGGGCCGATGAACAGGATGTAGCAGCGGGCGGTGTCGGAGCCGACGCGCTCGATGATCGACGCGGGCGAGACGACGTTGCCTCTGGACTTGCTCATCTTGGCGCCGTCCTTGGTGACCATGCCCTGCGTGAACAGCGCCTGGAAGGGCTCCTGGAAGTCGAGGTGCCCGAGGTCGGCGAGCGCCTTGGTGAAGAAGCGCGCGTACATCAGGTGCAGGATCGCGTGCTCGACGCCGCCGATGTACTGGTCCACGGGCATCCACTCGCGCAGCGCGGCGGGATCCCATGCGGCGTGTTCGTTGCGCGCGTCGCAGTAGCGCAGGAAGTACCACGAGGAGTCCACGAACGTGTCCATCGTGTCCGTCTCGCGGCGCGCGCTGCCGCCGCACTTGGGGCATGTGATGTTGACCCAGTCCTCGGCCGCCGCCAGCGGCGAGCGGCCTTTGGGCGTGTAGTCCTCGATGTCCGGAAGCTCCACGGGGAGCTGATCGTCGGGCACCGGCACCATGCCGCAGCTCTCGCAGTACAGGATCGGGATCGGCGCGCCCCAGTAGCGCTGTCTGGAGACGAGCCAGTCGCGCAGGCGGTAGTTGACCGAGGCGTGCCCTTTGCCCTCGCGGTCGAGCCACGCGACGATCGCGCCGAGCGCCTCGCGGTTGTCCATGCCGTCGAACTCCGTCGGCGCGTTGATCAGGAGGCCGTCGCCGGTGAACGGCAGGCCGTCCTCACCGGGCGCGGCCTCGACGGTGTCGAGCGCGTTCTTCGGGACGATCACACGCCTGACGGGCAGGTCGAACGCGCGTGCGAAGGCGTAGTCGCGCTCGTCGTGGGCGGGCACCGCCATGATCGCGCCGGTGCCGTACTCCATGAGCACGTAGTCGGCGACGTACATAGGGATCTGCTCGCCGTTGACGGGGTTGGTGACGGTACGCCCGAGCGGCACGCCTGTCTTGGGCTTCTCGGCGTTACCGCGCTCCTCGTTGGTCTCGGTGAGCGCGTGGTTGACGTAGTCGTGGACCGCCTGCTCGTGGGGCGTTGCGTGCGCGAGGCGCATCACGTCGGGATGCTCGGGCGCCATCACGAAGAAGGTCGCGCCGAACAGCGTGTCGGGACGGGTGGTGAACACGGGATAGTCGATTCCGAGCTCCTCGCAGCGGAAGATCACCTCGGCGCCCTCGCTGCGTCCGATCCAGTTGCGCTGCATCGTCTTGACGTGCTCGGGCCACTCGAGCGCGTCGAGGTCGTTCAGCAGCCGCTCGGCGTAGTCGGTGATGCGCAGGAACCACTGCTCCAGCTGCTTGACTTCGACGAGCGCCCCACAGCGCTCGCAGCGACCCTCCGCGTCGACCTGCTCGTTGGCGAGCACGGTCTGGTCTTTGGGGCACCACTTGACCGCGGCCTCCTTGCGGTAGGCGAGGCCGGCGCGGAACAGCTCGAGGAAGATCCACTGCGTCCAGCGGTAGTACGACGGTTCGCAGGTGGCGAACTCGCGCGACCAGTCAATCGAGATCCCCCACGAGCGGAACTGGCGCTGGAACGACGCGATCGACTCGGCGGTCGAGTCGCGCGGGTGCACGCCGGTCTTGATCGCGTGGTTCTCGGCGGGCAGCCCGAAGGCGTCGTAGCCCATCGGGTGCAGCACCCGCGCGCCCAGACGCCGGTGGAAGTGCGCGATCGCGTCGCCGACCGAGTAGACCTTCAGGTGGCCGATGTGCGGCTCGCCGCTGGGGTACGGGAGCATCTCGAGCACGTAGGACTTAGGCGCCCTCCCGCCCGGACGCCCGCCCGCCTGCGCCCCGCTGCCGCGACCGTCCGAACGCGGCTCGGCGCTCTCGTTGGACACCTCCCATGTGCGCTCGCCAGCCCACAGCGCCTGCCAGCGTGGCTCGATCTCATGCGGGTCGTAGCGGCGTTCTGCCATGGGCCTCCGCAGATTAGCGGGCGACCTGGGACGGAACGCTGTGGCGCGGCGCGCGTCTCAGGCCAGCTGCGGGTCGAAGCGACTGCGGCTGCGCAGCAGCTCGACGACAGCGGCGGGCGCCTTGTGCGGCGAGCCGGCGTCGAACGGCGGCTGCGGGTCGTACTCGATGCCGAGCTGGATCGCCTGCGCTATCTCGTCGCCGGCGATCCGCGCGGCGAGCGCGAGCGCCATGTCGATGCCGGCGGACACGCCGGCGGCGGTGACGAGCTTGCCGTCGAACACCACGCGCTCGTCGCAGGGCTCGGCCCCGAGGCGGCGCAGCTCGTCGAACGCGAGCCAGTGGGTGGTGGCGCGCCTGCCGTCGAGCAGGCCGGCGGCGGCGAGCACCAGCGAGCCGGTGCACACGGAGGTGGTCCAGGTGCTCGTGCGGTCCACCGCGCGCAGCCACTCCAGCGCGGCGCCGCCCGCGCGGGCGGCGACCTCGCCGGGTCCGCCCGGGACGAGCACGATGTCGGGCTGGCTGACGTCTTCGAGCGAGTGCTCGACGAGCAGCGCGAGCATGCCGTTGTCGGTGCGGACCGGCCCGGGCTCCCCCTCCGGGGACGATGCAGCGGCGACGAACGTGACGCTCGCTCCCGGCAGCCGGCTGAGCACCTCATACGGCCCGATCGCGTCGAGGGCGGTGAACTTATCGTATAGGAGGATCGCGATGTTCATGTAACTGGCTCCTTAGTGCTCGGGGCGGGCTGGGTGGCACGGGTATGCGTGAACGGGGCGTGGAAGCGGCGGCGGTACTCGGACGGCCCGATGTGAAGCGTGCGCAGGAACACCCTGCGCATGGTCTCGGCGGTGCCGAAGCCGCAGGCGGCGGCGATCGCGGCGATCGGCTCGTCGCTGTCCTCGAGCCTGCGCCTGGCGGCCTCAAGGCGCACGCGCTCGACGTGGCGCGCGGGGGTGACGCCGGTCTCGGCGCGAAACGCGCGGGCGAAGTGGCGGGGGCTCATGTGGGCGCGCGCGGCCATCGTCTCGACGCGGTGATCGCCGGCGATGTCCTCGAGCACCGCGCGCTGGGTCTCGCGCAGCGGCTCGCGCTCGGCCTGCTGTGCGGCGAGCGTGGCGCTGAACTGCGACTGGCTGCCGGGGCGGCGCAGGAACAGCACGAGGTGGCGCGCGATCGTGAGCGCGGCGTCGCTGCCGAGGTCCTCCTCGACGAGCGCCAGCGCGAGGTCCATGCCGGCGGTGACCCCCGCGGAGGTCCAGATCGGACCGTCGCGCACGAAGATCGGCTCGGGGTCGACGAGCACGCTGGGATGCAGCCGCTGCAGCCTGTCCGCCGAGGCCCAGTGCGTGGTCGCGCGGCGCCCGTCGAGCAGGCCCGCGCTGGCGAGCAGGAACGCGCCGGTGCAGACGGACGCTGTGCGTCTGGCCCTGGCGGAGGCGCGCACGATCCAATCGAGGAGCACGTGATCTTCGGCGGCGTCCGCGTGGCCGGCGCCGCCGGCGAGGATCAGCGTGTCGATCCGCGCCGGGCTGGCGGGCAGCGGTCCGTGGGGCGTGACGGTCAGGCCGCTGGAGGTCTGCAGCGGCTGGCCGTCGCCGCTCAGCACGCGCACCTCGTAGCCGCGCTCGTTGCGCGCGGTGGCGTCGATCAGGCGCTGGGCGCCGGCGAACACCTCCAGTGGGCCGGTCAGGTCGAGGCTCTGCACGCCCGGATAGATGACGATGGCGACCAGACGCGGCTTCAGTGCGGTGCTCACACGGCGATCATCCTCCACCCCGGATCTGTCCGCAAGGACATTTTTCCAACGATTCCTGCCACCGCGGCGAGACGGGCCGAAGGCCGTCGAGAGCGTCCGCGCGGGGTGATGGAGCGGGTCCGGACGCGAGCGCGCGCGGCGCTTTACGATGGCCGCATGGAGGGGTCAGCGCATTGGGAGCCAGAGCACGACGAACAGCAGTTCGTCGAAGATGAAGGCCCCGACGCGCTGAGCGCCGCCCCGGGTCGCGTGGCGAGCATCGTCGCCGCCGCGGAAACCGCCGCGCGGGAGCTGCGCGAGCAGGCGGAGGTGCGCGCCCGCGAGCGGATCGAGGAAGCCGACCGCGCGGCGGAGAACCGCGTGCAGGCAGCCGAGGAGGAGGCGGAGGAGCTGCTGGCCAACGCGCGCGAGCAGGTCGAGACGACGACGAGCGCGGCGCAGTCGGCCGCGGAGGAGCTGACGGGCGAGGCGGAGCGCACGCGCGAGGAGGCGGCACGCGGGCTCGAGCAGGCGCGCGAGGAGAGCACGCGCACGCTGGAGCAGGCGCGCGAGCAGTCCGAGCGGCTGCTGGAGGACACGCGCAGGGAGTCTGAGCAGGTGTGGACGACCGCCCATCAGGAGTCGGAGCGAGTGCGCGCGTCCGCGCGCGAGGAGTCCGAGCAGTTGCGCACAACCACCCAGCAGGAGTCCGAGCGCTCGCTCGAGGCCGCGCGCAAGGAGGGCGAGCGCATCGAGCAGGAGGCGCGCGAGCGCGCGGAGGGCCTGTTCGCGGCTGCGCGCGAGGAGCTAGAGCGCCTGCGTGGTGAGGCGGCGGAGCAGGCGAAGGAGATCAAGGCGAAGGCACGCGAGGAAGCCCGCGAGATCACCAGCGACGCGCACGTGGTCGCACGCGACATCCTCAGCGAGGGCACCGAGATCTCGCGCAACCTGCGCGAGCTGTCCACCTCGCTTCGCAACAACGCCGAGCGCCTGATCCGCGACGTGCGACTGACCCACGGCGGCATGACCGCACGCCTCGACCAGCTCACCAACGGCGCCGAACCCGACGCAGGCGATGGGTCGCAGGCACGCGGGCGGCGTCGATCGAACGGCCGGGGCGGCGGCGATAGCGGGGGCGACGCCGGTGGCTCCAACGACGATCTCGACGTACCGGAGTTCATCCCGCGGGGGTAGGTAGGCCAGGTTGGGCGGGATTGGCGTCCGCATCCGGCATCGAGAGGCTGCGATCGGGCGCCGAGCCGAGACCCAGGGAGTCCGGACGGCTACACTTCCTGAGTTGAATACGGGGCTATAGCTCAGCTGGGAGAGCGTCTGGCTGGCAGCCAGAAGGTCGTCGGTTCGAGCCCGACTAGCTCCATAGATCCTGACGGTGGTCGAACCGCCGGCAGGTTGGAGGCTGGTTCGCTAGCTCAACCTCTTCGCTCACGAGGCGCGATCATGCCGAAGGCGATGCTCCGCGGTCGAGGGCTGCGCGGGCGGTTGCGATCTTCATCACCAGCCGGCGTGAGCCTTGAACCGGCTGGAAATCGTGGTGGCGGTAAAAGCGGTGTGCGGCGTCATCGAGGGCGTCCACGGCAATCAGGCGTCCACCGGCGTTCCTCGCAGCAGAGGCGATCCGCTCGAGCGCGTCGAGTAGTAGATGCGTGCCAAAGCCTTGCCCGTGCAGGGCTTGGCTGAGCGCGAGCCGCGCGATGAGGTATCCGGGAATCGTGCTGTAGCCAGCGCTGAGTGAGCGCGATGGCAAGTCGGTGCGCATGAATTGGGTCGGGGCGATCGCATAGAACGCGACGACCACCAGATCGTCGGGCCTGGTCCACACGGTCGTGTGGGCGATACCGGCCGCCTGTGCACGCAATGCCTCGTGGAGCAGCCATCGATCAAGCTCATCGCGCCCGCAGTCCAGCTGTGCGAGGTCCTGATGGTCGCCGAGCGCCTGGGAGGTCCAATCGCTCACGCGCGCCGGTATAGGCGCGCGCCGCGAGCGGCTCGTTCCAAACGAGGAGCCGGATCGCCCTGGTCAAGCGCAGCGACCAGCGCGTCGAACTGACCAGCCGGGATCAGTGTCTGGTCAGCCCGGCCGAGCACGCGATCGGCCTCACGCGTCGCCGCTGCCAAGACGAACGCCGAGACCGAGAGGTCTCGTGCCTGGGCTGCACGCGAGATCCGCTCCTCGCTCGCTGGGTCGGCGCGCATCTCGATCCGTCTAGTCCGGGTAGCCATACCCCCATAGTACGGCACTTGTACGGCGCCTACAAGTACCGGCCGGACATTGCTCATTGAGGGCGCTTATGCGGGGTGCGCAGGTGCCCTCGGACATGGTGCCGATCTCGAACGCGCGGAAGTGGCGCCAGCGCAATCCCGGTGTTTTCCCTAGGTCGCCCGAGCGGTTTACGGTGTATGACTCCTGGAATGGAGGTCTTGGGGGGGTTCATGTGCGGGGATGGGCGGCGGCGCACGTCGATGCGGTGGCGAGCGACGAGGCTGCTCTGTGGCTGCCTGGCCGCAGCATCGCTTGCGCTCGTCGTCTCGGCGTCGGCCAGCGCGACGACCACTTTCGAAGCCACCTCGACGGCGGACACCGAACGGGGAACCGGTACTTGCACCGCTATCGCGTGCTCGCTGCGCGAGGCGGTCGAAGCCGCCAATGCCATTAGCGGCGCGAGCACCGTGATCGTGCCCGAAGGCACCTACAAGCTCACCCACGGCCCTCTATACGTCGAACCCACAACAGGAGCCACCGAGAAGATCATCGGCAACGGGGTCCAGGCCGGCAAAACCATGATCACCGCGGAAGACAAAAGCGAGATCATGCGCATCGGCAAGTTCGGCGGCGGCGGCACGACCGAACTGCTGCTGTTGACAGTCACCGGCGGTCACACCGGCGTCAGCTTCCCCGGCGAAGGCAACGGCGAGGGCGGCGGCATCTTCGTAGAAGGGAAAAACTCGCTCGTGGTCTCCCACAGCGTGATCGAAAGCAACGTCGCCACCAGCGAAGGCGGGGGGATCTTCACCTCCGGCCAGCTCACCGTCAAGAGCAGCACGATCACACGCAACGAAGTCTCCGGCGGCTCCGGCTACGGCGGCGCGATCGACGTGGCGACAGAATTCGGCAGCGCCGGCACGACGATCGAAAACAGCACGATCGTCAACAACGTCGCCCACGCCCAGCTCGGCTCCGAAAGCCACGGCGGCAGCATCTACGACGGGGCGATCGAACTGCTGCTCGACAACGTCACGCTCGCCGGCGGCGAAGCCGAAGTCGGCGGCGGCATCTACGTCAACGAAACCACCGGTCAGGATGCCGTCTTCAACTCGATCATCGCCCTCGACAAAGGCGGCGACTGCGCCGGATCGCCCACGCACGAAAGCGCCGGGACGATCGCCGACGACGCCTCCTGCGCGCTGTCGGGCAGCGGTGACAAGGCGTCCGGCAAACCCGAACTGCAGAGCGTCGCAGGGCGTCCCGAACTGACCAACAGCGGCGGGCGCACCGCGACCGACAACCTGACGAGTAAAAGCCAGGCGATCGGCATCGGTCAGGCAGCCCACTGCCCCGAACTCGACCAGCGTGATTTCCTGCGCTCGAGCAGCGCCTGCGACGCCGGCGCCGTCGAGTCCGGGTCGGCGGCCCCGGTGACGGTGGAAGGGGCGGCGAGCCCCACCCAAGGCGGCTCGGTGACGGTCGCGCCGGCTAGCAAAGCCAGCAGGTGCGCGGGCGAGCAGTGCGCGATCCCGACGGGCACCAACGCGACCTTGACGGCGGTTCCCGCAGGCGAATACCGCTTCGTCGAATGGCTCAGCGAACCGTGTCACGCCGCCTATCGCACTTCCGCGAGCTGCCTTCTCACGAAACTCGAAACCGCTAAAACCACCGAGACGGCGAAGTTCGTGCCTCTCTTGCACATCTCCGCCACCGCCACGCCCGCTTATGTGGCGATCCAGGCCACCGACGCCGACCCCTCGAGCTCGTGCTCGGGCGCGACCTGCACGGCGCTGGAAGGCGACACCGTCGAACTGACCCTCGGGCAGACGCGCAGCGTTCAGCTACACGAATGGACCAGCGGCCCCTGCACAGGCACGGCGGCCAACCCGTGCGTCGTGCACGTCAGCAAAACCGAAACCGCGGCGGCGCTCGTGGAACTCGGCCCACCCCCGCCACCAGCCGGCACGATCGCCCTGTACGTCTCCTCCGAGGTCGGCAGCGACGCCAACGGGGGCACGAGCGCCGGCGCACCGCTGAGGACGATCGACCAGGCGCTCAACCTGATCGCCGAATTCAGGCATGAACGCGAAGGTTCCGTCGTCTCGCAGATCCTCGTCTCGGAAGGCAACTACGAAGAAGCTGTCACGATCGGCCGCGCTGAAAACCTCTCCATCTACGGCAACCTCAACGCGAGCACCTTCAAGCCGGTCGCCGAACCGCTGAACCCGACGTTCATCTACCACGCACCGCAGCCCGTGGTGCTCGAAAACGCGAATAACATCCTGCTCCAGCAGCTGATCATCGAGTCCGGGCGGGCCCCCGAACCCGGCGGCTCAGGCTACGGGGTGCGCATGATCCACGGCTCGACCGCGACCCTCGCGAACGTGACGATCCGCTCGGGCTTCGGCGAAAACGGAGCCACGGGCGCGAACGGCGGCACCGGTCCGGCGGGAGGTGCGGGCGAGGAAGGCGGCAACGGCCAGACGCCCGAAAACGTCGCCGAAAACTTCTTCGTCAACGGCTCCGGGGTCGGAGGTCACGGCGGCCTCGGCCCGAACGGCAACCGCTACGCAACCGTCGTCGAACAGTACGTCAGCGGCGAACAGCCCCCCGAACCGAACCGCAGCCTGCCGAGCGCGGGCGACGGCGGCTGGGGCGGCACGGGCAAGGACCACAGCTTCACCCCGTTCTACCTGCCCGGCGGAGAAGGCATCGCCGGCTTGGTCGATTGTGGCGAACACCCGGGCGAATCTAACTACGACCCGAACTGCGGTAAGCCGATACCGGGCGCGCCTGTCCCCGCCCCCTACACCTTCTACAGGGCGGTCGCGACGTACTTCGGAGAACCTGGCTCCGGGAGCCTCCTTCCCGGCACGAGCGCGGGCGGCGCTGGCGGACAGGTCGGACCGTACTCGGCGAACGTGCTGGGCGAGGAAGCCCGCAACGGGTCGCCTGGCTCCGCGGGCGCCGCCGGTGGCCCGGGTGGAGGCGGGGCGAACGAGACAGCGGTGAGCCCCGGCGAAACCTATGAACCGGGCGCCGGCGCCAGCGGAGCGCCGGGGAGCTCGGGCGGTGGCGGTGGCGGTGGTGGCGGCGGCTCGGGCGATGACACCGGCTTCGTCAACGGCGGTGGCGACGGCGGCGGTGGCGGCGGCGCCGGTGGTGGCGGCGGTGAAGGTGGCAAAGGCGGGCAGGGCGGCGGCGGGTCCTTTGGCGTCTATCTGAACGGCGCTTCGACCGTCACGGTCGAGCTGGGCAGCACGATCGTCGCGGGCAACGGAGGCAATGGCGGCAACGGCGGCGCGGGCGGCGGCGGCGGCGCGGGCGGCGGCGGCGGCAAGGGCAACACCTACGCATCGGGCAAGATCGGCGCTGGTGGCAACGGCGGCGCGGGCGGGGCGGGCGGCGGCGGCGGTGCGGGCGGGGGCGGCATCGGCGGCCCGAGCTACGTCGTCTTCCAAGCCGACGCATCCTCCCAGGCCAACCTGTTAACGGACACGATCCTCACGCCCGGCAGCCCCGGCGCGGGCGGAGTCGCGGGCGCCGGCGGGACGACTCCTGCGCCAAGTGGCGGCGGCGGGCCCTCGAGCCCGTGCTCGCGCAACTGCGCGATCCTCTCCTCGCTGCCGGTCCTTCTGCCCGTCTATGCCGTCATCAGCGGCGAAAGGGTGACGACGATCCTCAAGTGCCGTCTGCATTGCACCGGCACGATCACCCTCACCGTGGGTGGGCGGGCCGCTGGCGCCGCGCGCCGGGGCGCCGACGCCGCTCGCAGCCAGACGGTGCTCGGCCACCTGTCATTCTCGCTGGCGGCCAACAGGGCGACAACTCTGCGGATCCCGCTCACCAAGATCGGACGCAGGTACCTGAAGCACACCAAGACCCTGCGGGCGACGATGACGGTCGTGCTGAAGGTCGGCCGCGCCAAGCCCAAGTCCTACGCGCAGACGCTCGAGCTGACTAGATCGAAGCCTCCGACGGGCAAGCAGAAAATTAAGAAGACTCCCTGAGGTGCCCAGCCAGTTGACCTCGGCGCCTGATGTCGAGCTTGCGGTAGGTGTTGGCGAGGTGGTACTCGACCGTCTTGACGGTCACGAACAGCATCTGCGCGATCTCGCGGTTGCTGTGGCCATCGGCAGCGAGCTGAGCGACACGCCGCTCGCTCGGCGTGAGCGTGTCCGCTTCGACCCCAGTTCGATCGCGTGCCGGTCCCACGCCCGCGGCGGCGAGCTCTGTCTGGGCGCGCTCGACGAGCACGCGTGCGCCGCCGCCGGCGGCGAGTCGCAGCCCCTGGCTTAGCGGCTCGACGGCGTCTGCGCGACGATGCCCTCGCCGTAGAGCCGCGCCGAGGTCCACCAAGACGTGGGCTCGCTCCAGGCGCGGCGGCGAATCCGCCAGCACCGCGACGGCCTCGCGCAGCGTTTCGATCGCGTGCCCGCCGCGCTCGGTTGCGGCTCTCGCGCGCAGCGCCCGGGCGATCGCGTTCGGAACGCCGCACCGGCGGGCGTCCGCGAGCGCACCCGGTGCGAGCTCTCGGGCACGCTGGAGCTCGCCGGCCAGCACCGCGGAGAAGACCGCATCGGTATGCCACGGGAACAGGTTGGGAGCGTCGAACCCTACGGCGCCGAGCATCTCGCCCACCCGCAGAGACGATTCGAGCGCCTCTGCGGGCCGGCCTTCCGCGGCCTGCACACGCCCGTGCGCTATCAGCACCAGCATGTATTCCAGCGAGCGTTCGAGCTCGGGCCTCGTGTCATCGAGCAGCGCCAGCGTCGAGCGCGCCTCTGCGACCGCGCCGCTCTCCACAAGAGCGAGCGCCAAGCCCGCGGCGGCCGCGCCTACGAACGTGGCCCATCCGTCAGCGCGGGCGGCCATCGTCGTCTGGAAGTCGGCGAGCGCTTCGTCAACTTGGCCGCGCCAGAGCAGCGGCCAGCCGCGGCAGTAGCACAGGGTCGCGTATGCCATCGGCGAGCCGCGCCGGCGCGCGTCGGCCACCACTTCCTCGCAGATCTCGAGCTCGCGCTCCAGCTCGTCAGCGGCCATCAACGCTCCGGTGACGAGCGACCAGGTCACTCCGTCGCTGCCCTCGGCGGCGAGCAGCGCACCGTCACCCCACGCTCGCTCGGCCAGCGCCCGCAGCTGCGCCGGCGGGCGACCCTCGAACGCGCGCTGCAGTGCGAGCTGCGCGAGCAGCTGGCGCTGCCCGGGCGTCGGCTCCTGCCCGTCGGCGATGAGGTCGGGCTCGCCCGCCGCCGCGACGCGCGCGCGCAGCCTGGTGTCGGTCCTGGCCGCCATCCACCAGGCGGCGCGCAGTTCACGGCCGAGCTCGCTGGAGGGATCGTCGAGCTCCGCAATGCCAGCCTCGAACGAGTCTGCCGCTCGCATGAGCTCGCCGGCCACCGTCAGCGCGCGCCCCAGCTCGAACAGCAGCCGCGCGCGCTCTTGCACGTCTGTCGCGATGTCCAGCGCCGCCAGCAGGCGTTCTGCCGCGCTCGTGCGCCCCAGCGTCGCCTCAATGCGCCCGAGCTCGCTCAGCAGCCACGCTCGCTGCTCCGGTGCCGGCGGCTCCTCGAGCGCCCGCGCAAGATAGTCAGCGGCGGCCTCGCTCGCGCCTTGGGCCTGGGCGCTTCTCGCCGCGGCGCGGAGCGCGTCCACGGCCCAGGGATCTCCGCGACGTCCTCCCGCGAGCAGGTGCATGGCGACGCGTTGAGGCTCGAAGCCGTCGCGCGCGAGCATGTGTGCCGCGCGCAGGTGCAGATCGCTCCGCTCGCCCGCTGCGAGATCGTCGTAGACGACGCGGACGACGAGCGGATGCGCGAAGCTCAGCGGCTCCCCTCTCTCCAGGATCGCAACACTCGCTAGATCGTCGAGCGCACGGGACGCGGCGTCGATCTCGAGCTCGGCGAGCTCGGCGGCCTGCACGAGCGGCGCTCGCTCACCGAAGATCGCCACAGCCCGCGCGAGCCTTCCGGGCGCGGTGTCCCGCGGCCCAAGACGCACGAGCACGTTGCGAGCGATTTCCGCGGGCGCCACCGTGCCAACCGTCGCGGCGTCGATCGCACTACCGGCGTCGCTGCGCCGAGACAGCTCGCGCAGCAACTCGTGTAGATAGAAGGGGTTGCCTGCGGTTGCATCCAAGCACGCCGTGACGAGGTCGGGCTCAGCGTCGCCCAGCGCCTCGCGCGTCAGGGCGCCCACCGCCGCATGGCTGAGAGGCGCAAGCTCTACGTGCTGCGTGTCAGGATGACGCGCGATCTGATCGAGCACACCGGGGTCGCGGCCGGGCTCACGCGGACGTCGCGCGAGCAGCACCGCGGCGGGCAATCGCTTCAGACGGGATGCAAGGTATGCGACGAACCGCGCGGAAGCCTCGTCGGCCCAATGAGCGTCATCGATCACCAGCGCGAGCGGCCGCTCTTCAGCCAGGCCCGCCACCATCCAGAACAGCGCATGCGCCACCCTCAGGATCGACTCCTCACCCCCTGCGTCAACGGCGGCCCATCGCTCGCCTGTCGCGCCTCCAGCCAAACCGCCCGCTGCGCCGTCGAGCAGCGCTCGCGCTCCCTCCCACTGAGGCTGGGCAGCCACCGGATCGAGCAACGCTCTCGCGAGGGACCACGGCAGCGCCGTCTCGAGCTCCTCCCCGCGGGCGTGCAAAAGCAACATCCCCGAGCCGACCGCCACCTCACGGGCGACCTCGAGCAGCCGCGACTTGCCGAGACCGGCAGCGCCCTCGAGCAGCACCAAGCCGCCCGTCCCGTCGCCCGTCGCCCGCAATGCGGCGACCAGCCGCTCTAGCTCGGTGTCCCGCTCCAGTAGTCCGGTCGCCGCCTCGACGTCCTCCCACCGCTTCGGCTGCGCGGTCATCATCGGCGAGTCTAGGGTGCGGCCGGGCCGCGAGGCGCCGCCGCAAGTCAAGGCCCAACGCGCGGCGTCCCACGCGCGGAGGTAGCCCAACGTCTGGTACCGGGCGCGCCGGGACGCTTAGATGAGAATCCGCACATCGACGTGATCTTTCAGCCGGTAGCGTGTCTAATTGTTGACGTTCATCATCCGCCTCGAGTCCGCGTGACGGGCGAGGCGGCCCAACGGAGAGAAGGGGGTTCGCGGATGCTGCGAAAGGTGGTCCTGGGCTTTGCCACTATGGCGATCGGGAGCGGGGTGCTCGCGGGCGCGGCGTCGGCAGCCGAAACGCTGCGGCTCTATATGGGTGAAGGGCCGGCTTTCGCGGTCCTCGGCCACTGGTGCGGTGGTATCCAGCAGGAAGTCTATGAGACGGGTTTCAGCTCGCACGGCTACCCGGTCGGCAGCGTACATCTGAAGACGACCTGCAGCGGCAGCGGCAAGGGCGGCGGCGGCCACTCGACGACTTACACGGCGACCGCGAGCGTCGAATGGACGTGGTTCGGCGAAACGCGATCGTACGGCTCGATGTCGGGGAGTCTCGAATCTAAACCCGCGACGGACGCGTACGGCGACAAGCTCTACAACGTGGGCTCCGCGGCGTACCTCGAAAAGGGAACTCCGCCGCTGCAGCCGCCGGCACCACCCACCAACGTTGGTGTGAGCGTGTCGCTGGCCGAAGGCGGCTCCACGGAATATCTGCTCATGAACGTCGGTTGGACCGAGGCTCCGGAAACCGAAGCCCTGGTCAAATACTCGACGGTCACCGCCACGCCGGTCGGCTCGAGCGCGCCGGTGGTGACGACCACGACCTCGAGCAACTACTTCCGCGAAGCACATCTCGGCCCGGTGGAACCGAACACGAAGTACGCCGTGACGGTCACGAGCACCGACGCTGAAGGCACGAGCGAAACCAGCACGCCCGTCGAAGTCAAGACGCCGAACTCCGACGGCGAAGTCGAAAAGGAACGCAAGACCTACGACACCTGCACGGTCAACGGCGGCACGATCAGGCTGTCGCCGGGGCTGAGCGAAACGCCACGCGTGCAGACGATCGCGATCAGCGGCAGCCTGGCGGGATGCGAAGGTCCGAATGTGCCGGAATCGGGGAGCTACTCGCTCAAGGAGAAGACCACCGAAGCGGTCACGTGCTCCTACCTGCAGCAGTCGACGACCACGCCGACGACGACGGCCGGCAAGCTCAAGGTCACCTGGAGCGAACACGAAGGCGCCTCGACTGGAACCCTGACGGTGCCGATCTCGGAAGTGTCGCTGACCGGGATCACCGGCTCGCTGGGCGGCGGCCCGCTCTCCGCGACGACACCGATCAAAGCGGCGTCGGTCTACGAGACGTTCCCGCCGTGCGGAGTGCCTCAGGGAAAGAAAGGCAAGATCAAGCCGATCAAGACCGGCACCTTCTCGACCAGCGAAGTCGAATTCCGCTGAGCAGACCCGCCTCTGCAAGGCCGGCGGTGTAACCCGCCTCAATGCGAGCCGCTGCGATTGCTCGTAGGCGTAGTCGCGCCAATTGCGCCGTTCGTGCTCGACGCTGCGGAAGCGTCGAGCACGTCATCGACTGCAAGCGGGAGGCTGATCTCGACGCGCAAGCCGCCCTCCTTCACGGCCATGAGTGTCAGCTCGCCGTGGTGAGCGTGGGTGACGGCCGCGACGATCGCCAGCCCGAGTCCGTGCCCGTCGCCAACGCGTGCCCTGCCACCACGCCGAAAAGCCTGTGCGAGCTCCCGCACCTCCTCGGTGGCCACGACCTGGCCGCTGTTGGCGACTGCCAGCAGCGCGCTGTCGGCATCGACCGTGCTGCGAAGGCTGATCCAGCCGCCGTCGCGGTTGTGCTTGATGGCGTTGTCGAGCAGGTTGCTCACCAGCAGCGTCAGCAGTCGCCGGTCGCCGTGCACGACGGCCGGCGCGAGCTGGTGGTCGATGCGCAGCCGACAATCCGCCATACGGGCGCCGGCATCCTCGAATGCCTCGCAAGCGATCTGCGCCAGGTCAACGACCTCCAGCACGAGCAGCTCTGGCTCGCTGCGGGCCAGAGCCAGCAGCGCCTCGATCAACTCCTCGCTGCGAGCGAGTTGGCGCTGGAGCACCAGCGTCGCCGCGTCAACGTCCGTGGCAGTCGCGTGGGGGTCGGCTGCCAGCACCTCGACCTCGGCTCGCATCGCCGCCAGTGGTGTGCGCAGCTCGTGCGAGGCGTCGGCGATGAAGCGTCGCTGTGCGCGGAACACCCCGTCGAGTCGTGCGAGCATCCCGTCGAACGCATCCGCCAGCTCGCGCAGCTCGTCGCGGGGTCCCCCCAGGCCGATCCGCTCGCTGAGGTTCCTACCTGTGACGCGCCCGGCCACTGAGGTGATCCGGCGCACCGAGCGCAGCAGCCGCCCCGCCAGCAGCCAGCCCAGGACGACGGCGACCAGCACGATGCCGACGAGGACGGCCAGATACTGCGTTACGAGTTGACCGAGCGTCCGATTCGTGAGAGCCGTCTGCGCCGCCTGTGCGACGGCTTCCTTGGCACGCGCCTGCGAAGCCCCGCTAGGAGTTTCACTGGCGGACTTTGGCGTGGACTGCGTTGCACGCTTGGGGGCGGCTACTTCCTTGGCAGCACGCGTCGGCGACGCCACTCCGACGCGAATGCGGTTGCCGATTGCACTTGGTTCGGACGGCAGGGCGTCTTCAAGCGGAGCGTTCAGGTTGGAGCTGACGAGCCCGTAGCTGATCGCGAGCAGCGCGCCCCCGCAAACCAACAGCATGAGGCCGATCAGTAGGGCCAGGCGCAGGCGAAGGCTGAAACGGCTCACGCGCCGTCTGCGATGCGGTAGCCGGCGCCGGGGAGCGTCTCGATCAGCGGCGGCTGGCCGAGCTTGCGCCGCAGCGAGGACATCGTGACGCGCACCGCCGCGGTGAACGGGTCGGCGTTCTCATCCCACACGCGCGTGAGCAGCTCCTCCGTACTCAGCAGCGCTCCGTCCGCCACGATCAGTGCTTCAAGCACGCCGAACTCCTTGGCGCTCAGGTGCAACTCCCGCACGCCTCGCCGCGCTTGCCGGCGCGCGGTGTCAAGCTCGATGTCGGCGACGCACAGGACCGGCGGGCGCGGGCGGTGCACGCGCCGCCCGAGCGCAAGAACCCGCGCGGTGAGCTCCGCGAAGGAGAACGGCTTGCCGAGATAGTCATCAGCCCCCACGGCAAGCCCCGCCACGCGATCTCCGACCTCGCCCGCGGCTGTCAGCATCAGCACCGCCGGCGGTGAGTCGAGCGCGTTCAGCCGCCGGCACACCTCATCGCCGTGGACCACGGGCAGGTCACGATCGAGCACAACGACGTCATAGCTCGCGAGGGTCGCCTTCAGGAGCGCTACCTGGCCGTCCTCGGCCGCGTCTACCGCAAGCCCCTCGCGGCGCAGCCCGCGCACCAGCGCCGCCGCCATGTCACTCTCATCCTCAACGATCAGAACACGCATAAACACAATCGTAGGCTCGCCTGGCCCGGTCAATCCCGGGCCAGACGAGCGTCTGATGCAGCAAGCGCGTCAACCGCGCAGCGCGGCGTCCAATGAGCCTCTCTCTGCGGCGGCCCCCGACCCCACCTGGCACGGTGGCTTCACGGCGACGAGCCTTTCCTTTTCGATGCGTGTTGCCTTTTCGGCTGGCGTCTGGTTTTCGTCGGCGGGCCCTTCCTTTTCGGCGGGCCCTTCCTTTTCAGCAGGCGCCTTTCCGGCGAGCGCTTCCTTTTGGGCGCGCGCTTCCTTTGCGGCCACCGACCCCGGCACAGCGACCGCACCGGATCGCTGAGCGGACTTCGGGTTGGAAGGCGCCGGACACACGGTGCCGGTGCCGGTGCTGCCGGCTTTGGCGGCGTGGTGGCTACGGCCGTGCCTGGCGTGGTGATGCCCGCCCTGCGCAAGAGCGATGCCGGCGGTCGTGACCGCTGCCACGACCGCGACCGCAAGCAGAGCGCCCATCAACCGGATCAGCCGGGGATGCGACATGGAAGAACCTCCTGTTCGGAATTACACGGACGCGCGTCGCGCGACACCAACCCGTTATAAACAGGCCGATGTTTGGTGGGTGTATGGCGCCGAAGGCGCTCGTCCGCCACTTCGGCACGGCGCGCGTCCAGCATCGTGCCGCGCACCAAACGCCAGGCTCCCGGCCTGCGCCGCCGTCAGGAACCGTCGTTCACGAATTCAAAGCTGCTGTTGCGAACCGCCGATGCGCGGAAGGCCGGTCCGATCTGATCGCGTCGAGTCGCGCTCGATCTGTCGCATCATCGCGGGGTAGACGATCAGGTGCCGGAACGGCCTGATCGCGGCCATGTACACGGCTCCCAGGAGCCCATTTGGCTTGACCAGGACGGCCATCTGACCGCGGTAACCGCCGGTCCCGTCAGCAACCCAGCTGAGGTGCATGACCCCGTGCATGGTGCGGTTGGCGATCTCCGCCGCGAACTCGTTGTCGATCAGGTACAGCGACGTGAATGGCAGCGCGTCGAAGCCGGGGCCTGGTGCGTCCAGCAGGTCTCCCGGCAGGCGTTGGCGCAGCGTCGGCACCCTCGCTCCAAGCCCGGTATCCGCGTCATCCCAACCAAGCAGCCCTCCCACCTTCCAGCGGATGCTCCACAGCGCGCGAGCAAGCCGCGAGGAGCCCTGCGAGGGGTCGCCAGCGGCGAAGCCCTGCACCAGCATGGGGAAGTCGCTCTCCTCTCCACGCGCGGGCAGCGCCCACACGTCCTCGAGCCGAAAGTCGGGGGTGATCTCGTGGATCCGCCAGGGGCGCGACGTGTGCGCGCTATTCGGGAGTCTCGCTTGTGCCTTCATACATGTGCTGCTGGGTCACAGCGCCCGTATCCCGCGGCGTACCAGGGCGAGCGCCACTTGCCGGTGGATGAGGGACACCGGTGGCCAGACGAACGCTGCGAGGCGTCGGTCGTAGCGAATGAACGACGCGAAGGACACTTGGCCTTCATCGACGTGTATGACCACGTGGCCGGTCAAGAACCACGAGGCAGCCTCGATCCGGATCCAGTTCTCGTCGCGATCGGCGATCTTCCACCCGAGCAGATGATCGGGGGAAGCTCGCAGCTTCAGGCGAAGGCCGAGGAACACACGCTGGACGAACGTGATGAACAAGGGCAGCCAGCGCGGCAGGCCGGCCAACGTCGCGTGGACCAGCTGCTCGGGTTCCGCTGGCGTCTCGTCGATCGTCGCGGTGACGATGTCCGCGTAATCGGCGTTCGCGAGCGCGCCGAGAAAACGAATTGCCTCGGGAACCTCGCGCCGCCAGCGGACCGTCGAGGTGCCTGTGGGTCCGTCGCGAGGCTGGGACAGAGGGCTGGAGTGCTGGGGTAAAGCCGTGGGCATGGTCTGCTCGCGAGTACGTTACCATACATTTGTGCATGTATGTAACTGCCGAGCTTCGCACGGTCGATGAACCCCACAGCCACAACGACGCTGCCAGCACCCGTACGTCCTACTCAGGCTGAGCGCCGTGCCCGCTCGCGCAGTGCGCTGCTCGAATCGGCCGCGCGTGGACTTTCCCGCCACGGCTACGGCAACCTCGTGCTCGAGGAGGTCGCGGGCGAAGCCGGCTATACGCGCGGCGCGCTGTATCACCAGTTCAAGGACAAGGAGGACCTGGCGCTGGCGGTGATCGAGTGGGTCAACGAGAGCTGGATGCGCGAGGTTGGCGAGCCGGCCGCGCGGCAGACAGACCCGGTCGCCGAGCTGCTGGCGCTGGCGCGCGGCCACGCGATCTTCTGCCGGCGTGACATCGCCCGCGTCGTGATGGCGCTGCGCTTGGAGTTCGCCGGTCGGGATCATCCGGTGGGGCGCGAGACCGAGCGGATCTCGGAGGCCGGCGTCAAGCGCTGCGCCAAGCTCATCAACGCCGGCCGCAAAGCAGGTTCGATTCCACCGGGACCACCGGCCCGGGCGGTGGCACTGGCGCTGCTGGGCGCGCTCGAGGGAGCCGTGATCGCACTCGCCGGGCACACGCCTGACGACGAGCTCCTGGCCGCGCGTGCCGTTGCAGGGGTGCTGGGGATCGACAGCCACCGAGCACGCGGTGGGCTACGCCACGGTAGGCGCTCCGAACCACGTGGTTAGCGCTTGAGCGAGTCCGAGGTGGGTGCGCTCTCCGACCCAGGCAACGTATCCGTCGGGCCGGATCAACACGGCGGTGGGAGCGGTCACCGCGCCGAGTACCGGAAGCTCCCACGGGCCGACATATTCAGCATCGATCAGCTGGACCCGGTCAGCCCATCGAGTGATGTCAAAGCCGCCGGGCTCACCAAGGTTGAGCAGCACCGGCTTGGCGTCGTGCAGCAGCTCGAAGACTCGCAGCGGGCCGTCGCCGGTCACGAGGTCCAGATCGGGCATCCGGCGCCCAAGCAATGGATGTCCCTCGCCGAGGTCGTAGTGAATGTCCAGGCCGGAGACGATTCCCACGAGCCGCTTGCGCGGCTCGTCCATCATCGCCAGCTCCGACACCACGTCGACCAGCGCCTTCGTGCGCTCGTCCTGGCGCTGGAGCGCGGTCTGAGCCATCGTATGCCGGAGCGCTCGGGCAGCGACCGGGTGGCGCTCGTCGTGATAGGTGTCCAGGAGGCTCTCCGGTGAGGTCCCGTTGACCACCTGAGCCAGCTTCCATCCCAGGTTCACCGCATCCTGCACACCGAGACTGAGGCCCTGTCCACCGGCCGGGTAATGCACGTGTGCCGAGTCGCCGGCGAGCAGGACTCGTCCCGCGCGGTAGGCCGCTGCCTGACGTGTCGTGTCGGTGAACCTGGAGATCCACGTGGGACTGTGGATCCCGAAGTCGGTGCCGTAGACGGTGATCAGCGCCTCGCTCAGGTCGCGCAGGGTGGGCTCGCTGCTCGGCCCGAGCTGCTGCTCGGTCACCATGACCCGCACCGGCCCGCCATCCATGTAGACCACCTCGCCGTCGCGGATCTCGTACTCCAACCTGCCGATGGAGTGGACGCCGACGGCGTCGCGCCGCATGCCCAACTCCGGCTCCTCGGTCAGCTCGACCTCGGCGATCAGGTTGCTCCTCGTCGCATCCCAGCCGGGGAACTCGATGCCGGCTGCTTTACGGATCACGCTGCGCCCTCCGTCACACCCCACGAGATACCGCGTCCGCAGCACCTGGCCATCGGCCAGCTCGACGTCGACCCCGGTGTCGTCCTGCGTGAAGCCCGTCACCTCACATTCGTAGTTGATCCGAACCGACAGCTCGCCGACCCACGCGGCCATGATCCGCTCGATCTGGTTCTGCCAGATCCCGAGCGAATACGGATGGCGCGTCGGGAAGTCGCTCATATCCAACACGGTCGTGCCGATCATCGATGCCTGAGCCACCTGGCCCTCAGCGAGAAACCGATCAGCGACCCCGCGCTGATCCAGCACCTCGATCGTGCGCGAGTGAAAGCCGCCGGCCCGCGAGCCGACGAGCACGTGATCGGGGCGTCGCTCGAGGACCGCGACGTCGACCTTCGCCAATGCCAGCTCAGCCGCCAGCATCATCCCCGTCGGACCGCCTCCCGCGATCACCACCGCATGCTCGCTCATTCAGCTCTCCCATTTCCGTAGGTTCTGGTCTGCGGCGGGCGATTATGCGGCACGACCGGGGCTTGTAACAAGCCCCCAGTGCGGTATAAATTGGAAGTGGAGAGGAGAAGCAGCCGGGACTGAGCGGCGCTCAGGGCACGCGTCGGCTGAGGGGATCTATCGCCGACGGACCAGATGTGACCGGAAGTGTGTCAGTGCGCGATCGCGACGCGCGCCGGCCCGACGCCCGCGCGGACGCCGGCCTCGACCTTGTCGCCGAGGTTGTTGTCTACGTTCCGCAAGTAGCTGAAGGTGCGCTGGAGCACCGGCTCGGTCACGCCGGCGAGCAGCGCCCCCACGATGTTGCTCACCAACCGCTCCCTTGCCGCGTCGTCCATGACCTCGCGGACCAGCGCGCCAGGCTGGCTCCAGTCGTCGTCCTCGGCGTGCTCGACATAGGCGGCGCGCATGATCTCGCCGTCGGCGTGCCAGCTCGCCGGCTCGAAGTGCTCGCTGTCCGCCTGCGGACCGCCCTTGGAGTTCGGAAAGTACACCGGGTCGGTCCGGTTGACGATCCGCATCGCACCGTCCTTGCTGTAGGTGTTGACTGGCGCGACGGGGGCGTTGACCGGGATCTGCTCGTAGTTCACGCCTAGCCGGGCGCGGTGCGCGTCGGCGTAGGAGAACATACGGGCCAGCAGCATGCGATCCGGGCTCGGGCCGATCCCCGGCACCATGTTGTTGGGCTGGAAGGCGGCCTGCTCGATCTCGGTGTGGTTGTCGACAGGGTTTCGGTCGAGGGTCATCTTGCCGACCTCGATCAGCGGATAGTCGGCGTGCGGCCACACCTTGGTCATGTCGAACGGGTTGAACCGGTAGGTCTTGGCGTCATCGAACGGCATGATCTGTACCTTGAGCGTCCAGCTCGGGTGCTCGCCGCGCTCGATCGCCTCATACAGGTCCTTGGTGTGATAGTCGGGGTCGGTACCGGCCAGCCGGTCGCCTTGGGCCTGGGTCCAGAACTCGACGCCCTGATCGCTGATGAAGTGGTATTTCACCCAGACCCGCTCGCCGTGCGCGTTGATCCACATGTAGGTGCTGCTGGAGTAGCCGTTCATGTGCCGCCAGCTCTTCGGGAAGCCGCGGTCGCCCATCAGCCAGATCACCTGGTGCGCCGTCTGCGGCAGCAGCGTCCAGAAGTCCCACTGCATATCGTTGCTGCGCAGGTTGTTCTTGGCCAGCCGCTTCTGCGACCGGATGAAGTTCTGGAAGTGCATCGGATCCTTGATGAAGAAGACCGGCGTGTCGTTGCCGACCATGTCGTAGTTACCCTCGCTGGTGTAGAACTTCAGCGAGAAGCCGCGCAGGTCCCGCCACATGTCGGGGCTGCCTCGCTCCCCCGCCACTGTGGAGAACCTGGACACCAGCCGGGTGGTGCTCCCCGGCTGGAACAGCGCCGCCTTGGTGAAGACGCTGACGTCGTTTGTGACCTCAAACCGGCCAAACGCGCCACTGCCCTTGGCGTGCGGCTGGCGCTCTGCAATCCGCTCCCGGTTGAAGTTGGCCATCTGCTCGATCAGATAACTGTCCTGGAGCAGGACCGGGCCGCCCGCGCCGACGGTCAGCGAATACTGGTCACTCTCGACCGGAATGCCCGCATCGGTTGTCTGGATCGGATTGCCATTCGTTTTGCTCATACCGTTGCTTGCCTCAAGCGAGCAGCTCCCGCGCGTAGTCGTCGTGTGCGCTGGATGTAGGTCGTCGCCGGCTTGGTTCAACTGCTCATGGCGGGTGGAGAAGAAGCGGCGCTCGGCGTCCCGCACGAAGCTCCGGCCGGCGGCGGCAGCTGTCAGGAATGCACGATCAGCAGCGAGGACTCTGTGTGCGCCGCCACGGCGGCGGTGACGCTGCCGAGCAGATGTCCCGCGAGCCCGCGACGGCGGTGGGGGCCGAGCACGATGAGGCTCGCTTTGTGCTCGTTGGCGACCTCCACGATTCCCTTCCAGGTCGGCGCTGCGTGGATCGCGATGCTCTGCGCTCGGAACCCCGCCTTCTCTGCCAGAGATGCTCCATACGCGGCGGTCTCCTCCGCGGCTTTCCGTACCTCGGTCGCCTCGGCGGCGTTGAAGCGCCCCCCGCCGACGGGCAGAAATCCGACATCACCCGGCTGCCAAACGCATACGACCAGCGCGTCGCGTCCGGGCGCAAGCTGGCGGCCGGCCTGTTCGATCGCGAGCGTCGCGAGCTCGCAGCCGTCGTAGGCGAAGAGGACCGGGCCGGTGGGTGTGGCGGCCGTTGCGGCGCTCGTGTCGGTCGACGCCATGTCAGTTGGCGCTCCCGGTCGCGGGCTGTGCCGCGGTCATGCCCGGACGAACTCTCGCGAGCAGCGGCGGTGAGTACCACGCGGGGCATTCGCCCGCCACGAAACGCTCGATGTCGGGCGTCTGCGGGCGCGCGCCGCCGAGCGCGTAGATCGCGACGCCGATCGCAGCGCCGCCGAGAGCGAGTCCGAGGCCAATCCACAACGCGGTGCCGGTGCCGGCATCGAGGTTACCGCTGACGGTTGCGGCGAAGTGGGCGAAGATGGGCGCGATCATGAACGCCGCCACCGCGCGCATGAGCTCGACGATCGCGAACACGCGCTGGAGGCTGGCCGAGGGCAGCGAGAAGCCGGCCACGAAGAGCGCGGGCGCGACGGTCGCGCCGAGACCGATGCCGGTCAGCCCCGAGCCGATGAGCGTGGCCGCCTGGCTCGACGGCACGTCGATGCGGAAGACCGCGATGCCGGCCGCGAGGAACACCATGCCAGCCAACGGGAGGTAGTGGATCGCACGCTTGGTGATGAGCACGCCAAGCAGGAACGCGGTGATCACCGCGCCGGCGACCTCTGGCAGGTAGAGCAGGCCCAGATGCAGTGGCCCGTAGCGTCCGGCCAGCGCGGCTGCGGTCAGCGCGGTCGCCGACACCGAGGCTGCCGCCGCGAACAGCGCCACCACGATGCCCGCGACGGGCATCGTGCTGGTCAGCATCGTGCGGATCGTCAGGAGCGGCCGCTTCGCGCGGAACTGGTAGACGATCAGGACGACGATCGTTGCGAGACCGCCGAGCAGCGGCACAATCGTCAGGACGTCGAGGAAGGGGTGGGTCAGCAGCTCTGAGGCGCCGAAGAACGCCGCCGTGCAGCCGACGACTGCCAGCGCGATCGCCAGCGGATCGCGCGGCGAGTCAGGGTCGGCAGCCGGCGCATCGTCGAATGTCAGTACGGCCAAGGCCAGCGCGGTGGCCGCGATCGCGGCAATGATCCAGAACACCGGCCGCCAAGCGTCGGACTGCGCCTGCAGGCCGCCGATCGCCGGGCCGAGCGCAACCGCCCCAAAGATGCACAGGTTCATGATCATCGCCGTTGTGTGCAGCTTGCTTGCCGGGTAGCCGATCGCCAGCGGCGGCACGGCAGAGATCAGCAGCAGGCTCGTGCAAAGGCCCTGTAGCACGTGCCCCACGATGTACATCACCGGATCCTGTGCCGCCGCCGCTAGCACCGACCCGATCACGAGCAGCGTCGCGTAGACGATCAGCATCCTTCGCTGCGGCAGGTGCTGGGCGAGCTGGACCGCCAGCACCGTGCCGGCCGCATAGGCGGCATTGGCGAGGCCAGAGCCGAGGCTCATCGTCTGCAGGCTCGTGTGCAGCTGCTTGGCGATGATCGGCGTCAGCGGCTGAAGCGCGGCGGACAGAGCCAGGTAGGGAATCAGCGCGAACATCACCATCGCCGCGACCGCGGGATACCTGCCGGCGAGCGGGCCCTGGCGCATCAGCAACCACCATCCAGAGTATCGGGGAGCAACCCTCTTGTCATGTCCGGGTCATCGCCGTTTTAGCACGCGACGCCGTGTCGCAAGGGCCGACTACGAGCGGTCTCGGTCGCGATCCGCGACGCAGGAGGCTGTCATGCCCTGGCCTGCAGCCACTCCCGGTAGCGACCGAGCGCGCGCCGTTGCGTGCGCTGGTCGCACACGAGCGCGTAGAGCGGGTGTGTCTTGCCCGTGGGGTTCCGACCGCGCGTGATGCGGCGCATCTGGTGGCGGGCGAGCGCCATGCCGGCGGCGGAGGCGAGCGTCTTGTCAGACCATGTGACGGGCGCGAGCCGCTCGGTAGCGTCACGGCCTTCCTGCCAGCGGCTGCAGAGGTCGGGGGTGATCGCCATCGCGCTCGCCATGCCGACCAACGCGACGCCGCTCGCGAGCACCTCCTCGGCGGTCTCGCGGCGAGTGATGCCGCCGGTCAGCATCAGCGGCAGCGGGCTTGTCTTAGCGAGCTGGGCGGCGAGCTCGAGGAAGTACGCCTCGCGTGCCGCGGTGGGACCGTCCGCCGGTCGGCCGGACATCGCAGGGCTCTCATAGCTGCCGCCGGAAAGCTCGACCAGATCGACCCCGAGCGGCTCGAGCATCTCGATCGCCCGCGCCGCGTCCTCGGTGTCGAACCCGCCGCGTTGGAAGTCCGCGGAGTTCAGCTTGACCGCTACCGCGAACGACGAGGACACTGCCTCGCGTATCGCGCGCACGACATCGAGCAGCAGCCGTGCGCGGTTCTCCAAGCTCCCGCCCCACTCATCGCTGCGCCGGTTCACCAGCGGCGAGAGGAACTGCGAGAGCAGGTAGCCGTGGGCGGCATGGACCTCGACACCATCGAACCCAGCACGCTCGGCGAGACCGGCAGCCGTCGCGAAACGCTCCACGGTCGCGCCGATCTGCTCCTTGGTCATCGCCACCGGCCGACCGAAGCGCTTGCTGTGCTTTCCAAGCTCGATCGCGACCGACGAAGGCGCCCACACCACCCCCGGCATCTTCGCCTGCACCTGCCGGCCGGGATGACTGAGCTGCATCCACATCGCCGCGCCGCCGGCCTTCCCGGCCTGCGCCCAGCGGGCGAACGGGTCGAGCGGGGCGCGATCGTCGAGCACGATCCCGCCCGGTCCTGTCAACGCCTCGGCGTGAACCATCACGTTCCCGGTGATCAGTAGCCCCGCGCCGCCGGCACCCCAGCGGCGGTAGAGCGATATGAGCCGTTCATCGGGGAGCTGCGCATCGCCGGCCATTCCCTCCTCCATCGCCGCCTTCGCGACCCGGTTGCGCAGCGTGCCTCCCGACCGCAGCACCAACGCAGAGAACAGCTCACTCGACATCGACACGCCCTCCTAAAATGTTTACGGTGCTCACATTAGACCAAGCGAGTAAACGCTGTCAACATCAATGGTCGATGCCCGCGTCCAAGGCGGCCTACCACCACGGCGATCTGCGCGCGGCGTGTGTCAGCGCGGCGATGGAACTGCTCGAAGAAAGCGGCGAGACCGCGCTGTCGCTGCGCGCGGTCGCGCGTCGCGCCGGGGTCTCGCCAGCCGCCCCATACCGCCATTACGCCGACCGCGAAGCGCTCGTCTCAGCGATCGCGGCACTCGGCTACCGCGATCTCGCCGAACGGCTGGCCGCGGCACACCCCTCCCCGTCAACCACCGAGCAGCTGACCAGCGTGGCGGTCGCCTACGTGCAGTTCGCGCTGGAGCGACCCGCCCTCTTCCGGATCATGTTCGGAGAACCATGCGACCGAGACAACGACGAGCGCATCGCCGCCACCGCCGCGGTGACGCTGTACCTCCGCGAGATCGTCGGGCGCGTCTTCCCCCAAGCCGACGCCGAGGCAATGGCAACCGCAACCTGGGCGCTCGTCCACGGCCTCGCATCCCTGCACCTCGAAGGCAAGCTCGACGCCTCCGATCCGTCCATAGTGGCCGACCGGGTCACCGCCACGATCCAGGCGCTGATGACAGCAACGTCGCTCGCGACAGCCGATAAGGATCAGGTCGATGCGAGCTGAAGGATGAGCACGGTTGAAATCGCCGCTATGCAGGCCAGATGCTGATGGAGGATCGACCGCGCCAGCGCGCTCTGCCGGTCGACACTGTCGCGCCTGGCGCCGAGACGGATTGCGCTCGGAACCGTGCGTAGGGCAGCGGTTAGGATCGCGCCGGTGGCAAGAGCAAGCGATACCCACGCGACCAACCTCGACGTTTCGCCGTCGAGGATCTCAGCGACGATGAATGCAAGCGTGGCCAGCATCACCGCAGCGATCAGCCGATTCATTGGGCGAGCGGCCGTCGTCACGCGCCGGTAGTAGCTGGAGACTGACGCAAGCACATCCTCGGACAGCTCGCCAGCGTCGTGCCCGACCACCTGCACGTCGAACATCAGGTCAGGCCGCAGCCGGCTCCAGGATCACCTTCGTCCAGCCTTCGTCACGCGCGTCGAAGTGCGCGTACGCATCGGGCGCGTCGTCCAGCGAAAGGCGGTGCGAGACGATGAAGGACGGTTCCGCCCTTCCGGAATGCACGAGGTTTCGCAGCTGGCGGTTGTAGCGCTTCACGGGACACTGGCCGCTGCCCATGCTCTGCCCCTTGAACCAGAACAGGCCGTAGTCGAAGATCACCTCGCCTTCCTTGGCCAGAGGATCGGACGCTCCGGGGTCTTCTGGGACGAACACTCCGACCACGCCGATACCCCCTGTGGAGCGCACGGACTTCACGAGGTTGTTGAGCGTGGCGTTCGGATGCTCGTGGCCCTGGGGGTCGTGCGCCTGGTAGCCGACGCACTCGCAGCCGCGGTGCGCGCCGAGGCCGTTGGTCTCCTCCAGCACGCGCTCGACGGGAGATTCCTTGGAGTCGTCGATCGGCAGCGCGCCGATCGACTCCGCCAGCCGCAGACGATCGGGGTGCCGATCGACCAGCATGACCTTGCAGGCGCCCTTGATCATCGCGGAGTACGCCGCCATCAGGCCAACGGGACCGCTGCCGTAGATCACCGCCGTCTCACCCGCCCGCACGCCGGCCAGCTCGGTGGCGTGCCAGCCGGTGGGGAAGATGTCGGAGATCATGACGTAGTCGTCCTGCTTCTCCTCGGCGTCCTCGGGAAGGCGAAGGCAGTTGAAGTCCGCCCAGGGGACGCGTAGGAACTCGGCCTGACCGCCTTCATACGGACCCATGTCGGCGAAGCCGTAGGCAGCCCCCGCCATATTCTCCATCGGCTGGGCGGTGAGACAGTAGTTCGTAAGACCTCGCTCGCAGTTGACGCAGTGGCCGCATGCGACGTTGAAGGGAAGGCAGACCCAGTCACCCACCTTGATGCGGTCCACCGCATCTCCGATGGCGAGGACCACGCCGAGATTCTCGTGCCCGAAGACACGGCCCCGCTCGAAGTCGGTGCGGCCCTCGTACATGTGAAGGTCAGAGCCGCAGATGTTCGTCCGAGAGATCCTGACGATCGCGTCCGTACCGCGTTCGATCGTCGGATCCTTCACCTCGCTCACCACCACGTCGCGTGGTCCGTTGTATATGACCGCCTTCATCTTCGGCTCCGTTCATCCGCGAGTCACCAATGTCGCTTCCTCCTCAGCTAGACCACGACTGGACGTCGTCAAGCGCCTCAGTCACTGCGCTGAGCCGGCGTCCGCCGAGCCGAGGCGGTCGGCGTGAAGCGGTAACGATCCTTCCCCGACAGGGCGCTGGTGCCGTTCGTGGTCGTGACCGTCACGTTGACCCTGCCGGCCGGCTCCGGTGGAGAGATCGCGGTGATGGACGTGGCGGAGTCAACGCTGAAGCTGGCGGCGCTGTCGGGGCCGAAGCTGACGCCTGTGACGGCCACGAAGTTGGCGCCGGTGATCGTCACCGGCACGCCGCCGCCCTGAGGCCCGCGGCGACGACGCACGCCGCTGACGATCGGCGCGGGCCTACTCACGAACACCCACGCGGCGCCCACGAAGTCTTCATCGCCCTGCCCGCCGATCAGCGCGGTGCTCCCGTCGGAGGACAGCGCCACGCTCGAGCCGAACGCGCCGAAGCCGGCCTCGCCACCTCCTGCGAGCTGCTGCGTCTGCCTCCACGTCGAGCCCGAGCGCGCGAACGCCCACACCGCTCCGACGTCGTTGTAGTCGTGGCCGCCGACCAGCGCGCTGTCGCCGTCCGCCGACAGCGCCACGCTGCAGCCGAAGAACGCTTTGTCGGCTCCTGTGTGCCCGGTGAGCTTTTCGCCCTGCTGGCTCCAGGTCGCGCCCGCGCGCGTGAACACCCACGCGGCGCCCACGCCACCAGCGTCCGCTTCGCCGCCGACCAAAGCGGTTTCACCATCGGCGGACAGCGCGACGCTGTAGCCGAGCCGGCCGTCGCCCGTCTCGCCCGCGCCGGTGAGCTTCTCGCCCTGCTGGCTCCACGACGCGCCCGCGCGCGTGAACACCCACGCGGCGCCCACGCCACCGGCATCCGCTTCGCCGCCAACCAACGCCGTTTCGCCGCCCGCGGACAGCGCGACGCTCGCGCCAAGCAGGCCGTCGCCGGCCTCCCCGCCGCCGATGAGCTTCTCACCCTGCTGCGTCCACGTCGATCCCGAGCGCGCGAACACCCACGCTGCGCCGACATGGCCCGCGTCGTACGGACCGCCGATCGCCGCCGTGCTGGCGTCGCTGGACAGCGCGACGCTCCGGCCAAACGCGCCGGCGCCGCTCTCCCCGCCGCCGGTGAGCTTTCCGCCGAGCTGCGTCCAGATGGAACCCGAGCGGGTGAACACCCACGCCGCGCCCACGCCGCCGGCGTCGAACGGGGCGCCGATCACGGCTGTGTCGCCATCGCCCGACAGCGCCACGCCCGTGCCGAACGCCGCGCGTCCCCTCTCCCCCGCGCCGGTGAGCTTTTCGCCCTGCTGGCTCCACGTCGAGCCCGAGCGCGTGAACACCCACGCGGCGCCCACGCCGTCGTCGTCGGAGGGAGCGCCGACGAGCGCGGTGTCGCCGTCGGCGGACAGCGCGACGCTCGCGCCGAACAGTCCTTCGCCGGCCTTCCCGCCGCCGGTGAGCTTCTCACCCTGCTGGATCAGCGGATCGATCCGCAGCGGATAGCGCGCGCCGTGCGCGTCGAGGCGCAGCAGCAGTCGTCCGTCGCGCAGCGACAGCCACGCCACCGGTCGCGCGCGTGTCGGTGAGCCGGACAACGCACGCCCGGGGGCGAGAGCCCAGAGCAGCGCCAGCGAACTGAGCAGCAGCGCTCCGCGCATGCACAGAAGCTACAGCGCGTGTCTCTACTTCGCAAGCACTCGAGCGATAGCGCCGACCGACGCGTCGCGCGCATGAAGGCGGGTACTGTGAGAGTGCGATGAGAGCGGGCGGATGGCATCTGCTTACTCGAGCCGGTTCGAGCGGATTGCCTGGGATGCCATGAGCGCGGCGAACGTCGTTCAGGTGATCGCGAGCTACCGCGGCGGCAGCACGTACGCGCCGCTGTATGAAACGTTCGTCATCGTGCCGTTGATCGTGGCGATGACGCTCGCGTGCGTGGCGATCGGGGTGTACCTGCGCCGCCGCCAGCGGCGCCCCAAGCCCGTCGCCGACCAATGGCAGGCACTCGCCGTGATGGGCGAGCTGTGCCCCTACGGCTGGCGGGCCCAGATCACTCTGTACGGCTGGGGCGCCCCCGTCCCCGCCGATGCGCCCCCCTCGCGCGTGCCGCTCGTCGAGCTCGAGTGGACCCAGTACGACGAGCCCGGCCACGTCGCCGTCGCCCGCCGCGTATGGGCGCCCACGATCAGCCAGGCACTGCAGGCGATGGTCGATGACCGCCAAACCGACATCGCACTCGAGCAGATCGAGCAGGACGCAACCGACGAGGACACCTGGTGGAACCAGTGAACGGCGCTTGCGTCTGGCGTCGTCGTGCAGATCTCAAGTACCCCTGCACCTCCCGCCGATAGGGGGTCCATGGCCGTACCGCACAGCCTCGCGAGGCCCAGTTTCACGGGCCACGCTCGGACGCGAGCGAAGCGCTGTAGCGGGCGGGCGAACACCCACAGCAGAACCCCGTCGCACCCCCCTCAGTTCCCTCGAAACCCGGAGCACGACCATGGAAATAGTCGCGAAGCAGACAGTCAGGCCCCCAGCACCTGAGGTGCTGGCGACGTGGACGGAGTATCGCCGTTGCGGAGATCCGCAGCTGCGCGATCGGCTGGTCTTCACGTTCATGCCGATGGTTCGCTACATCGTCTACCGCAAGGTGCGCGAGGTGCCGACCCACTGCGACGTCGAGGATTTCCTGTCGTGCGGCGTCGAGGCGCTGATCCACTCGATCGAGCGCTACGACCCCGACAAGGGCGCGACGCTCGAGCAGTACGCGTGGACGCGCATCCACGGCGCTGTGCTCGACGAGCTGCGCCGCCACGACTGGGCGCCGCGCTCGCTGCGACGCGACGAGCGGGCGATCAACACCGCGCGTGAGAGCTTCCTCGTCACGCACGAGCGTCAGCCCAGCCGCGAGGAGCTAGCGGCGGCGGTGGGCATGACGCCCCGCGAGCTGACCAACCGGCTCGACCAGGCGGCTGTGGCGGAGGTCGGCTCTCTGAACCGCGCGGTACGCTCCGACGAGAGCGTCACGATCGAACAGATCGACACGCTGGTGAGCTCCGACAGCGACTACGACCCGGTCGCACAGGCCGAGCGTGGCGAAGCCAAGGCGCGCTTCCGCAAAGCCTTTGCGCAGCTGTCCAAGCAGGAGCGCGAAGTGGCTGTGATGCTGTACGTCGAGGAGCGCACCCTGCGCGAAGTCGGCGAGCGGCTCGGGGTCTCCGAGAGCCGCATCTCCCAGATCCACACGCGGCTGCGCCGGCGCCTGTACGAACAGCTCTCCGGCGAGCTGGCGCTGTTCAGCGAGCTCGGCTGAGCGCGGCGCGGCACCCGCCTGCGCAATCATCCGCGGGTGATCCTGCTCGCGGTCAAGGTCCTGCTCGCCCCCAGCTTCGTCGTGGGCGCGTCGCTCGTAGCCCGCCGCTTCGGGCCGCGGGTCGGCGGCCTGATCGCGGGCCTGCCGGTGGTGGCGGGCCCGATCCTGCTCGCTTACGCGCTCGCCCACGGTCGCGAGTTCGCCGCGGGCGCCGCCGCGGGGACGCTGCTGGGACTGGTCTCGCTGATCGCGTTCGTGATCGTCTACGGACGCCTCGCCGGCCGTGTGTCCTGGGCGATGAGCATGCTGTGCGGCTGGGCCGCGTTCGCGATCGCGACGCTCGCCTTCAGCGCGCTTTCGCTGCCTCTGGGCGCGGAGCTCGGCCTGGCGGCGCTCGCGCTCGGGATCGGGCTCGCGGTGCTTCCCCGCCCCGGCGCGAATCCCCGGGCTCACGCGGCGCCACCCGCGTGGGATCTGCCGGTGCGGGCGGCATGCGCGCTGGCGCTGGTGTTGAGCCTGACCGCGATCGCCGGCTGGCTGGGGCCGCAGCTCAGCGGGCTGCTGGCGCCGTTTCCGATCATCGCGACGGTGCTCGCGACGTTCACCCACGCCCAGCGCGGAACGGATGAGCTGCTGCGACTGCTGCGAGGGCTGCTCGGCGGCTTCGGCGCGTTCGCGCTTTTCTGCTTCACGCTCGCACTGGCGCTCCACCGCCTGGACACGGGCGCGGCGTTCGCGCTCGCGAGCGCGCTGGCGCTGGCGACCCAGGCTGTCGTGCTCGTGCTCGTACGTCGAGAGCCAGCCCCGGCGGCGCACCTGGCGGAGTGCTACGTGGGCACGCCGCCGCCCGCTGGTTGATGGCGCACCCGCTCGCGCACGTCGGCATAGCGCAGCGCCTCGTAGGCGACGAGCGCGACCAGCGCCGCGGCGAGGATCGCGATCGTCGCGAGCGCCGGCAGCGTGGCGCCCGCGGGTACTAGCGCGAGCAGGGCGACCCCGCACACCAGGCGGCGTCCGCTGAGCGTGCCCATGTTCCGCAGCCTGAACGCCACGTGGGCGAGGAGGTACATCGCGGCGCCGCCGAGCAGGGCGACCGCGGGGACCAGCCTGAGCGGCTCGTCGACCCCCAGCAGCGCGCGCTTGATTCCCACGGCGATGAGCGCGATGCCGGCGACCATGGGGAAGTGAAGATAGGAGTAGGAGTCGCGGGCGATCTCGTTGCGCTCGCGCCCCTCGGCGGCGCGCGCGAGGCGCCTGGCGGCGACGATCGCGACGACGTCGAAGTACGCCCACCACAGCGCGGCGGCGATCACCACGCTGAGCACCGCCGCGACCACGACGCCCGCGGCGATGGTGGGCCTCGCGCCGATGCCGACCGCCACGACCGACTCGCCGAGGGCGATGATCACGATCGCGCCGTGGCGCTCGGCGAAGTGCCCGGGCACGAGCTTCCAGCCGTCGGCCCCGAACAGGAACGGGCCGCCGAAGTCGAGCACCAGCGCGAGGCCCCACAGCCCCAGCTGCAGCCCCCCGCCGGTGAACGCCGCGATGATCAGCAGGCCGACGCCGATCGCGGTGGAGCCGGCGAGCCCGAGCACCGAGTGGCGCAGGCCTGCGTCCTGGCGGCTGGCGATCATGAACAGCGCTATGTGGGCGGCGCGCACGGCCGCGTAGGCACACGCGAACAGCAGCGCCTCCGAGCCGAATGCGCCGGGGACGCACAGCGCAGCGACGAGGAACGCGGCCATCGCGGCGAACATCACCAGGCGAACGATGCCCTCCTCGGGATCGACGACGCTCGTCAGCCACGCGTAGCCGGTCCACGACCACCACAGCACGCCCAGCGCGAGCAGGCCCTTGAGCATCCCTTCCCACGTGGGATCGTGGGCGATCAGGGTGGTGCACTGCGTGAGCGCGAGCACGAACACGAGGTCGAAGAACAGCTCCAGCGGAGTCACACGCTCGCCTTCTCGCATCACCGCGCTGACACGTGGGGAGTGGTTGGGCTGGCGTGTGCTCACGCCGCCATCTTCGCAGCGCCCGCCAGGCGAGCATGCTCGTGCGCGGGAGCGGGGGCGCCGACCGGACGGCCGGCGCCCCTTCCGTCTACAGCGCCGCTCAGTGCAGCGACATGTTCGGCTCGCCGGCCGAGTTGAGCCCGGTCGCCGAGATGCTGCACGTGCCGCCCTTGGGCGTGCCGCTGTTGTATGCCTGGGTCAGACAGTTGCGCAGCGCCATCTGCGCCCAGTAGTTCGGGTGCAGGTCTTCCTGGAGCTCGTACGGCGGGAACAGCGCGGTGATCGTGCGGATCTGGTTGATCCACTCGCTCTTGTTGACCGCTTCGGCGGCTTTCCAGTTGGACAGGCCCTCTTCCTCGAGCAGGCCGACGCCTTTTTCGCACAGCCTGCGCCCGTTGAACGCGGAGGAGAGCTGCATGTACTTGACGTTCGACAGCCCCGCCGCTTCGGCCGCGCCGAACACGGCGCCGTCGATCGTCGGCAGCATCGTCGCGTTGGCGTAGTTGGCGTCCTTGTTCCAGAAGCCGCACCCGCCGGTGGTCTGCCTGCTGTAGCCGCTCTGGGTGTAGCGGAATTCCGAGCCGTTGGGAATCGGCGAGGGATAGTCCTGCACGAGGATCGTGTACTGCGAGCTCGAGTAGCCGGCATTGGTCATCGCCGTGGCGACGTTCTTGATGGCGGTCTCGATTTCACCCTTCACCTTCGAGACGTTGCTCGAGCTGAAGTTTTTCGTCACGGAGCTTTCTTCGCTGCAGTAGAAGTCGTAGAAGATGGTCAACTCCAGGAAGTCTTCGACGCACGTCTGCACGACGCCGGCGAAGCCGAAGTTGTTGCCGCCGATCGAGATCGCGACGAGCTTGACGTTGTGCGCGGCGGCGAAGTGCTGGAGCATCAGCGCCTGCCCTTCGTGACCGCCTGAGTTGTAGAAGTCGAGCCCGGGCTTGAACAGCCCTTCGGTGGTGAAGCTGGATGTCTTGGCTCCGGAGCACGCGAGGTTCTCACCGTCGACGCCCGCGCCGATGTTGACCTCGGCCGACTTGGATCGGTGGCAGCCTTCGATCAGTTCACCGTTGCCGGCGGAGTTGTCGTCGTAGGCGGTCAACCCGAGCGCGTCGATCTTGGATGAGCTTTCGTTGGTATTGCCAGCCCATCGGCCTGCCTCACCGGATATGTATGAGTCGCCGACGCTGACCGTGTACGGCGTACCGCTCCCGGGCCCTTCCGCGCGTGCGACGCCCGCGAGCGAGCTGAGGCTGTAGGCGAGCGCAGCCGCCATCAGCACAGCGACGACGAGCAGCACGTGACTGTTGCTTCGATCCGTGATCGAGCGATGCATCGATGATCCCCTCTCTCCCCGCGCCGCCCTCAGCGGCGCTATCGAGCCGACCCTAACGCCTGGCCGTACGGCCAGTCAACCCAATTTCGTCCAGCCGCATAAAAGGACCGCCGGCCGCGCGCGGGGCGTCTCCGACTAGGAGACTCCCTCGCCCGCGACACGTGCGCCCCCTGCGGCGGCACGCGCGGGGGCCTCGCCCCACAGCTGCTCCAACCGGTAGAACTCGCGCGTCTCGGGCGTGAAGATGTGCACGACGACGTCGAGGTAGTCCATCAGGATCCAGCCCGCCTGCGCAGAGCCCTCGACCCTGCGCGGCATCGTGTCGTGCTCGCGCTTCAGCCCCTCGTGGATGCCGTCGTGGATCGCTTTCGCCTGGCGGGCGGTGTTGCCGGAGCACACGAGGAAGTAGTCGGTGTAGCCGAGCACGCCGCGCAGGTCGAGCTCGACCACGTCGATGGCCTTCTTGTCGGCGGCATAGCGCGCGATCTCGCTGACGAGCTGCTCGCCGCCCATCATGCGACCGTCTCGGCGCCGGCGCGGTACAGGTGGTGCTCGTCGATGTAGCGGGCGACCGCGGGCCCGACGAGCTCCTCGATGGGTTCCCCGCGCGCGACACGCTGGCGCGCGAGCGACGAGGAGACCGCGATCGTGGGCATCTCCAGGAAGCGCACCCTCGCCTCAGCCAGCACTGGCTGGCGCACGGCGCCGGCGCGCGCGGCGACCGCGAGCGAGGCCAGCTCGAACAGCTGCGCGGGTTCGCGCCAAGAGCCGAGGGTGCCGGCTGTATCGGCTCCCACGATGAGCGTGAGCGCGGCGTCGGGGTGGCTGGAATGTATGGAACGCAAGGTATCCACGGTATAGGACAGCCCGCCGCGCTCGACCTCGACGTCGCAAACGGCGAGTCCCGCGACGCCCTCGACCGCGAGCTGGCACATGCGCAGCCGATGCTGTGGACCCGGATCGCGCCCGTCCGAGCCGCCCTCGCCGGACTTGTGTGGGGCGGTGTGGGTGGGAACCAGCAGCACGCGTTCGAGCGCGAGCTCGTCGAGCGCGTGGCGGGCGACGGCGAGATGCCCGAGGTGAGGTGGATTGAACGTCCCGCCGAGGATGCCGAGCGCTCGCGGGGCGGGTCGGCGAGCGTTCACGTGCGGACGTGTCCGTCGCCTTCGACGAGGTACTTGAACGTGCACAGCTCGCGCAGGCCGATCGGCCCGCGGGCGTGCAGCTTCTGCGTCGAGTTGCCGATCTCCGCACCCATGCCGAACTCTCCCCCGTCGGTGAAGCGCGTGGAGGCGTTGACGTACACGCACGCGGCATCGACGCCTAGCTGGAACGCACGCGCGGCGGCGGTGTCGCGTGTGACGATCGCCTCGGAGTGTCCGCTGCCGTAGCGGCCGATGTGCTCGATGGCCTGCTCGAGCGAGTCGACGACGCGCACTGCGATGATCGGCGCGAGGTACTCGCTCGCCCAGTCCTCCTCGGTGGCGTCTTCGATTTTTAGATCTGGGATCGCGCGAGGGTCGGCGATGGCGTTGTGGGCTCGTTCGTCCGCGCGAACCAGAACTCCGGCTGCGGCGAACGCGCTCAGGATGCGCGGCAGGAACTCAGCGGCGACGCGCTCGTGCACGAGCAGCGTCTCGGCGGCGTTGCACACGCCGGGACGCTGGGTCTTGGCGTTGAGCACGATCGCCTGCGCCTGATCGAGGTCGGCGCTGGCGTCGACGTACACGTGGCAGTTGCCGGAGGCGGCGTAGATGACGGGCACGGTGGCGACGGACTGCAGCGCGTCCTTGAGGCCCTCGCCGCCGCGGGGGATGATCAGATCGACGGTGTCCTTCTGAGTGGCGAGCTCGGTCAGCTCCTCACGCCCGCCCCCGCTGACGAGGCTCACGCAGCCGTCGGGAAGCCCCGCCGCGACCGCCGCCTCGGCGGCGATCTGCGCGAGCGTGGCGTTGGAGTGCGTCGCCGAGGATGAGCCGCGCAGCACGATCGCGTTGCCGGCCTTCAGGCACAGCGCGGCGGCATCGATGGTGACGTTGGGGCGCGCCTCGTAGACGACCGCGACGACGCCGAGCGGCACGCGCACCTTGCGCACGTCCAGGCCGTTGGGCAGGCGCCGCCCGTCGATCACCTCGCCGACGGGGTCCGCCAGCGCGGCGATCTGGCGCACGGCGCGTGCGATCGCGGCGACGCGCGCCTCGTCCAGGCGCAGCCGGTCGAGCAGCGCGTCGCCGATGCCCGCTTCGCGCGCGAGCTGCATGTCGCGCTCGTTGGCCGCGAGCAGCTCCTCGATCCTGCTCTCCAGCGCGGCGGCGATCGCCTCAAGCGCGGCGTCCTTGACGGCGGTGTCGGTCTGCGCGAGCGCGCGCGCGGCGCGCTTGGCCGCGCGGCACGTGTCAGCTACCGATGAGACGGCGATCGCCATTGCGTACAAGGGTACGACAGGGCAACAGGGGGGCTCTCTACGGACAGGCGCACCAAGCTCAGGTCACCGGGCGAGGGAGCCCACGCCCAGTCATCGCTCAATATAAAAAAAAGTCTGTATGACCATCGCTATACAGACTTTTCAAGAGCACACACACCACACGCGCCCGCGGGCGTTCAGTCCATGACCAGGTAGTCGCGGTGCACGGCCTCGTCGCTCGCGCGCGGCAGGATCTCGCGCACGGCGTCGGACTTCAGGCCGATGACGCGCCGCAGCTCGGCGGCGGAGTAGCTGCAGATCCCCTTCGCGAGCGTGCGCCCACGCGCGCCGCCGCCGCCGCCGTGCGCGCCGTCGGACTCGGGCTGCGCGGCGATGTCGACGGCATCGCCGGCGTCGAACTCGCCGAGCACGTCGACCACGCCGACGGGCAGCAGGCTGGCGCTGCCCTCGCGCACGGCGCGCACGGCGCCGGCGTCGATCACGAGCGTGCCACGCGAGGGCTTGGCGTACTTCAGCCACAGCTTGAAGCTCGAGTAGCGAGCCTCGCGCGCAGCGAAGCGCGTGCCCTCGCGCCCGCCAGCGAGCACCGCCGCGAGCGCGTCCGCGCGTACGCCGTTGCAAATCACGGTGGGGATCCCCGCGGCGGTGGCCATCTCGGCGGCGACGACCTTCGAGCGCATCCCGCCTGAGCCGAGCGGCGAGGTGGTGTGGCCGATCTCGAGATCGTCCAGCGCGGCGAAGTCGCTCACCTCGGCGACGATGCGCGCGTCCGGATGCAGGCGCGGGTCGGCGGTGTAGAGGCCGTCGATGTCGGTGAGCAGGATCAGCTCGTCGGCGGCGATGAGCACGGCGACCTGCGCGGCGAGGAAGTCGTTGTCGCCGAAGGAGATCTCGTCGGTGGCGGTGGTGTCGTTCTCGTTGATCACCGGCAGCACCCGCCACTCCAGCAGCGTGCTCAGCGTCTGGCGCGCGTTGAGGTAGTGCGTGCGCGCGCTCATGTCGAAGAACGTCAGCAGCACCTGCGCGCTCGTCACCTCGCGCTCGCGCAGCAGCTCGTCGTAGATCCGGTACAGCTTGCCCTGGCCCACCGCGCTGGCGGCCTGCAGCGCGCCGACCGTGGTCGGGCGCTGGGGCAGCCCCATCACCTGCATGCCGCGCGCGATCGCGCCGCTCGTGACGACGATCACCTCGTCGCCATCGCGGTGTAGAGCGGCGAGCTGGTCGCACACGCCCGCGAGCACGTCCATGCGCGGCGTGCCCTCGCTGTCCGCGACCACGCTCGACCCGAGCTTGATGACCACGCGTCTCATCGGCGCCACGGAGCGTAGACGGTCAGTGCGCCGTGCCGGGGTCCACGCGTCTGCGCCTACGGGGCTTCATACGGGTCGAGCTCGAACGTGACGCCCGCGATCTCGATCTCGTCCCCCGGCTGGAAGCCCTCGGCCTCGAGCGCGCCGAGCACGCCGATCCTGCGCAGCCGCCCCTCGAGGTAGGCCATCGCGTCCTCGTTGTCGACGTCGAAGCGCTGGAGCAGGCGCTCGATGCCCCTGCCTCGGACGGCGAACGCGCCCTCCGCCAGCCGCTCGACGTGAAAGCCCGCGCCGCCCCTCGGACGGAACACCATGTGCTCGGCGAGCTCGTGCTCGCCGGCGAGGGCGCGCGCGTCCACCCCCGCGACGGGCGCGGCGGCCGCGTCGGGCACGCTGCGCAGCAGCAGCTCCCCAAGCTCGCGCACGCCGGCGCCGGTCGCGCTCGAGGTGGCGAGCACGGGCACGTCGGGGCCGAGCCGGCGCTGCCACTGCTGCACCGCGACCTGCACCTGCTCGGCGCTCAGCAGGTCGGCCTTCGACAGCGCGAGCACGCGCGGCAGTCGCGCGAGGCGCTCGTCGTGCGCGGCCAGCTCGCGCTCGATCGTCGCGTGGTTGAGCGTGGCATCCGCTTGCTCGCCCATCGACAGCTCGGGCGCGAGGTCGAGCACGTGCACGAGCAGGCGTGTGCGCTCGACGTGCGCGAGGAAGTCGTGCCCGAGGCCGGCGCCGTCGCTGGCGCCCTCGATCAGGCCGGGGATGTCCGCGACGATCAGCTGGCGCTCGTCGCCTTCGAGCACGCCGAGCACCGGTGAGAGCGTGGTGAACGGGTAGCTGGCGACCTTCGGCGCGGCGCGCGTGAGCCGCGCCAGCAGCGAGGACTTGCCCGCGTTTGGCAGCCCGACGAGCCCCACGTCGGCGAGCAGCTTGAGCGTCAGCTCGAGCCAGCCTTCCTCGCCCACGAGCCCGCGCTCGGCGAAGCGCGGGGCCTGACGGGTTGGCGTGGCGAAGCGCTTGTTGCCCTTGCCGCCGCCGCCGCCGCTCGCGATCGTCGCCGTCTGGCCGTCGGCCAGCAGCTCCCAGCGGCGCCCGATCAGATCTGCCGCCTCTGAGCCCGAATCCGACCAATCCTGTGGGTCGGCGCCGTTGGTACCGGCGATCTGCGTGCCGGGGGGCACCCTGATCGTGAGCGTCTCCCCTTCGGCGCCGTGTCGCTGCGAGCCCGAGCCGTGTCCTCCGCGTCCGGCGCGGTAGTGGCTGCGGCGCTTGAAGCTCTGCAGGTCACGCAGCGAGTCGTCGCAAATGACGAGCACGTCGCCACCGCGACCGCCGTCGCCGCCGTCGGGACCGCCGCGCGGCACGTGCGCTTCGCGGCGGAAGCTCATGCAGCCGTCACCGCCGGCGCCGGCCTGGACATAGATTCTCGCGCGATCGTGGAGCATACGGTCCATCGTGACAGCAGCGGCCGCCACGGACGGACACGGTCAGACGTGCGTGCGCTCAGCCCTGGTCGGTCGGCGACGGCCCGGTCGCGTCCGCCAGCACGCTCACGACGCGACCGCGCCAGCCGCTGGTGAACTGCACGGTGCCGGCCGCGCGCGCGAAGAGCGTGTCGTCTTTGCCGATGCCCACGCCGGCGCCCGGCTTGAAGCGGGTGCCGCGCTGGCGCACGATGATCTCGCCGCCGGTCACAGTCTGACCGGCGAACGTCTTGACGCCCAGCCGCTGGGCGTTTGAGTCACGGCCGTTGCGGCTCGAGCCGAGCCCCTTCTTATGAGCCATCTGCAGCCTTCTCCTTGCTCGCGTTGGGCGTCTCGCCCGGCGCCTCGTCCGCCTTGGCTTTGACCGCTTTGGCCGCCGCTTTCTTCGCGCCGGCGCTGATCTCGGTGACCTCGATCTGGGTGAGCTCCTGGCGGTGGCCGGTGCGCCGCTTGTAGCCGCGCTTGGGCTTGAACTTGAACACGCGCAGCTTCTCGCCGCGCACGTGCGCGATCACCTTGGCGGTGACCTTCACGTTGGCGAGGCCCGCCGCGTCGAAGACGGCCTCATCGGAGCGGTAGAGCATCGGCTCGAGCGCGACGTCGGCGCCCTCGGCCGCGGACAGGCGCTCGACGAGCAGCGTCTGGCCACGCTCGACGCGGTACTGCTTGCCGCCTGTCTTCACGATCGCGTACATGTTTGTGTGTTCTCGATTTCCTCTGACTTTGAGCGGACGCCCTCGGCCGGCGCGCGCGCCGGCCGGCGTGTCCGCCTACTCGGGGGTCTTGGCCTTGGCAGCCGAACGGCGCCGTCCGCCCCTGCGGCCACGACGCCGAGGTTTGGATTGTAGGCCATCCTCGCCGGCCCCGTCCTCGGGTGCATCGGCGCTGGCAAGCGCGCCGGCGGCGATCTCCTGCTCGGGCTCTGAGTCGATCGCCGTCGAGGACTCGCTGAGACCGGCTTCGCGCCGCGCCTCCGCGTCCTCGCTGTCGACCGGCGCGCGATGGCGCCGCCCGCGCGGCTCGCCACTGCCGGTGCCGGCGCCGCCACCGCCGGCCGCTGGCGAGCGACGCCTGCCGCGCCCGTTGGCGCGCTGGTCGGCGGCCGCGCGCGTGGGCGCGACGACGACCTCGCCGGACTCGTCCAGCAGCAGCGCGCTGGCCGCGGTGCGGCCGACCTGGTCGATGCGCACCATCCGCTTCTCCCCCACGTACGCGGACGCGCCGGCGATCGAGATGATGTAGCCGTCGATTTTCGCGACCGCGTCGTCAACGTCGTACATGTGCGGCTCGACGATCTCGACGAGCACCTCGTCGCCCTGGCGGAACGGCAGCGCGCGCTCCTCGACCTCGGCGCGGGTGCCCATGAACGTGATCGCGAAGTGATCCAGCGTCAGCCCTTCGGAGCCCTCGAACAGGAACGACTTGACCGTATCCGCCTCGAGCGCGTGTAGCACGCGCGAGGAGTGGCCGGTGAACTCGGTGCTGACACGCGGGTTGATCTGAACCAGGAACGCCTCGACGTCGGGATGTTCGGCGGCGACATCGCGCAGCCTGCGCTCGAACTCGATCGCGATCGTCTCCTCCGAGCGGATCACGCCCTCGCCCTCGCACGTGGGACAGGGGCGGCTCATGATCTCGCGCACGCCCTCGGTGACGTTCTGGCGCGTCATCTCCACGAGCCCCAGCTTTGAGATCTCCGCGGTGAACGTCTTCGTGCGGTCCTCGTCGAGCGTCTTGCGCAGCGTCTTCATGACCGCGTCGCGGTTGCGCGCGCGGGCCATGTCGATGAAGTCGATCACGATGATGCCGCCGATGTCGCGCAGCCGCAGCTGGTTGACCACCTCCTCGGCGGCCTCGAGGTTGGTCTTGGTGATCGTGTCCTCGAGCCCCGCTCCCTTGCCGCGACCGATGAAGCTGCCGGAGTTGACGTCGATCACGGTCAGCGCCTCGCCGTAGTCGATGATCAGGTAGCCGCCGCTGGGCAGGTCCACGCGCCGCGAGAGCACCCCTTCGATCGCCTTGTCGACGGCGTATGCCTCGAACAGCGGCTCCTTCTCCTGCCACAGCTCGACCCGCTCCACGAGCTCTGGGGCGGTGCGCGTGAAGAACGACACGAGCCGGTGGTACTGCTGCTCGTCGTCAACGATCGCGCGCTCGAAGTGCGCGGAGAAGATGTCGCGCACGACGCGCACTGACAGATCGGCCTCTTGGAAGACCAGATCTGGGGCGGTCGTCTCCTCGACTCGTTTGACGAGCACGTCGTGCAGCTTGTTCAGGTACTTGAGCTCGCGCTCGAAGTCTTCGCGCTTGGCGCCGTGCGCGGCCGTGCGCACGATCACGCCGCCGCCGTCGAGCGTGAGGCCGGAGGTCTGGCGGCGCAGCCGTTCGCGCTCCTTGTCCTCCAGGCGCCGTGAGACGCCGACGCCCTCGCCGGTCGGCGCGTACACCATGTAGCGCCCGGCGATCGTCAGCTCCATCGACAGGCGCGCGCCCTTGGTCTTCAGCGGGTCCTTGACGACCTGCACGACGATCTCCTGCCCGGGTTTCAGCAGATCGGCGATCTTGCGCCCGCCGCCTCCCCCGCGCCCGCGCCTCGGTGTCTCGACGCCGGGCAGCACGATCTCGTCGACGTGCAGGAAGCCGTTCTTCTCGAGGCCGATGTCCACGAACGCGGCCTCTAGGCCGGGCAGCACGTTGTCGACCTTGCCCTTGTAGATGTTGCCGACGATCGAGCGTCCGCCGCGGCGCTCTATGTAGAGCTCAGCGACGCGATAGCCGGCCTCCGGGCCGCCGCCGCGCTTGCGGCTGCTGGCGGCTTTGCGCGCCGCGGAGGACGAGCGCGAGGCGGCGGGCGTTCCGCTCGCCTCCAGAAGCGCCACGCGCGTCTCCGCGCGATCGACGCTGACAAGCACTTGCTTTTTCAATTTGGTCCAGTCTTTCGGTATGGAAACAGGCCGAGCATCGGGCAGGCCGGCGCCGGGGCGGCGAGTCTGCGCGCACCCGGAGCGCCCGCTGTGAGGAACCCCGCGCGAGGTGGCGCTGTAGGTCTGATTGGGGAAGCTCGGCAAACACGATGTCTAGTAGCGCAGTACGCGACCCTTCAGTGCTGCTGAGGAGCGCGCCTGGACATAGATCGATTGAAGTAGGCCCACGCTGAGCAGGGTGGCTATTACCGACGAGCCGCCGTAGCTCATGAGCGGAAGCGTGACGCCGGTGATGGGCATGATCCCAATTGTCATCCCTACGTTTACGAACACCTGGAACATGAGCATAGCTGCTACGCCGGCGGCGATCAGCGAGCCGAACAGGTCCTTGGCCATCACGAGCACGCGCAGCGTGCGCGAGATCAACAACGCGTACAGCGCCAGCACGAGCCCCGCGCCGAGGAACCCGTACTTTTCGCCCAGCGCGGCGAACACGAAGTCGGTGTCGCTCTCGGGCACGAAGCCGTAGGGAACCTGGTTGGCCTGCGCGCCCCGGCCCGTCTTGCCGCCCGAGCCGATCGCGATCTTCGACTCTTCCTGCTGATAGCGGGGGTCGGTCGATTCGGCGCCTTCCTTCTGCACGTTCGAGGACGGATGCAGGAAGGCGGTGAGCCGTTCGGTCTGGTAGGGCTTCAGCACGTGCACGCCGACGGCGGGGCCGGCGACGAGCACGAACGCGATCGCCACGCACACGAGCGCCGCGAGCGCGGCGAGGTGGCGCCAGGAGGTGCCGGCGACGAACAGCAGCATGCACGCGATCGTCATGTACACGAGGCCCGAGCCGAGGTCCGGCTGGGCGATCACGAACATCGCTGGCACGAGCGCGGCGATCAGCACGCGCACCGTCGTGTCGCGCTCGCGCAGATGTCGCGCGCGATCGACGATGAACGCCGACAGCGCGAGGATCAGCAGGATCTTGCCGACCTCGGAGGCCTGGAAGGAGAACAGCGGGAAGTTGATCGAGCGCACCGCCCCGTTTGCCCCGTGCCCGAGCCCCAGCACGGCGAGGATGCTGAGCATCAGCGCCGCGTAGATCACGTTTTTGTAGCGGCGCAAGATCGAGTAGTCCAGGCGGGAGAGGCCGAGCATCGCCACGAAGCCGATCGCCAGGTAGACCGCCTGGCGATCGACGTAGTAGCGCGGGTCGCCGGGAATCAGGTTGCGCGTGGCCGCTTTCAGCGTGATCAGCGAGCCAACGCCGAGGCCGATGACCGCGAGCGTCAGCAGTGGGTCGAAAGGCAGGCGAAGCGTGCGCGCCGGCGGCGCCGGAGCCTCGTCGGGGGCGGTGATCGGGCTGAGCGGACTCAAAATGTCTTGGAGCTGCCGGCGACGAACTTTTTCGGCTTTCCGTACCACTGCGAGGCGATCAGACGCGCGATCGGGGCGGCGGTTTCAGCGCCGAAGCCGCCTTCCTCGACGGTCACCGCGATCACGATCGGACGTTGCGCGTTGCCGATGTAGGACATGTACCACGACTGTTCCACGTGGCCCGCGCGTTCAGCCGTGCCCGTCTTCCCGAATACCGGGTCTTCGGTCTGGTTCCAGCCGGTCCACACCTGCGTCGAGGTGCCGCCGGGCGCGGTGGCAGCCTCATGGATGCCTTCCATCACGAGGCTGAGGTCTTCATAGTTGAGGTGCACGTGGCGGCTGGGGAACTTGAGCGTCTGCAGCAGGCTGCCGGTGGGTTCGTCGATCTGTTTGCCGAGGTGCGGCGTCACGACGGTGCCGTTGCCGCCGTTGCGGTAGGCGTTGGCGAGCGTCGAGTAGGCGACGGCCATCTGCAGCGGATCGGTCAGCAGCTCTCCCTGGCCGACCGCCAGGTCCATGTTGTAGCCGACGGTCCACGGTGCGCCGGGTTCGCCCACGATGTAGCAGCGGCGCCCGTGGTGGGCCTGCTCGCATTTGGATTCGAGCGCGTTCTGTTCGGCCAGCCACTTGCGGCTTGGGATCACGCCGGGGAACTCGCTCGGCAGGTCGATTCCCGTCGGCTCCCCCACCCCAAGTTCGCGCGCCTTGCGCTGGATCACTTCGCCGCCGTGTTCGTTTGCCAGCTTGCCGACCGTGAAGAAGTAGGTGTCCGAGGACTCCTTCAGCGCTTCCACGAGCGTCGCGTTCCCGTATTCGGCGTGCCCGGCGTTGCAGAACGGCTCGCTCGAGACGAATATGCACTGGCCCGCGCCGAGACCCTCGCTCGGCGTGATCACCCCGGCTTCGAGCGCCGCCATCGCGGTGATCGGCTTGAACGTCGAGCCGGTCGGGTATTCGCCTTCGTCGGCCAGATCGGTGAGACGGCCGGCTTCCCCGGCGTTGCGGCCGGCGAGCGCGTTGTATTCGGCCTGTGTGAGCGGTTTGGCGAACTTGTTGGGATCGAAGCTCGGCGAGGAGCCCATCGCGAGCACTTCGCCGTTGAGCGGGTCGAGCGCCACGAACGCGCCCGCGATCGCCGGTTTGCCGCCGGCGCGCGCGTGTTCCATGCCTTCCTTCAGTGCATTTTCGCTCGCCTTCTGCAGGCCGAGGTCGAGCGTCGTCTGCAGCGTGTGACCTGCGTGCGGCGCGATCGGTGTGAGCTTGCTGGGAACGGGCTGGCCTTCGGCGTTGACCGCGATCCGCTGCTCGCCCGGTACGCCGCGCAGGTAGTGGTCGTAGTAGTACTCGAGGCCCGCCTGTCCCACGATCGTGCCCTGTTCCACGCCGTGGAAGGCCCGCAGCTTCAGATCCGATGTGCTCAGCAGCCCGACGTAGCCGATGAGCTGGGCTGCCATTTCGCCGTCGGGATATTCGCGAATCGAGACCGGTTCCTGTACCACGCCGGGGAATTCGGCGGCCCGCTCGCCGAGGACCGTCAACGCGCCGCGCCCCGCGTCGGTCTTGATCGTCACGTGCGCATAGGGCGTGATGGTGATGTCCTCCACGACGCGTTCGTCGATCGTGCGGGGGCTCAGCCGGATCACGTGGCCGAGGCGCCTGAAGAGCTGCTCGAGCCGCGCGGCCGAGCCCGGCAGCGGCGGCACCGCCACCCGCGGGGGCCCGGTCGCGTGCCGCAGGCTGTCAAGCTCGTGGCTCTGCGCCTGCGTCAGGCGTTAACGGCCGCCCAGCGCGGCCTCGTAGGCCGAGAGGCGCGTGACCGCCGCGCGGCGCGCTTCTTCGGCCTTGGCGAGGCTGGCCTGGTATTCCTGCACCTGTGTCGAGAGCCCCGGGGGCAGCGCGTCGGGCACGATCTGCACGGCGTTGGTGACGGTGCTGCCCACGATCGGCTGACCTTCACGGTCGAGGATCTCGCCGCGCGGCGCCGCGATCGGCAGGTGGCGTGCACCATTTGCGTCGGCCTGCGTGACGTACTGTTCGCCGGAGAGGACCTGCAGGTACCACAGGCGGAAGAAGATCACCCCGAACATCACCATCGCCACGCCGCCGATGATCGCCACGCGCAACGCCAGTTGCGGTGAGACGGGGACGCGCGGGTCCCGCGGCTTGACCGGCTCGATCGCGCTCATGGTTTGGTCAGGGGGCTCAGACCCCCGGTCGTGTAGGAGCGCCGGCGCCGGCGACGGCGGGGATCCTCGGGCAGCGCGCCCTCGAGCACGCGGCGCGTGAGCGCCCACATCGGCAGCGCGACGATCGTGTTGACGAGCACGCCGAGCACGATCTGGCGCAGCAGCTCGAAGCTGACCGGCGCGTCAACGCCGAGCATGAACTCCATCAGCGAGTAGCCGAACAGCGCGACCGCCGACGCCGTCGCTCCGACCACGAGCGGCGTGAACGGCCCCTGCGGGTCACGCAGCTCGCGCAGCCGCCCGCACCAGAAGCCGACCAGCGTGAACACCAGCGAGCTCAGGCCGAGCGTCTGCAGCAACGCCAGGTCGACGAGCAGCCCGACCGCGAAGCCGATCGCCGCGCCGGCGGTCGAGCCGCACATCAGCCCGACGAACGCCACCAGCAGCGAGCACAGGTCGGCGCTGACGCCGAACACCGGGAGCTCGGAGACGACGCCGATCTGGAAGAGGACGACGATGAACGCGAACGCCGCGAGCCGCAACGCCAGCGAACCGGACGCGGCGCCGTTCATCCGCCCACCTGCGTCGAGGCGAGCTGTTCGCCGGCCGTGCCGGTGCTCTGTCCCGCCGGCAGGCTCGCCGCGAGCCGGCTGAGGTTCGCCGGCTGGCTCCCCGCTCTCGCGGTCAGCACCTGGACGATGTCGAGGCTGTGCAGGTTGGCGATCGGCTGCACGTTGACGGACTCGAACGCGCTTTCTTCGTTGACCGAGCTGACCCGCCCGATCAGCAGGCCGGGCGGGTACAGCGATGGTTCGCTCGAGACGGTGCCCGACGTGACGACGTATTCGCCCGTGTTGGGCCGGTAGTTGGCGGGCAGGTAGCGCAGCAGCAGGTCGTTCGGTTCGCCGACTTTGGGTTCCAGCAGCCCGGTCGCGGTGCTCGTGCCGATGCGCGCCGAGACCCCCATCGAGCTGTCGGTGATCAGATCGACCTCGGCGCCGTCGGAGACGACCGTCGCGACGCGGCCGACGAGGCCTTCGGCGTCGATGACCGGGTCGTTGACGTGGATGCCAGCCGATTCGCCCTTGTCGATGTTGACCGTCGAGTACCACAGGTCGGGGTTTTTGCCGACCACGCTGGCCGTCACCGGCTGGTAGTCGTTGACGCCCAGCTGGTCGAGGTGCAACAGCGAGCTCAGCTGGCGGTAGGAGCGTTTTTCGGCCTGATCGGCGACCAGCTCGCGGCGCAGCTGCTCGGTCTGCTTGTTCGCCTGCGCAAGCTGGCTTTTGGCGTGCAGCGTGTTGCCGAACCAGCTGAACAGGTCGCGAACGGGCTTGAGCGCCTTGTTGGCGCCGTCCTGGATCGGCGAGACGACGGTCAGGAAGTCGCGCTGCACGCCGTGCAGCCGTCCGTTGGGAGCCTCGCCGAAGTAGGCGGTCAGAAGCAGTAGGGAGAGCACGACGAGCAGTGCAAGCACCGCTCGTCGACGCCGAACCGTCTTGTCGTGCACCGAGATCTACCTTCCGAAGCTTGCAGGCCACAGAGTACCCACGACGTGGGCGGCATGGGCGGGTTGGGGTCCCCGGGACGCACGGCTCGGCGACTCCTCACCGGCGGCGCCGGTTGCGCGAGGTGCGGTTTGAGCGGTGGATCGCCTCGAACTCCTCGAGCGAGCGTCCCGAGCCGACGGCGACGCATGTCAGCGGCGACTCGGCCAGGTGCGCGGGCATCTGCGTCTCCTCGCGCAGGCGCTCGTCCAGGCCCTGCAGCAGCGAGCCGCCGCCGGCGAGCATGATGCCGCGGTCCATGATGTCCGAGGCGAGCTCCGGCGGCGTGCGGTCGAGCGTCTCCTTGACCGCGTCGATGATCTGCGTCAGCGGCTCCGCCAGCGCCTGGCGGATCTCCTCGCTGGTCAGCACGACGGTCTTGGGGAGACCCGCCACCATGTCGCGCCCGCGGATCTCGGCCTGCAGCTCCTCGGCCATCGGACAAGCTGAGCCGATCTCGAGCTTCAGCTCCTCGGCCGTCTGCTGGCCGATCAGCAGCTTGTACTCCTTCTTGGCGTAGTTGATGATCGCCTCGTCCATCTCGTCGCCGCCGACGCGGATCGACTGCGAGACGACGATCCCGCCGAGTGAGATCACCGCGACCTCGGAGGTGCCGCCACCGATATCCACGACCATCGAGCCGGTCGGCTCGCCGACCGGCAGGCCAGCGCCGATCGCCGCCGCCATCGGCTCCTCGATCAGGTAGGCGGTGCGCGCGCCCGCCGACAGACACGCCTCCTCGACGGCTCGCTTCTCCACACCGGTCACGCCCGAGGGCACGCACACGACCACGCGCGGGTGCGCCCAGCGGTTCTGGTGGACCTTCTGGATGAAGTGCCTGAGCATCTGCTCGGTCACGTCGAAGTCCGCGATAACGCCGTCCTTGAGCGGCCGGATCGCCTGGATCGTGCCTGGCGTGCGCCCGAGCATGCGCTTGGCCTCGATGCCCACCGCGTGCACTTCGCCGGTGCGGGAGTCGATCGCGACGACGCTCGGCTCCGACAGGACGATGCCACGCCCACGCACGTACACGAGCGTGTTGGCGGTCCCTAGATCGACCGCCATGTCGCGGCCGCCGAAGCCTGTCAGATAGCTGAAGATGCCCATACAGAGAGAAGGGGCACGCTCGTATCCGGTCCAGCGCCGCTACCGATCGAAGATCGGCCAGCGAAGCGTTCGATGGCCGGCGCTCATCGGGGCGTACCCGCGGGGGAGTCTAGCGAACTGGCCTGGGCGCCCGCCAGATCTGGCAGTGGATTTGCAACGCTCAGGCGCCACCCAAACGCTCCGGGTACAGCTCCCGAAGCGGTGCCAGAGGCAGGCCGACGACGTTCTCCACTTCACCGTCCACCGCGAGCGCGAGCTTCGCGCCGTGACCCTGGATCGCATAGCCGCCCGAGCGTCCGCGCCACTCACCGGTGCCCACATACCAGTCGAGCAGCTCGCGATCGATCTGGCGAAACGTGACGCGCGTGCGCGCCACGGCGGTCCGCTCGACGCTCCCCCGCTCGCCTCCCAGCAGCAAAGCCAGCCCGCTGATGACCTCGTGCGTGCGTCCCGCCAGTGCCGCCACCGTCTTGCGGGCCGCCGCGGCATCGGGCGGCTTGCCGTAGATCACACCGTCGAGGACCACGATCGTGTCGCACCCAAGCACAGCCTCCGGCGCTCCCGGACGCAGCACCGCGCGCGCCTTGCGCAGCGCGTTCTCGACGGCCACCGCCGCTGGATCCTCGCCCTGCTCGAGCTCGCTCGTGTCGGAGACCCTGATCGTGAAGGGGACGCCCAGGCGCTCGAGCAGCACCCGCCGCTGGGGCGAGCGCGAGGCGAGCACAAGCGAGAGCGGCTCGGTGACGGCGACTAGAGGTAGAGGTCCGGGAAGAACAGGGCCGCCTCGCGCGCGGCCGACTCTGGCGAATCAGAGCCGTGCACCATGTTGGCGCCCATCTCGATCGCGAAGTCGCCGCGAATCGAGCCCGGGGCGGCCTCCAGCGGATTGGTGGCGCCGATCAGCTGGCGCGCCGCCTTGACCGCATCGATCCCCTCGAGCACCATCGCGACGATCGCGCCCGAGGTGATGAAGTCGACCAGCTCGCCGAAGAACGGGCGCTCGGCGTGCTCGGCATAGTGGCGCTCGGCCAGCTCGCGCGAGATCGTCATGTGCGCCAGCGCGGCGATGCGCAGGCCCTTGCGCTCGAAGCGGGCGAGGATCTCGCCGGTCAGGCCTCGTGCGAAGGCGTCGGGCTTGATTAGGATCAGCGTTCGGTCCATTGGTTCCTTTGGTAGGCCGTGGTTGCTAGGTCTTGGAGGCGCGCTGCTCAGGAGCTCGGGCGCGAGCGCCCGCCAGGAGGAGCGGGGCGACGCGGGCGGGCGGGCGCCGGCTCAGAGGCCAACGCTGGCTCAGCCTCCTCGGTCGCCCCATCCCCGCTCGCCGCCGGCACGTCGAGATCGCTCAGGTCGTTGTCGCGCTCGTTCGCCGCGGCACGGCGCCGACGTGAGCGCGGTGGTCCGCCGGTGCTCGCCGCCGGCACGTCGAGCTCGCCCAGGTCGCTGTCGATCTCGCTCGGCGCGCCACGGCGCCGGCGTGAGCGCGTGCCGGACAGACCGGGGACGTCGGCCTCGCAGTAGGGGCAGATCGTCCATGCCTGGTCGAGCGGGCGCGAGCAGCTCACACAGCGCTCCTTGAGCTTGCGCAGGCAGCTCGGGCAGCGGATGAAGTCCGACTCGATCCGATAGCTGCAGTGGGGACACAGCGTCTCGTCGAGCTGGTGCAGGCGCGCCTCCGCAGCCTGCGTCTCCAGCTCGCGCTCACGTACGTCCTCCAGGTACTCGGGCGGACGCAGAACCAGGTAGATGATCGTGCCGACGAACGGGAACAGCGACGCCGCCGTGGCGCACCCGACGAGCATCGGATCGACGATCCGCCGGCGCGCGTCCGCATAGGTCCAGTAGATCAACGACAGGTACAGGACGGCAACGAACAGGATCAAGAGATCGACGGCCAGACTCAAGCCGCTGCTTTCGATGCCGAAATATGCCAGAGTCCGCACGGCCGGCTGAGTTTAGAGAAACAGCCGGCCGAAGCCGTAACCAGCGGCGAAGAACACGAGGATCACAAGCGCCACGATCAGCGCGACGCCCCCGATCATTGTGAGCACCGACGGGCCCTGATCGTTCATCGCGCGGAGCTCCGCGCGATCGTCTCGCCGTGCGCGGCGCCGTCGCCCTCGAGCGCGCCGAGCAGGTCTCCGACGAGATACACCGAGCCCGTGGCGAGCACCGCGCCGTCGTGCTGAGAGGCCCATTCGCGCGCCTGCTCGAGCGCGCGTGAGGGTTGCGGCTCACAGGAGGTCGCCTCGTAGCCGAGCTGGCGCGCGAGCGACTGCAACGCTGCGGGCGAGAGCGCGCGGCTGCTCGGCGGAGCGGTGAACCACGCGCGCTCGATGTGTGGCATCAGCGCAGCGAGCATCACAGCGGCGTCCTTGTCCTCGAGCACGCCGAGCACCAGCGCGATCGGCGCGGGTGGGCGGGCATCCAGTACCTCGGGCAGCGACTCGATCAGCGCGGCGATCGCGTGGGGGTTGTGCGCGCCATCGAGCACCGTAGGCGGCTGACGGCTCACCAGCTGCAGACGTCCCGGGATCTCGGTCGAGGAGGCGGCGTCCGCGACCGCCTGCTCGCGCAGGGGAATGCCCGCGCCCCGCAGGTAGGCCTCGGCGGCGGTGCGCGCGAGCGCGAAGTTGGCACGCTGGAAGGCGCCGCGCGCGTGCAGCGCAGTGGCGGCGGGCATAGGGCTCGGCCGTAGGATCTGCGCATCGCGTTCGCCCGCGACCCGCTCGGCGACCGCCAGCGCGGGTGCCGCCAGTCCGTCGCCGAGCACGAGCGTGCCCTGTGGGCGCACCACCGCGAGCTTCTCCTCGGCGATGTCCTTGATCGTCGGACCGAGCCAGCGCGTGTGCTCGAGACCGACGTTCGTGAGCACCGTGACCTGTGCGTCGATCACGCTGGTCGCGTCGTAGCGACCGCCGAGCCCGGCCTCCATGACCGCGACCTCGACCTGCTGGCGGGCCATCTCCCACAGGGCGGCGGCGGTCAGGAGTTCGAACTGCGTGACGTGGTCGTCCTGCGCGAGCGTGCGGTTCACTCGTTCGGCAGCCCACGAGGCGCGGGCGACGGCCGCGGTGAAGTCGTCGGGCTCCAACTCGCGCCCCGCGACGAGGATCCGCTCGCGGTAGGAGACGAGGTGCGGTGAGAGGTAAGCGCCGGTGCGCAGGCCGTGGCGCTGGAGGATCGCGGCGGTCATGCGCGTTGTCGAGGACTTGCCATTCGTGCCGAGCACGTGGATCGTGTTGAAGCGGCGCTCGGGAGAGCCGAGGACGGTCATCATGCGGCGCATCCGGTCCAGGCCGAAGCGCATCCCGAACAGCTCGAGCGAGCGCAGCTCGCGCTCGGCCTGTGCCTCGGTCCGGATCACTTGCGGGCGCGAGAACGCCCGCGCCGGCCCCGCCCGCGGCACGCGAGCGGTCCCAGCTCGCGCGCGATGCCCCTGAGGTCGAGCTTGCGCACGAGTCGGCGCAGTTCCAGGCGCTGTCTCGGGCTGAGGTTGCCCGGCCGTCCGCGAGACTCGCGCGCGAGTCGTGCCAGCCGCGCGCGCTCCTTCGCCGACAGCGATCGCCAGCGCCTGCCGATCGCGACGCTCGCCTGCGCGAGCGCGAGCCACGGCACGGCCCGCAGCCGGTCGAGCTTGGATCTGCTGGCGGAGTCTCGCCTGGACACAGCCGCGATGGTAGCGCTCGCGCCCGGCGGCATCAGACCCCGCGGGCTCGGCTACTGCTAGGCGGACTCCTCGCGCAGCGAGGAGTCTTCGTCTTCCTCTGGCGCCGCTTCGGTCACGAGCGTCGGCGTGAGGCCCTTCTCGACGGTCTCCTTGGTGACGACACACTTCTTGACGTCGCGGCGAGAGGGCAGCTCGAACTGCACCTCGAGCAGGATCTCCTCGATGATCGAGCGCAACCCGCGCGCGCCGGTTTCGCGTTCGAGGCCCTTCTCGGCGACGGCCACGAGCGAGTCCTCGGAGAAGACCAGCTCGATCCCGTCGAAGGCGAAGAAGCGCTGGAACTGCTTGACGAGCGCGTTGCGTGGCTCGACGAGGATCGACACGAGGTCCTCGCGCGTGAGCTGGTGCACGGCGGACATCACCGGCAGACGGCCGATGAACTCGGGGATCAGCCCGTACTCGATCAGGTCCTCGGGCAGGCAGTGCTCGAAGATCTCGCCCGTGTCGCGCTCGGCCTTGGCCTCGATCGCGGCGGCGAAGCCGACGCCTTTGTGCCCGATGCGCCGCTCGATCACCTTGTCGAGGTTGGCGAACGCGCCGCCGCACACGAACAGCACGTTGGTGGTGTCGATCGTCAGGAACTCCTGGTGGGGATGCTTGCGCCCGCCCTGCGGCGGCACCGAGGCCTGGGTCCCCTCGAGGATCTTCAAGAGCGCCTGCTGGACGCCCTCGCCGGAGACGTCGCGCGTGATCGACGGGTTGTCGGCCTTGCGCGCGATCTTGTCGACCTCGTCGATGTAGATGATCCCCGTTTCGGCCTTCTTGACGTCGTAGTCGGCGGCCTGGATCAGCTTCAGCAGGATGTTCTCGACGTCCTCGCCGACATACCCCGCCTCGGTCAGCGCGGTCGCGTCGGCGATCGCGAAGGGCACGTTGAGGATGCGCGCGAGCGTCTGCGCGAGCAGCGTCTTGCCGCAGCCGGTGGGTCCGAGCAGCAGGATGTTCGACTTCTGCAGCTCGATGTCCGTGTCGCCGGACATCATCATCTGCACGCGCTTGTAGTGGTTGTAGACGGCCACCGACAGCGTGCGCTTCGAGGGATCCTGCCCGACGACGTACTCGTCGAGCACCTCGTAGATCTCACGCGGCTTGGGCAGGCTCTCGATGTCGAACGCCGGCGGCGCCGAGAGCTCCTCGTCGATGATCTCGTTGCAGAGATCGATGCACTCGTCGCAGATGTAGACGCCGGGCCCGGCGATCAGCTTCTTGACCTGCCGCTGGGACTTGCCGCAGAAGCTGCACAACAGCTGCTCGTTTGAATCTGTCGGTCTGGCCATATCCCTTGTGCTCCCTGCGTCCGGCGGCCTTACGAAGGCCGAGCTAATGCTCGGAGATCACCCGATCGATGATGCCATACTCCTTCGCCTCTTCCGAGCTCATGAAGTAGTCGCGCTCGGTGTCGGTGCGCACCTGCTCTAGCTCTTTGTGCGTGTGCTTGGCGATGATCTCATCGAGCCGGCGGCGCACGTCGATGATCTCCTTGGCGTGGATCTCGATATCCGTCGCCTGCCCCTGGAAGCTCGAGGAGACCTGATGGATCAGGATCTTCGCGTTGGGCAGCGCCATGCGCTTGCCCTCTGCGCCGCCGGCGAGCAGCAGCGCGCCCATCGACATCGCGATGCCGACGCAGATCGTCTGCACGTTCGGCTTGATGAACTGCATCGTGTCGTAGATCGCGAGACCCGCGTAAACCGAGCCGCCCGGGGAGTTGATGTACAGCGACACGTCCTTTTCGGGATCCTCGGACTCGAGGTGCAAGAGCTGCGCGACGATCAGGTTGGCGATCTGATCGTCGACGGGCGTGCCGAGGAAGATGATCCGCTCGTTGAGCAGGCGGCTGTAGATGTCGAACGCACGCTCACCGCGTGAGGTCTGCTCGACGACCATCGGTACAAGTGGGCTCATATTCCTCGCTCCCGGCGCATGTCCTCGCCTTTGTTTCGCCTCGCCGACCAGATTCCTCTAGAGGCTAGCGATCTGGTGTCCACAACCTGGCAGGTGCCGCTGCCGGCTCCTTCGCTGCGCCCGCGCCGTCGCCTTCCTTGCCCGGCGTCCACAGCTGCTCGCGGGCCTGCGCCTGCGCGAGCGGGATCGGCTTGGCGGCGGCGGCGATCAGCCCGATCGCCTCGCGCGCGGCGAGATCCTCGCGCACCTCTTCCAGGCGCCCGGCGCCGCGCAGCTGCTCGAGCAGCTTCTGCGGCTCCACTCCCTCGCGTTCGGCGGTCGGGGCGAGCGCCTCCAGCAGGTCCTCCTCGGGGGGGTCGACGCCCTCGGCGACGACGACCGCCGTGATCACCGCCTCGCGGCGCAGCGCGAGCTCGGCTTCGGGCTCCATCTCGGCGAGGATGTCCGCCTCCTGGCGCCCCACGATCTGCAGGTAGGCCTCGCGCGCGATCCCGCGGTGCGAGAGCGAGTGCAGCATCCGCTCCCACATCTCGCGCGCCCTCGCCGTGACGAGCTCAGGCGTCACAGGCACGCGCGCGGCGGCGACGGCCGCGTCGAGCGCGGCCTGACGGAACTCCGCCTCGATCTGCTGCTCGTCGAGCTCGAGCAGGCGCTTGCGGATGTCCTCGCGCAGCTCCTGCAGATCGTCGAAGCCGGCGTCGACGGCGAAGTCGTCGTCCACCTCCGGGAGCTCCTTGAGCTTGACCTCCTTGACTGTGATCTCGAACGACGTCTCGCGTCCGGCGAGCTCCTGGTTGCCGTAGTCGGCCGGGAACGTCAGCGCGACCGTGCGAGTCTCCCCGGCGACCGCGCCGAGCAGTCCCTCCTCGAAGCCCGGGATCAGGTTGCCGGCGCCGAGCTCGACCAGCTGGTCGCGGCCTTCGCCGCCGGCGAACGGCTCGAAGTGTTGGCCGATCTCCGATCGGTCGGTCTCGGATCCCTCGCCGTCGGGCGCCTCGCGCGCGATCGAGCCGACGTAGTCGACGACGACGAAGTCGCCGGCGGCGGCGGGGCGCTCGGCGGTCTCCAGGCGAGCCAGGCGCTCGCGCATCGCGTCGATCTCCTGCTGGATCTGATCGTCTGAGATCTCGGGCTCGCGACGGCCGACCTCGAGGCCCTTGTACTCCCCGAGCTCGGCTTTCGGAAGCACGCCGATCTCGATCGAGAACTCGAGCGACTGGCCCTGCGGGGGCAGCTCGCCGAGATCGAGCTGTGGATCGCCGACAGGCACGATGCCGGCGCTCTCGATCGCGTCGGAGTACCAGCTCGAGAGCGTGTCGCGCACCGCCTCCTCGAGCACGACCTCGCGGCCGATTCGCTGGATCACCAGCGGCGCGGGCACCTTCCCGCGGCGAAAGCCCGGGAGCTTCAGCTCGCGCCCGAGCTGGCGCGCCTTGTGCTCCAGCCGGCCCTCGACCTCGCCGGGGGGAACTTCCACCTGCAGTCGGACACGCGAGTCCCCGAGCTCGGTGAGCGTGGTCTTGAGGGCTGGCCGGTTCGTGGATTCGAGCGAAGCGAGTGTCTCGCGGTCCGGTGGCACCACCGCCACGATACCGTGCCGTCACATGCGGCCCGCCTCACGCCCCCCCTCGCGCCGGCGGGCGCAGGCGTGGCTGTGGACCGGCCCGGCGGGGCACCTCGCGGGCGGCTCGCTCGACTTCCTCGCCGCGCTCGCCCGTTACCTACACGCGCGGGCGCGCGGCCGGACCATTCGCTAGTCGCGGCCACGCGCCCGCGCGCGTTGCAGAGATCTGCCGACTACGCGGCGGCCGGTGCGTGCACGGCGGAGCCGAACGTGAGCGTGACACCGCGCGGCACGACCAGGACCGGGCACGTGGCCGTCTCGATCAGGTGCGAGGCGGAGGAGCTGAGCGAGACGCTGCCCTGCGCGGCGTCAGCCCGCGAGTCGATCACGAGCAGGTCGGCCTGCTCGTTGGCGACCGGCTCGACGCTCGCGCCGAGCCCGCGCGCCAGCGCCTCGGCGGTCTGGCGGGCGCCGCCGTCGGCGTCACCGACGGCGACGATGCGCTGGATGCCCGAGTCCGCGACGCGCTCGGCGAGGTCGACCGGCGCGATCGCGATCGCGGTGCGCCCCCCCTCGAGCAGACGCTCGGCGGAGTTGCCGACGGCGACATGGCCCTTGGCGGTGTGCGAGTCCGAGCAGAACACGATCACGTCCGCGCCCTCGCGCTCGGCCAGCGAGGCGAGTCCCTGCGGCGTCGAGCGGTCGGTGACGACGTGGCGCTGCGCGTCGGGCGTGCCGAGCAGCTCGACGCCCTGGTCGAGCACGCTCTGCGCCTCGGCCTGCGCGATCTCCTCGCGAACGCTGTCGGTCTCGGGGTTGTGGCGCACGTACGCGAGCGACACCTCCGCGCCGGCCCTGCCGAGCAGGCGGCCCAGCGTGATGGCGTCCTCCTCGTTGGCGGTGCCGTCGTAGGAAACGATGATCTTTGACATGACTATCTCCTTCGTGTGGTCGGCCGGAAGGCCGGCAAGTGGGATTCCGATTGTTCGGTTTCGTCTCATCTTGGCACCCTCCTGCCATCAGCACCAGTGATTGTTGTGATCCCTGCTATTAGTGTTGCTAATGCTTAATGTCGTTCGGTTGAAGGTTCTCAAGGAGGTCGCCTACCGCGGCTCGCTGTCGGCCGCGGCCGCCGAGCTCTCCTACACCCAGTCGGCTGTCTCCCAGCAGATCGCGGCGCTCGAGTCCGAAACCGGCATGGCGCTGCTCGAGCGCCATCCGCGCGGCGTCAGCTTGACCGCCGCCGGACAGACGCTCGTCGGCCACGCCGAGGGCATCCTCGCCCGCCTGGACGCCGCCGAAGCGTCGCTGTCGGCGATCGCCGGCCTGCGCGGCGGACGACTGCGGGTGGCCTCCTTCCCGACCGCCGGCGCGACGCTGATGCCGCTCGCGATCGCCACGTTTCGCGCCTCATACCCAGACGTCGAGCTGACGCTCGCAGAGGGCGAGCCCGAGGCGATCGTCGCGCGCCTGCGCGCCGGCGAGCTCGACCTCGCGCTGCTGTTCGAGTTCGCCGGCGAGACGCTCCTGTCGGACGACATCGCCGGCACGCAGCTGCTCGAGGACCCGATGTACCTGGCGCTGCCACGCGAGCATCCACTGGCGAGCAAGGAGCACCTACGCCTGGCGGACCTCGCCGGCGAAGCGTGGGTGCAGACCTCGAGCTCGAGCCCGTGCGCGCGCCACGTAGTGCGCAGCTGCCACGCGGCCGGCTTCGAGCCGAACGTGGCGTTTGAGAGCGACGACTACCAGACCGTCCAGGGGCTCGTGGCGGCGGGGGTCGGCGTCGCGCTGATCCCAGAGCTGGCGCTGTCGGTGGTGCGCGAGGACGTCGTCGTCCGCGCGCTCTCCCCCACGCCTCCGGTGCGACAGGTGATCGCCGCGATTCCGGCGAGCGCGCGCCTGGTGGCGGCGGCGCCGGCGATGCTCGGCGTGCTCGAAGAGGCCGCGCGGCGCTATGAGACGCAAAGGGGACGCCCGGTCGAGTAGACCGGACGCCCCGATTTTGCTTTCGCCCTCGCCTAGGAGAGGGCTGACCTAACGCTTAGAACGCGCAGGTTTCGCTGATCTGTTTGGCCATTTCTTCGTAGCCGAGCGGGGTCGCGTGAATGTCCGGCCCGTTCGATTTGCCTTCGAATTTCGTGAAGTTGCCCATGTTGGTCCACGATTTTGCGAATTCAAGGCCGCCCGACATGTGCACTACTTCTGCCGCGTTTTCGGTGTTGAACAGCGTCTGCGCGTCGACGTAGCACGCCTTCAGCGGCCTTCTCGCGAAGGCGCCCTTCTCGGCTCCGTTCAGCGCCGCGACCAACCTGTTCGAGCCGGGCAGCAATTCGCCCGTGCCGTAGTCATTGCCGTAGGAGTTGTAGGTGCCCTCGAAGATGATCTTCGCACCTTTGAGTTCACTGCCGTCGATCGCCTGGTTGTTCAACGCTGCGATGATGCCGCTGACGTTGGTGATGATCTGTTTGTCGAGTTCAGGCGCGCCGGCTGCGATCAGTTCGTCGGCGATCCTGTTGCCTTCGGCTGTCAGTTCGGCACCGTGTTCGGCGACGTATTTGCCAGCGTCTTCCTCGCCGAGTTTCAAGCCTTCGGCCTCGAGTTCCGCCCCATGCGCGGCCTCGTACGCGGCCTCGTCGGCGAACAGACGCGCGGTGAGTGCCGCGTGATTCGCGATCGAGTATTCGCCCGCGTCTTTAGCGATGTCCTCTTCGAACGTCGGCGGCACTCCGCCGCTTTCCTCGAAGGCCTGCGGAATCACCTGTTCGATGACGTATTCTTCGACCTCTTTTTCGGCCGCCGCTTTGACTTTTCCGGCGACTTCGCCCGTAGCTTGAGCTTCTGCCAGCGCGGTCACGCGTTTGGTGATTTTTTCTTTGACTTCTTTTTCGATCCGGGCGACGTCGTGAAGCTGGTCGTTGGCGCCGATGTCGAGCGTGATCACCTTCACCGGTTTGCCGGCAGCCTTGTCGGCGTTGATCGTCGCGATCGCGCTTTCGAGCTGCGATCCGCTGTATTCGTTGTGCATCGGCAGGTGGTCCGCGAAGTGATACGCGCACGCCGCTTCGCCAGTGACTCCGGGCACTGCCGCCTGGATTTTCGCCAGCAGCGGACCGTTTCCGATCAGCGAACCGGTCGTCTCACCCGGGCAGGCGTAGTTGACGTACCCGAATTTGCCGCTGACGTTGACGTATTTGTTGTAGTAGTCGCTCGCGTAGCCGTTTTCGAACGCTGTCGGGCTCTCACCCAGTTTTTCGTTTTCATTGAAAAGCTGCTGGGAGTAGCCGAACGCCAGCGAATCCCCGAGCGCGACGTACGTCTTCTTGATCTTGGGTGTTTTTGCGGCCGCGATCGACGGCATCGTCATCGCAGAGAGCGCGGCCAGAGCGGCAACGCATCCGAGCAGACGACACAGACGTCGGACGCTGAACCCACCTGAGCCATTCATGGCTTGCATCAGTCATCCTCCTAGTTGACGGCGGGACCGGCAGCAGAACAGAAGCACCCTTGGCGCGCCCCTCCTGCAGCACGAGCCCGCAGCGCAGGCCCCATCTCTCGCAGCCCCATCTCTTGATATTTCCCTCACTGTGGAGCGCTCCACAGGGATCCTCCCTGCGCAGCGAACCCAGCTAAGGTAGCCGCGAAGGTTCCAAATGTCAAGCCTAGAGCCGCCTGCGCCCCGCAGCGGCGGTCTTCCAGCCAGCGCCTCGAGCGGGCATGCGCGAGCCCGATCCGAGCGCAAGGGAGCGCTCGCGTCCGGAGCGGCTGGCATCTTCTTGGGCCATGAGCATCGTGCTGCTGATCGTCGGAGTGCTGCTGGGAGCGGCTTGCGCCGCGGTCCTGATGCGGCGCGATCGTGCGCGCACGCGTGAGGAGCTGACGGCGATCTCGGTGGACGTGCTCGCCCAGACCGGCGACTCGCTCGCGCAGCGGGTCGCCGAGGCGCGCCGCGCCGAGGAGGAGCGCGCGGCCGGAGAGATGGCACGCCGCGCCGAGGAGATCAAGGGAATCGTCAAGCCCGTCCAGGAGAAGCTGGGCCGCATGGAGGACGAGATCGGGCGCCTAGAGCGCGAGCGCAGGCAGGCCCAGGGCGAGCTGGCACAGATGATCCGCCACCTGGGAGATGGCGTGGGCACGCTGCGCCAGGAGACGGGCAACCTCGTGTCGGCGTTGAAGCGGCCCACCACGCGCGGCTCGTGGGGGGAGATCCAGCTGCGCAACGTGGTCGAGATGGCGGGGATGGTCTCGCATTGCGACTTCGTCGAGCAGAGCACGATCCAGACAGGCGAGGGAACCCTGCGACCCGACATGCTCGTGCGCCTGCCCGGCGGCAAGCTCGTCGTCGTGGACTCCAAGGTCCCGCTCGATGCCTACCTATCAGCCCTCGAGGCGACGGATGACGACAACCGCGAGCTGCACAGCGCGCGTCACGCGCGTCAGACGCGCGAGCACATCGCCAAGCTCGCCTCCAAGGGCTATCAGCGCCAGTTCGACTCGACGCCCGAGTTCGTCGTGATGTTCGTGCCCTCCGACGGCATCTACCAGGCCGCGCTCGCGCAGGACCCGGCGTTGATCGAGTACGGCGTGCAGCAGCAGGTGCTGATGGCGACGCCGACGACGCTGATCGGCCTGCTGTGGGCGGTCCACTACGGCTGGCGCCAGGAGCTGATCGCGGAGTCCGCCCGCGAGATCGCCGACTCCGCGCGAGAGCTGCACAGCCGCCTCGGGCGCTTCGTCGAGCCGTTCGCCAAGGTAGGACGCCAGCTCGACTCGGCGGTCGGCGCCTACAACGAGGCGATCGGCTCCTTCGAGCACCGCGTCATCCCGCAGGTGCGCAAGATCGAGCAGGCCGGCGCGGCGTCCGAACGCAAGGTGCTCGCGCCTGACGCAGTGGAGATCACCGCCAGGGCGATCACGGCGCGGCCGGGGTTCGCGGATGAGGAGCCGGTGCGAGCGCGCTCCGTCGAGCCAGCCGAGATCCCTGTCCGGGAGCGGATCTCAAGCGGCGGCTGAGAACCGTCACGACCAGCGCAAGCGCCACGGGAACTGTCGCCGGGAGCTCGTCGAGGAAGAAGAACAGCAGGTCGAAGCCCAGCGCGAGCAGCGCCGTCAGCGCGGCAACACGCAACTGCACGCGGCGGGCGACCGTGGCCGCGAGCAGCCCTCCGAGCACGCCGGCGATGAACAGGTCGCCGTAGCCCATCACCGCCGAGCCGAACACCGCGCTCTGCAGCTGCGGCAGATTGGCCACCGGGCGCGCGGCGTTGAGCGCGTTGTTGGGCTGCTGCAGCAGATCGGAGACGACGAGCGTCGTGTCGGCGATCGCCATCGCCACGACCCCCGCCGCGAGCCAGCGCGGCGGCGTGACGGTCGCGAGCAGCACGCCGAGCGCAGCGCAGCTGAGCGCCGAGAGCGCCAGCGCGGCCGCCTCCCCCGCGAGGCCGCCGCGGTCCGCCCATGCCAAAGCGAAGAGCGGAGCCACGAGCAGCGCCCGCAGCATCCGCCTGGCGAGCGGCGGACGCGCGCCCCACAGCAGCCAGCCGAGCGCGAGCGCCGCCAGCACCGGCACGGCGCACAGCGCGAGATACGTCAGTGCCTGCGCGCTCGCGCTTTCAGCCGCGCGCGCGCCGAACACGAACGCGATCACAGACAACGGCGGCACGATCGCCCAGCGCCGGCCGCTCAGGCGCACCGGCGGCCTCCAGGCGAGGACCCCGGGGAGCGCCACGAGAGCGCCCTGCGCGAGCGAGAGCAGCGCGATCGATATCCAGAACGGCAACACCACAGTCCAACATAGATCGCTCCGCGCACACGCGCGGCAAACGCTCAGTGCCCGAGCTGGACCGTCTTGATCACGAGCAGCAACACTGCCACGACGAGGTAGCCGCGCAGCAGCAGCATGCCTGCCTTACGGCCGGGCGACCACACGGGACGCTCGAGCAGCGCGAGCGGCGGCATCGTCCACGTATTGCGCCTCTCCTTCGAGACCTTCGTCACCTCCACCGCGCCGCGCGGCCGGTTGCGCAGCGCGTAGATCACGACCGCCGCCAGGATCGCCGCGAGGACGAGGGTCAGATAGAGAAACAGGTGCGTCACGTTCACGCTCGGGAACAGCGTGCTCGCCATCAGGATCAGGGAGAGCTCGACTAGCACTCCCACGATCAAGCTCGCCAGCGCGTTAAGCCACGGAGCGTTGGACCACGGTCCCAGCACCTCGCGGTCGTTGCACAGCAGCAGCAGGAACACCGTCGCGCTTGGCAACAGCACTCCCGCGAGCGCCTGCACCGAGGTCGTGATCAGGCCGAGCGGCGCCCCCGGGATCAGCACGATCCCCGCCGCCGCCAGCACCATCAGGCTGAAGCTCCCGTAGAAGAGCTTCGCGTCGAGCGGACCGCGATTGAGCGAGTGCTTGGCGCCGAACACGTCGCCAAACGCGTAGGAGGTCGCAAGCGTGACCGCCGCCGCCCCGATCAGCGACGCGTTGAGCAGCACGATCGCAAAGAACGTGCCCGCCGTCGAACCGAGCTGCTGGGAGAGCTCGCTGGCCACCGCGCCGGCGTCGGTGAAGCGACCGAAGTCAGATGTGCCCATGAACGCGAACGCGGTCACCGCGATCAGCGCGCCCGCGCCGAGCACCACGACGAACGCGCCGATCACCGTGTCCGCGCGCTCGTAGTTGATCCAGCGCGGGGTGATGCGCTTGTCGATGATGTTCGACTGCTGGAAGAACAGCTGCCACGGAGCCACCGTCGTGCCGACGATCGCGATGATCAGCAGCACCGCTGTCGAGTTCGCGCCGCCATAGATGCTCGGCACGAACGCGTGGTGAGCGATGTTGCCCACGTTTGGATGGGCGAGGACCAGCAGCCCGATCACCAGGAAGTTGGCGGCGATGAACACGTACATGAAGCGCTCCCAGCTGCGAAAGCTGCCGGTTGAGGTGATCCCCACGAGCGCCACCGCCGCGAGTGGCACCGCTATGTACTTGCTTACGCCGAAGTATCCGAGCGCGAGGCTCACACCGATGAACTCGGTGACGATCGTCAGGAAGTTCAGCAGGAACAGATCGCCTACCGAGAATGCGCCCCAGAACTTGCCGAAGCGCTCGAAGATCAAGCGCGCGTGGCCGACGCCGGTGACCGCGCCCAGCCGGATGACCATCTCCTGGTTGACGATCAGCACCGGGATCAGCAGCAGCAGCACCCACAGCAGGCTCGTGCCGTAGTTCTGCCCCGCCTGCGCGTACGTCGAGACGCCGCCCGCGTCGTTGTCGCCGACCATCACGATCAGGCCGGGACCCATGATCGCCAGCAGCGCCATCGTGCGCGAGCGCCAGCCGTGACGCTCGCCCGAGTCGTGCATCCGGATCGTTCCCAGCGCCCCGCGGATGTCGCCGATGTGCGCCTCGTCGAGGACTGGAGGGACGCCGTCGGGCCGCGACTCGGCGGACGCCAGTGTCGTCTCATCGGCCATCTCGGACTTACCTCCTTCCTTCGCTCGCGGGGGACTCACGTCACGTCTCGGCGCGCGTACGGCCGCACCTCGGCGCGCGCCCTCGGAGACGGGAGTCCCGGGACAGCGATCAGGCCAGGAGAGACATGCCCGGCGGACGCGCGACCGGCTGGGTACTTCGTGGCTGTTCTCGATCCATACCGGCCTCCTCTCTTCGCGCCGTGTGCAGGGCTCAGGAGGGCTCAGCCTAGCAACGCAAGCTCAGTCGCGCACGAGCCCGAAGCGCCGTCGCCAACCGCTCGGAAGCGTGAGCTCGAGCACGTCATCGACGGTCACCACGCCGACCATCCGCTCGTTCTCGTCGAGCACCGGCAGCATCACGAGGTTGTAGTCGGTCATCATCCGCGCCACCTCGGGCAGATCGGCATCGGTCGCCACCCAAACAGGCTCGCGCTCGGCGACCTCCTCGAGCGCCTGACCCGGCTGTGCGCGCAGCAGGCTCACCACGAACACAAGGCCGCGCAGGCCGCCCTCGCCGTCGAGCAGGTACACGGTCGTGAGCGTTCCCGCGCCGAGCCTGCTCGCGCGCACCTTCGCGAGCGCGTCCTCGACCGTGTCCGTCGGCGCGAGGCTGATGAAGTCCGGGCTCATCAGCCCGCCGGCGGTCGAGGGGTTGTAGCCGAGCAGCGCTTCGATCTGGCGCCGCTGGGTCGCGGGCAGCAGCGCGAGTATCCGTCCCCGGCGCTCCTGGTCGATCTCGACGATCAGGTCCGCGGCGTCGTCGGGCGCCATGCGCGCCACCACCGCTGCAGCCTGCGTGTCCGGGCGCTCGCGAATGAACTCCAGCTGGTGATGCTCGTCGAGCTCCTCGAAGACGTCCGCCTCGAGCTCGCGGTCCTGGCCCACCGCCTCGATGATCTCCTCGCCCTCATCGTGCGAGGCCGCCTCCACGAGGTCGGCGATCTCGGCTGGGTGCAGGTTGGCGAGCTTGCGGTGGGAGAAGCGCAGGCGCGAGGTGGGCACGTGCCCCACGAACGGCTCCATGTCAGACCAGTCGAGGAACGGCCGGTCGCCCACCAGACCGCGTAGGCGGCGCGGCAGCGCCCGGCGCAGCTGCGCACGCGTGCTGTGATCGACGCCCACGACGCGCCACCAGCCCTCGATGCACGCCAGCTCGATCTCGTGGGCGGTTACGAGTCGCGGTGGATCGGCCTCCACGTACACGAGCTTGCGGCCGAGCACGTCGCCGGCGAGCAGCACCTCGCCCGGTCGTCGCTCGAATCTGCCGAGGCTGAGCTTCTCCGCGGACAGGCGCACGGCGCCGGGCTCAAGTGACGCGATCCTGTCGGCCGGGACGAACAGCTCGCGCCCGCCGATCCTCGCCTTCAGCCCGGTGACCGGCGGATAGCCGCCGTCGGCCAGGCGCACGATCAGATCCTCCACCCGTCCCAGGCGCTCGCCCACCCTATCCAGCAGCGGGCTGCGCAACACCGACGAGAGATGCACGACCGGTTGAGGCAATTCACTCATAACGTTACGCCTCGTCGCGGACCAGAAGCGATGCCCCGATCGCCCCGCCGAGGTCGCCGAGCGCCGCCACGTGCACGTGCGGTGGGTGCGAATCGTGGAACAGATGTGGCTGCATCGCCTCGGTGATGCGCTTGGCGTATGGATGGCCGAGCCTGATCCCGAGCCCGCCGCCGATCACCACGCCCTCGACGTCGAGCACGTTGACGACCGACGCGACGCCCGCGCCGAGCGCCACGACCGCGCGGTCGATCGTCTGGATCGCGAGCTTGTCGCCCTGCTCGAGCGCGCGCGCCCAGATACCGCTCGTCAGGCGCGGGCGGCCGTGCTCCTTCGCCAGCTTGAACAGATCCGTCTTTCGCCCCTTCTGCTCGTGCAGGTGGCGCACGTAGCCTTCCATCGAACCGCGGCCGGCGTAGGCCTCCATGCAGCCCTTGCGCCCGCACGTGCAGCGCGCTCCGTCGATCTCCACCACCACGTGTCCGATCTCGCCCGCGCCCCCCCGCCCCGTCCACGGCCTGCCGTCGAGGATCAATCCGCCGCCGACCCCGGTTCCCCAGAAGACCCCCAACAGCGAGCTGTACAGGCGACCCGCCCCGAGTTTGAACTCCGCGTCGGTCGCGACCTGCACGTCGTTTCCGACACTGACCTTGCACCCGAGCGCGCTTTCGAGCGTGCTCGCCATCGGGAAGGAGCCTTCCCAGCCGGGCAGGTTGCGGGCGCTGGTGACAATGCCCTCGTCGATCGTGCCGGGCGAGCCCACGCCGACTCCCGCGAGTGACGCTGACTCGAGCTCGGCAGCCTTGGCGGCGTCGCGCAGCGCTGTAGCCATCTCCGCGACGACATCCTCCGGACCGCCGCTCGTCGGCGTCGGCCGCCGCGCCGAGCCGACGACGTTGTTGTCCTCGTCGACGATCGCCGCCTGGATCTTGGTCCCCCCGAGGTCGATCCCTCCGTATCTCGCCATCGGCGCGGAATGATCGCAGAGCACGCGGGCGCCATCGGGGCGGGCGGCGTGAAAAATGGACGCCCGCGCGGTTTCACAGAATTTAGGAGCGCTTGCGGGCTTTCTTCGCCCGCTCTTACGGCTCGCGCCGACTATCTAGGATGAACGATGACCGAGCGCACCAGAGCATCCTGGCTCGTCTACGCACTGGTGGCTCTCTGCGCTGGTGCGATCCTCGCTGGCGTGCTGCTTGTCGGGCCGCCCTCGAGCAGCCAGGCGAGCGCGACGCGCACGGCGACCGTCGCCCAGGGCGTTGTCCAGTCGACCGTATCTGGCAGCGGCAACCTGCAGGCGATCAGCCAGCTCAACCTCGGCTTCAAGACCAGCGGCACGGTCACCCATATCGATGTGACCCAGGGTCAGCACGTCACCCAGGGCCAACTGCTCGCGACGCTCGACCCGCAGAGCGCCGAAGTGACGCTCGAACAGGCCAAGGCCGGTCTGCAGTCCGCCGAAGCGAACCTCGCCAAGGAGGAAGAAACCGAAGGTGAAAGCTCGAGCGCCGGAAGCTCCGGCGGTTCGAGCGCCACGGGCAGCGCTGCCACCGCGAGCACGGCTGCCTACGTCGTGCCGAGCGCTGCAACGAACACAACGACCACGCCGGCTAGCACGACGCCGACGCGCACGACCCCTGCCGCCACAACGCCGACCGCCACCACGCCGGCGACCACTTCGCCGGCCACCACTTCGCCCGCCACCACTTCGCCCGCCACCCCGAGGACGAGCACGACGCGCACTAGCACCGAACCCACCCACGAAAGCGCTTCGAAAGAAACGACCTCGGGTGCGTCCTCGTCCAAAGCGACGATCAGCGCGGCCACGCGCGAAGCGAACCTGGCGTCCGCGCGCGCAGCCGTCAAGAGCGACAAGTTGACAGTGCAGAGCGACGAAGAGGCCGTCCACGACACGAGCCTGTACGCACCGGAGGCCGGAACGATCGTCTCGCTCACCGGCCAGGTCGGGGAAGTCGTCTCCGGCGGTGGGACGACCCGGGCGTCGTCGAGCTCGAGCAGCTCATCCGGCGCCTCGAGCAGCGCCGCGACGACGGGCGCCTCGGCGACAGGGCGCTCCGCGACCGGCGCGACCGGCGCGTCGAGCACCTCCACCGGCTCCTCGGGCTCTTCCTCGAGCTCCGCGTTCGCGGTGCTGAGCGACCTCAGCTCGATGCAGCTCGTCGTGCCGCTGAGCGAATCGGAAATCGGGCACGTCAAGGTCGGCCAGATCGCGACCGTCACGGTCGAAGCCCTCGAAGGCCGAAAGCTCGCGGCGCACGTCAGCGAAGTCGCGATCCTCGCGACGAGCAGCAGCGGCGCGGTCAGCTACGACGTCACGTTCCAGCTCGACCAGATGGAATCGGGCCTGAAGCCTGGGATGAGCGCCACCGCCGAAGTCGTCGTCGCGCAGGCCGAAGGCATCAACGTCCCCACCAGCGCGATCTCCGCGGGCGAGGTCACCGTCAAGCGTGGCGGCAAGCAGGTGCGCCAGCGCGTCGTCACGGGACTCGCCGGGAACAGCTCGACGATCGTCCTCAGCGGCCTGAAGGCGGGCGAAACAGTCGTGCTGCCGGCGGCTAGCACCACGAGCTCGAGCTCCACCAACATCGTCTCCAGGCTCGCCGGACGCGGAGGCCTCGGCGGCGGTGGCGGTGGCTTGGGTGGCGGCCTCGGCGGTGGCGGCGGCGGTGGAGGAGGAGCGTTCTTCAGGGGCGGCGGTTGATGGGCTTGCCGAAGCGCGCACAGCAGCGCTCACGCCTCCCGCGCAGCCAGCCGCTGGTGGCGCGTCCGCCCTCCGCACAGCGCCAGGCCACGGGTGAGGATCGCCCGCGCCATCCCGTGATCGACGTGCACGACGTCACCAAGACGTTTGACCTCGGCCAGATCCGCGTGCGCGCGCTGCGCAACGTCACGTTGCAGATCGACACCGGCGACCTCGTGGCGATCATGGGCAGCTCCGGCAGCGGCAAGAGCACGCTGATGAACATCCTCGGCTGCCTGGACATACCGACGAGCGGGCGCTACGAGATCGACGGAGTCGACGTCAGCGAGATGGACGAGGACGACCTCTCCGACCTGCGCAACCGCAAGATCGGCTTCGTCTTCCAGAGCTTCAACCTCGTCGCACGCACGAGCGCGCTCGTCAACGTCGAGCTGCCGCTCGCCTACGCCGGGCTGCGGGGCGCCGCGCGGCGTCGGCGCGCCGAGCGGGCACTGCGCTCGGTCGGGATGGGCCACCGCCTCGAGCATCAGCCGTCGGAGCTCTCCGGCGGCCAGCAGCAGCGCGTCGCGGTCGCGCGAGCGATCGTGACCAACCCCTCGCTGATCCTCGCCGACGAGCCGACCGGGAACCTCGACTCGCACTCGACCGAGGACGTGCTGGGGATCTTCGCGCGCCTGAACGCGGAAGGACGCACGGTGGTCCTGATCACCCACGAGCCCGACGTCGCCGAACAGAGCAAGCGCGTGATCCGCCTGAGCGACGGCCAGGTCATCGAAGACCGGCGGACGCTCGGCGTGGACGACCCGCCGCCTGCGCTTCACAGCCAGAAGTCCGCGCACCGTCCGCTGCAGGCGGGCGCCATCGAGGCACAGGCATGATCGGCCCGGAGATGCTGCGAATCGCTTGGAGCGGGATCACAGCCAACAAGCTGCGCTCGGGTCTGACGATCCTCGGCATGACGATCGGGGTCGCCTCGGTGATCGTGCTGATCGCCGTCGGCAACGGCTCCTCCAAGGCCGTCCAGTCGACGATCCAGAGCCTCGGCACGAACGTGCTCGTGGTGCAGGGCTCCGGCGGCTTTCGCGGCGGCCCGCGGGCTAGCACCGCCGCGACCATCTCGCTGACCAAGGCCGACGCGGAAGCGCTGCAGAACCCGGGCCTCGCGCCGGACGTCAAGAGCGCCTCGCCCGTCGTGAACGCCACCGGTGTGACGCTCGTCTATGGCGCCACCAGCTTCGAACCGTCGTCGTTCGTCGGCACGATCCCCTCCTATCTGACCGCGCACACCTACAAGCTCGCCGAAGGCGCCTCGTTCACATCCGAAGACGTGAGCAAGCACAGGCGCGTCGCCGTCATCGGCCAGGAAGTGGTGCAGGAACTGTTCGCCGGCTCGAGCGCCGTGGGGCAGAACATCAAGGTCAACGGCAGCAACTACGAAGTCGTCGGGGTGCTCGCCAAAAAGGGCACCAACGGCACCACCAACGAGGACGACGTCGTGATGGCGCCGATCACGACCGTGCAGGACTCGCTCACGGGGACCGGACCGATCGACTCGATCACCGTCCAGGCGAAGTCCGAATCCTCGCTCAACCCCGCCGAAGCCGAGGTCACGACGATCCTCGAGGAACGCCACAAGATCAAGAACACCGCCGAACCGGGTTTCAGCGTGCTCAACCAGGGCTCGCTGCTTGAAACCTCCAGCTCCACCAGCAGCGTGTTCACGACGCTGCTCGGCGAGGTCGCTGCGATCTCGCTGCTCGTCGGGGGGATCGGCGTGATGAACATCATGCTCGTGAGCGTCACCGAGCGCACGCGCGAGATCGGGATCCGCAAGGCCGTCGGCGCCAGGCGCTCGGACATCCTCACGCAGTTCCTCACCGAGGCTGTGCTCGTATCGCTCTTCGGCGGCGTCACAGGCGTGCTCGTCGGCGTGATCGGCAGCCAGTTCAAGATCGCGGGAGTCCAGCCGGAAATCGCGACGTACTCGATCTTCCTCGCGTTCGGCGCCGCGGCGCTGTCAGGGCTGTTCTTCGGCACGTACCCCGCCGCTCGCGCGGCCCGCCTGCGACCGATCGAAGCGCTGCGCTTTGAGTGATCAACCTCCCCCACACCAGGAGCCCGCAATGCCTCAACAGCACGAACCCGTGACCACCGACGAGCAGGACGACTGGCTCGAGGAACCCGAGGAGCTGCCTCGCCGTCCGCGCCGGCGCCTGCTCGGGGCGGGCGGGCGACCGGTCCTCGCCCTGCTGGGCGTGCTGCTGATCGCGTGCGGGTTCATCGGCGGCGTGCTCGTGGAGAAGGGGCAGAGCTCCTCGAGCTCGTCGAGCGCCGGGACGGCGGCGAGCCTCGCCTCGCGCTTCGCCGCGCTGCGCGGTGGCACATCGAGTGCCGGTGCGCGCGCGGGCGGCGGCGCGGGAGCCAGCGGCGGCGGCTTCCCCGGCTCGGGCGCGGGCAGGCCGACCGCTGGGACGGTCGCGTATCTGGCTGGCAAAACGCTGTACGTGACCAACGCCGAAGGCAACACGGTCAAGGTCACGACGTCGGCGAGCACGAGCGTGACGAAGACCGTGAAAGCGGCCGTCGCGGGCATCCATCCGGGCGAAACGGTGACCGTGACCGGCGCCACCGGCGCCACCGGCGCGGTCAACGCCGAAGCGATCAGCGTCGGCTCGGGCGGCGGCGGCCTCGCGGCGCTGTTCGGCGCCGGCGGCCGCGGGGCATCCAAACGCGGGGGCGGCGGCGAAGCATCGCTCTTCGGCGGCTGAGGCCGCTTAGCGAGGACTTAGTGAGAGAGCGCACCATCTTCGCGTACCGTTCCCGCTGCAAATGCGCAGTGTGTGCGCGAGCACGTAAATCGACAAGGAGCTCAATGCCTCAACTCAGCAACAGACGCAAACGCACTCCCACGGCCGTTGCCGTCGTTCTCCTAGCGCTCGCCAGCGTGCTGCTGGCGGCATGCGGAGGTTCCTCGACAAGCTCCTCCTCGACCACGAGCACAAGCGCGGCGGCCACCACACCCACGACATCGGCTCCGGGCAAACTACCCGGCGCTGCCAACCCGGGCCGGTTCCTGGCGCTGCGTGAATGCCTGAAGAAGAACGGCATCACGCTGCCTCAGCGCAAACCCGGCCAGGGGCCCGGGGCTGGAGGCCCCGGTTCAGGACCGACGCTCCCCGCGGGCGTGAGCCGAGCGCAGTACGAAGCGATCCTGAAGAAATGCGGCGGCGGCTTTGCGGGCGGCCGTGGCAAACTCGGCAAACTCGGCGCTCGCTTCAGCAGCCCGGAAGCCAAGAAAGCGCTCACCAAGTTCGCCGCGTGCATGCGCGAAAACGGCATCAAGATCGGTGAACCCAACACCTCGGGCAAAGGCTCGATCTTCAACACCAAGGGGATCAGCACCAACACAGCCGCGTTCGCGGCGGCCGAGACCAAGTGCCGCAGCGACCTGCGCGGCGCATTCGGCGGCAGTCCGGGCGCCGGAGCCGGCGGCTAGCCTGAGCGCTGCCTGACGATGTGACAGGCCCCGGGACCATCGCGCCGTCCGGCGCGGTCCCGGGCGCCTACCGGCGCTTCGGGTCGGGCACCGCGGCGGAGCTTGGCTTGCCGGTGATCGTCGGCATCGGCAGCGTACCGACGCGCTCCATCAGCTGACTCCACTGCGCGGAGCTGAGCGCGCTCGTCATGACGAGGGGCGCGGGGGCGGCGCGACCCGAGCTCGCCGAGTGCGCCTGCGTGGCCGCGGCGGCCGGGTTCAGCGTCGTCGTAGGGGCCGGCGGGCTGAACACCAGGTGGATGCGGCTCCGGAAGGAGGTCGATGCGTGCGTGCTCGGCGAGCCCGGGTAGCGCATGAGGCTGTCGATCTGGTGCGGTACGAAACCTGCCGGAAGCGTCAGCAGTGCGCGGATCGTGAGGTCCGTGATCGTTTCAGGCCCCTGGTGGCCGGCGATCGGAGTGCCGTTGATCGCCGAGATGTCGACCTCCTCGCCTGAGTAGGCGCCGTTGCAGCGCAGCGCGCTGACGGTCGGCTCCAGTCCGCTGCGCGAGAGGAACGCGAGCACCGCGAGCACGCGCTTGTCGACCCGGCCCGAGGCCACTTCGTGGCGTCCGCACGCATCGAGTGTGACTCCCGGATCCGACAGCACCGCCCGCTCGAGCTGCGCCTGGGAGAGTAGGAAGACGTCACTGGCGGTGGCCCCGAGCAGTGCGTTCGCCGCCTTCGCCCCCTGGGGGTGCAGCGCGCTCTGCAGCTGTGCCCAGTTCGACAGGATCGGACCCGGGTTGACCGTGTCCGGGTCGCCGGCGGGCTGAACGGCGAAGCGTATGTGGCCGTCGCGCGCGCCGGGCGGCATGCTCACGCGCCCCAGGATCGTGCCCGAGGCGACGACCGCTCCACTGCGCAGCGGCGTGCGCTGCCCGGCGCCCGCGGCCTTGGTCTTCCTGGCGGCGCTCGCCACGGCGGCTGCGCGCGCATCGGGGTTGCCCGGGTGGGCGAACAGGCGAACCTTGTCCATGCCGGGTGGTGTCGCTTCCTGCGCGGATGACTGCACGGAGGCCTGGCCCTTGCTCGCCGGGCTTGGCGTCACCGGCGCCTTCACCTGGAGCGTCAGCGGCGATTGCGTTCCCGCGGTCGCGGCCTGTGACGGCGCGGCGTCGTGGGTGCTGGCCGCTTCCACGACCGGCGACTTGGTCTTGACGGTCGGCTGCTTCGGCTGGACGTAGTTGGGGGCGATGCTGCCGAGGCCGGCGTATGTGAAAACGTCGCCGTAGACGTCGCGCAGGACGATGTACTTGCCCAGCTTGCGGGAGTCGCCGATCTTCATGATGCGCCCGTCCTGCACGGCGAGCACCGACGCGTTCGGCGCGCTGATCAGATCGACGAGCTGCAGTGGGGGGCCGGCGGCATTGGACGCCTGGGCGCCATGCGCGGTCGCGGCGGCGGCGGCCGCCGCCGGTGAGGGCGGCGCGGAGGAGCCGGGCGTGGCGGCGCTCGGGGCGGCGGCGGCCGCTGCGCTGGTCGGACTCGCGGCCTTGCCGGCGAGCGCCGTGGCGCCGGCGGTCGCACTCGACGGCGACGGCGTCGCGACCGGGATCGCTTCCCAGGCGACGTGCTTGCCGGTCACGGGCAGGCGCCCGTCGACCAGGCCAGTGAGCGTGGCGATCACGGCCTTCGGATATGTGGAGATCAGCTTCGCCCGCAGCAGCACCGATTCGACGTATTCTTCGGAGTGGTTGTACGCGAGGATCGCCGCGCGCAGGTTGGTCGCGGCCCCGGCGGCGCGCAGGTAGCGCGCCGCGGCGAAGACGGCGTCAACCGGGTTGTAGGGGTCCGCGTAGCCCGCGTTGAGCGCGTCGACGCCGTACTGCAGCCATGTGCTGGGCATGAACTGCATCCAGCCGACCGCGCCCGCGGAGGAGACCGACAGATCGCTGCCGTAGTCGGTCTCGATTTCGTTGATCGCCGCGAGGATCTGCCACGGCACGCCGTACTGGACGGCGGCCGCCTTGTAGATCGGCAGCAGGAACAGGGGGATGCGGTAGAAGGACAGCGACTGGACGGATGCTTCTGAGGAGGCGAGCAGCGCCGCCAGCGCCCCGGCCTCGGCGGCGACAACCTGCGGCGAGGCCGCCACGTTGTTCGGTCCCGTGGCCTTTTGGCCCTTCTTGGTGGACTTGGCGCCCTTGGTGCTGGCCGTCGTCGTCGTCGTGGTCGTGGTCTGACCCGCACCGGACGATTCGCCGGAGGTGGCCTTCTGCTTGCGTTTGAGCACCACTGTCGGGCCCTGCGCGCCGGACGGCGCAGCCGCGCCGGAGCCGGGGGCGGGGGCGGCTTCCGTCGGCGAGCTCGTGGTCGTAGCGGGCGTCGTCGGGGTCGGCGCGGTCGTGGCCGGAGCCGTCGTGGTGGGCGTCGTTGTCGTCGGCGTCGTGGTTTCCGACGGCGTCGTCGTTTCCGAGCCCGTCGTCGTCGAGGACTGGCCCGTTTCGGTTCCCTGCGAGCCGCCGGATTCGGCCGCGGGCGTCGTCGCCGTGTCCGTTTCCCCCAGCGCCGCCCCCGCGAGCGGACCGCCGAGGCCGGCCGCGGACAGACCGCTGCCGGCAAGAGCGGCCAGCACGGCGCGCAATGCCCTGCGGCGGGCTCGGTTCGCAGGCGTCATACGCGGAGTTCGATCATCTCGGTGGACGTCCCATTGGTGTGGTCGGCGCAGCAAGCCCACAGATGCGGGATACGCCCACCGGCATTCTTATCGGCAGCCAACCACGAATCCGTAAAGGATTCGTAATCAAACTGACAAATGGCGGAGCGCTCGGATTCCATGTCGGGCGTGGGCCGGTGGACCGTACGACACCACCCAGCAGCGTCTGGTTCTGGGCGCGGATGATACGGGCGCGGCGGGCGTAGCGCGTCACCTGCACCTCCGCCTGCATTGCGAGACGCTCCAGCCAGCCCCCGACGAGGCGCCTCGGTGCGTCCCTTGTAGCGCCTGAGGCGATACCCTATGCGGCGTGGAAACGATCCTCTCAGTCCTGCAGGTCGCGATCGCGGTGATCACGATATTCCTGATCCTGATGCACTCCGGCAAGGATTCCGGGCTCTCGGGCGCCTTCGGCGTGGGCAGCGGCACCGGCCCGCTCGGGGGCGGATCGCTCGTCGAGCGCAACCTCAACCGCTGGACGATCTTCTTCTCGGTGCTGTTCTTCCTGAACGCCGGCGTGCTGCTCACGCGTCCCTGGGCCTGAGCGCCCCGGCGTCTAGCCCGCGGGCGCGTCGGCGGAGCCGTTCGCCGCGCCGGACGGAGTGTCCGCCTGGCGCTCGATCCGGTTGAGGATCTCGATCGCCTCCGCTCGCAGGTCCGCGTCGATCGCCTGGTAGTCCTCGCGCGAGAGCTTGCCGGTGCGGAAGTCGAGCTCGGCGTCGCGGATCTCGCGGTACTTCGCCTCGCGCGCCGCATCGAGCTCGTCGGGGGTGTAGCCGCCGGGTCCGGCTGGCACGTCTCCGGGAGCGGAGTGCGCGTCGACGTCGCCGGTCGAGCTCTCGGCTTCGCGCGCGCGGCGCAACGGCGCCGTGACCACCAGCACGACGAGCCCGGCGAGCACGAGCGTCAGGATCGCGATCAGGAAGGCCACAGCGTCAGAGTTTGAAGCCCGCCCACGCGTCAGACGCGTGCCAAGCCCCGCACGGCGCGTGCGCGTGATCGCGCGCCGACGCGGCGACGCAGTGAAAAAGCTGCCCACCCGCCCGTCGGCCACAGCGCGATCAGGCCGCCGCCGAACCCGATCAGACCGCCGATCCAGATCCACATGACCAGCGGCGAGACGAGGAAGTTGAAGCGCGCCTCGGGCGGGTTCTTCAGGTAGGCGCGCGCCATGTAGGCGACAGCGACGAGCCCATCTTCCGGCGGCAGCGTGCGGTTGCCGACCGTGATGATGCGCTTCAACGCAGGGGTTTCGACGTCGGGTTCGATCGCGCTCCAGATGTTGCGGGTGAGGCTCGCGTTCATCGCGACGTGGCTGACAGGCTGACCGCCGATCAGGCTGCCGACCGAGCCCTGACTGGCTTCGTCGGATGCGTAGAAGCCCTCGCTCGGGTTCAGCGTGGCGACGTGGCGCCCGTTCTTGGTCACGTCCAGCACCGCGCCGAGACTGAGCGTGGAGCCGGTGTGCGCCTGGTCGTATTTCGGCGTGATCGTCGCCGTCGGCTTGACGTAGCGGACGGTGTAGGCGCCGACGCGCGTGGACTGCCCCGGCGAGAGACCGAGCTGGGTGGAGTGCTCGAAGGAAGACGACGCGGCCACGCCGACGAACAGCACGGCGATGCCGATGTGCACGATGTAGCCGCCGTAGCGGCGGCGGTTACGGCGCACCAGCGCCACGAGCGCCAGCGGAGCCGCCTCGCCGGCCATCGCGTGCCTCGCGCGGGTGCCGCGGAAGAACTCCTGCCCGACGCTGCCGAACACGAACGCCGCGAGGCAGAACATCGCGATCGCCAGCGGCTTCTGGCTGACGCCGGCGAGCTCCAGCACGAGCAGCGTGCCGAGCGCGCTGGCGATCGGCACGAGGAAGTTGCGTCTCGCGTTGGCGAACGTCGCGCGCCGCCACGCGATCACCGGCCCGATGCCGCTGAGCAGCACCAGGACCAGCGCCAGCGGCACCGTGTAGCGGTCGAACCACGGTGGCCCCACCGAGGCTTCCTGGCCGGTGAGCGCCTCTGAGATCAACGGGAAGTAGGTGCCCCAGAAGATCACGAAGCACAGCGCCACGAGCACAAGGTTGTTGGCCAGGAACACCGCCTCGCGCGACAGCCACGAGTCCAGCCGGTGCTCGGAGCGCAGCATGCCGCGACGCGAGACCACCAAGTAGATGGAGCCGGCGATCATCGCCCCGATCAGGCACACGAACGGCACGCCGAGCGTGTGGCCGCCGAAGGCGTGGATCGACGTGAGGATCCCGCTGCGCACCAGGAACGTACCCATGATCGCGAGCGTCCCAGTGGCGAGCGCCAGCGACACGTTCCACACCTTCAGCATGCCCCGCTTCTCCTGGATCATCAGCGAGTGCAGGAACGCCGTGCCCGTCAGCCACGGCATCAGCGATGCGTTCTCGACGGCGTCCCAGCCCCAGTAGCCCCCCCAGCCGAGCTCCGAGTAGGACCACAGGGCCCCCAGCAGGATGCCGGCACCGAGGAACAGCCAGGCGGCGAACGCGAAGCGGCGGATCGCTTTGATCCAATCCGCGTCCACCCTGCGCGCGAGCAGCGCCCCCATCCCGAACGCGAACGGGATCGTGCACAGCGTGTAGCCCGAGTACAGCATCGGCGGGTGGATCATCATCGTCGGGAAGCGCAGCAGCGGATCGAGCCCCACGCCTTCCGGCGGGACCGGGTGGGTCGTGGCGAACGGGTTGGCATAGAAGACCATCAGCGCCACGAAGAACCCGCCGAAGCCGAGCATGATCGCCGTCGCGTACGCGGCCACGTCGCGCAGGCGCTTGCGCGTCAAGAACAGCGCGAGACTCGACCACATCGACATCAGCCACGCCCACAGCAGCAGCGAGCCTTCCTGGGAGGACCACACCGCCGCGGCCCGGTAGAGAGCCGGCGTCGTGCGGCTCGACGTGTCAGCGACCGTGTTGAACGCGAAGTCGTTGCGCAGGAACGCGAGCTCGAGGACGATGAACGCGGCCGTCAGGACGCCGGCGAGCGCATAAACCGAGCGCCGACCCGATTCCGAGAACTCCACGCGTCCGCTGCGCACCCCGTACAGCGACGCGCCGATGCCGTACGCGCACACGAGCAGCGCGAGCACGAGGCACGCGAATCCCAGGCCGGCCATCAGCTTCTAGGATCCAGGACCGTCGTATCCGCCGTGCGCAGCGACACTCAGGCGTTCTGGTTCTCGCTCGGCGGAGCGGTCTTGTACTTGGACGGGCACTTCGTGATCAGCGAGTTGCGTTCGCCGACGAACGCCGTCCCCTGTTTCTCTACGGTGACGATCACCTCACGGCCTTCGTGGAACGGGTCGGGGACGACCCCGGTATAGGACAGCGGAATCGCGGTCCCGCCGGCGCGGTCCTCGACGCTGAAGTCCAGGACTTCCCCGTCGCGGTGCACCGAGCCGCCCACGACCGTCCCGGTCAGCTGGTAGCTGCGGCCCGGCTGGGCCTCGCGGACGAGCTGGCTGGGCGAGAGCGCCGGGCTGGCGGCGCTGAAGCTCGTGTAGATCAACGCGCTCGCCAGCGTCACGGCGGCGCTCAGCGCCACGACAAGGCGCACCGTTCGCTTTCGCGCGGGGTTCATCGCCGCCAAGTATCGCAAACGACCCCTGTGCTCGCGCCGGCGCTCGGCGAGGAGCGCGGGCGCCGCCGGCGCGCCTGACCGGCCCGATCCGAAGGAAATCTCGCATGCAAAGCGAAACCTTTGGGCGTGTACGACGTCATAGGGGGTAGCGCACGATGAGACCGAGCCTCCCGCACCACCTACGTGAACCGCGCCACCCGCGCCGGCGCCGCGCCCGTCGAGGCGCTCGTCCGAGCGAGGGTGTCCGCGAGCCGGTCGAGGTCCACCGTCTGTGCGACCCGGCGGTCCAGCGCGTGCGCGAGGCCGGCGGACCGGTTGACAGCGCTTCCTACAACTGCGCCTGCGGCTGCCTGTTCAGCGCCAGTGTCTCGACGAGCGTCCGCTGCCCGCACTGCGGCGCCGAGCAGGCCTGGTAGAGCCTGCCCGGCGCTGTGCTCACAACCGTGAGCTGTCTAGTTGGCGCTGACCGCCAGTACCGGCTGGTCGCCCGCCCAGCATTCGCCCTGAGACCCTCCGAACGAGCCTACGTCCGTGGCTCCTTCGCAATACATTTCGTTCCAGGTCGAGTGCAGGAACAGTTCCTTCGTCGGGTCGGCGCCGAGCGAGAGCGTTTTTTCGCCAGGTTCGCTGACGGCGACGTTGAGCGAGTCAGATGCGACGCTCGTCGTCGGGTAGGAGACCGTGACGATCGCTTTCTTGGGCACCCGTTGCAGCTTCAGTTTGAGGCTGATCGGGAACGCGTAGCCGTTGAAGCATTCTTTCGACGCTTCGTCGTACCACGTGCCCGCGAATTCTCCCGAGCAGTGCACCGGTTCGGCGGACGGCCGGTAGGGGATCTTGTAGCTCTTGGTCTTCGTCGCGATCGCAGTCGAGAGTTCCCCGACTTCGTAGACGGAGATCGTCACAGGCTCTCTGAACGACCTTTTCTTCGGCGAGGAGCAGTTGTCGGCGTTCCAGCTGCCGCTTTCACACGCCCAGTCGCTCATCACGACGGTGATCGTCGGGTTCTTGCGCGCCGTTCCGGCGACTTCGATCTCGCCGCCGAACTGCGTCGAGGACGTCGCGGCAAAGCCGATCGACGCGAAATTCCCGGGCAGCGGGCTCGGGATGTTGTTGTAGACCACTTCTGCGCTCGCCGCACTCGCGGCGAAGGCCATCAATGCGCTTACCGCAAGCATCGCAACAGCGAGCACCGTGGGCCTCGCAGGAATCCTTCCACTCATCTCTGTCTCCGTTCGTCGTAAAGCCCCGGGCCGCATGGCCCTCGAGCACCTGACCCCTCCAGGGTCCTAGTTCGACGAAACGGCACGAACCTGCGAGTCGCTTCCGTGCACGTCTGATAGAAGCCGGCCAGCCTCCGCCGCGCGGTTCCGTCGCGATGAACACGCTAGTCGCCGCGGTACGGTGCTGTCAACCCCTGCCGTGGGGCCACCACGGCGGCCCGGCTGGCCTGGCGCCTGGCTAACGGATGTGCATGCCGGAGATAGCGCGCGCGATCACCAGCTGCTGGATCTCGGCGGTGCCCTCGAAGATGTCGTAGATCTTCGCATCGCGGTGCCAGCGCTCGACGGGGAACTCGCGGGTGTAGCCGTTGCCGCCGAGGATCTGGATCGCGCGCTCGGTCACCCACACGGCGACCTCGCCGGCCTTGAGCTTGCTCATCGAGCCCTCGGCGTTCTCGAATTTCACGCCGCTGCGTCCCATCCACGAGGCGCGCCAGACGAGCAGCCGCGCGGCGTCGATCTCGAGCTTCATGCGCGCCAGCGTGAACGCGATCGCCTGGTTCTCGATGATCTTGCGGCCGAACTGCTCGCGCTCCTTGGCGTACTCGAGCGCGTATTCGTAGGCGGCGCGCGCGATCCCGAGCGCCTGCGCGCCGACGGTCGGGCGCGAGGACTCGAACGTCTGCATCGCCGCCTGGGAGTTGCCCTTCTTGCCCTCGCGCACGCGCGCCAGACGCTCGTCGAGCTTCTCCTTGCCGCCCAGCACGTGGCCCGCGGGCACGCGACAGTCGTCGAGGAACACGTCGGCGGTGTGCGATGCGCGCAGCCCGTGCTTTGACACCTTGGTGCCCTGCGATATGCCGCTGGCTTCGCTCATCGGCACCACGAACGCGGCGTGGCCTTTGGAGCCGAGCTCGCGATCGACCGACGCGATCACCACGTGCACGTCGGAGATCCCGCCGTTGGTGGCCCATGCCTTCTGGCCGTTGAGCACCCACTCGCCGGCGGCCTCGTCGAACTTCGCGCTGGTGCGCACGCCCGAGACGTCCGATCCGGCGTTCGGCTCCGAGGCGCAGAACGCCGCGACCTTGAGGTCGTCGGGAGTGCCGAAGCAGCGCGGGATCCATTCCCCGATCTGCTCGCCCGAGCCCTGGCCGAAGATCGCCGCCACCGCGAGCGCGGTGCCCATGATCGACATGCCGATGCCGGCATCTCCCCAGAACAGCTCCTCGTTGACGATCGGCAGCGTCAGCCCGGTCGGGTCCGCGAAGAACTGCGCGAGCCCCTCGAAGCCGTAGAGCCCGATCTTGGCGGCCTCTTCGAGGATCGGCCACGGGGTCTGCTCCTTCTCGTCCCACTCGTGCGCGGCCGGGCGCACCACGTCGGCGGCGAAGCCGTGTACCCAGTCGCGGATGTCCTTCTGGTCCTGTGTCAGCGCGAGCGAGAACGTGACGTCCTGGCCGGCGACGCCGGCGATCGCCTCGACGGCGGCCTCCGCGGCTGCGGTGGCCGGATCACTCGGGGCAGACGAAACGGCTGTGGGCGGGGCTGACATCGGACGCGATCTCCTTTGGGGTGACGGGTGGCGCCTACGGTATGGGGATGGTGGCAGTGCCGCGCTCGAGCGCAGACCCTTGACAGGGGGCCTCCCGCGACCCTTGACAGCGTACCTGAGAGCTAGCGCGTCTGCCAGGCTTCCTCGCCGCGCGTGAGCGCGAGCACCTCTTTCGGCAGCCTGCCCTCGGCCACATCCGCGACGGTCACGTTCTCAAGCACGGCGCGCAGGTTGGCGCGCAGCGCGATCCACACCTGCTGCAGGCTCTCGGCCGACCCCGCGTACTCGACCTCCTCGGGTCGCTGCCCGCGCACCCCGACCAGCGGCCCCTCGACGGCGCGGATGATCTGCGCGAGGTTGACCTCGTCCGCCGGGTGGGCCAGCCAGTAGCCCCCCTCGGGGCCGCGCTGACTGCGGACGATCCCCGACGAGCGCAGCTGCGTGAGGATGTTCTCCAGGAACGACACCGGGATGCTCTGCGCCTGCGCGACTTCATCGACCTTGCGGGGCGAGTCCTGAGCGCTGTCGGCGAGCTCGACGACGGCGCGCACCGCGTAGTCGGCCTTGGCGGTCACGTGCATACCAGTGATTCTCACGTATCCGGCGGCGAACCGGCGCGTGGGTAGGTGGGCATCAGAACAGTTAGGCAACCCTAACTGGCTGTGGTACGGTTTTGCCATCATCCCGACCGCACAGCTCGGATTTGCCAGATGAGCCGTCGCAAGCCCCTCGTTCTCGTTTCCATCCTTGCGTTCGTGGCGCTCTCCCTGAGCGCCTGCGGGTCCTCGTCGCGCGGCGGCGACACCATCACGCTGTACAACGGCCAGCACGAACAGACGACGGCCGCGCTGGTGAAGGCGTTCGAACGCAAGACGGGGATCAAGGTCGACGTGCGCACGGGCGACGAGGCCGAACTTGGCAACCAGATCGTGCAGGAGGGCTCCAACTCCCCCGCCGACGTCTTCTACACGGAGAACACGCCCGTGTTGGAAGTGCTGCGCGAGAAACGCCTGCTCGCCCCCGTCTCGCCCTCGACGCTGGCGGCGATCCCGAGCCACTACGACTCGAGCCAGGGCGACTGGGTCGGCGTGTCCGCGCGGGTGTCGGTGCTCGTCTACAACACCTCGCAGATCAAGGCCTCACAGCTGCCCGGCTCGATCCTCGAGCTCGCCCAGCCGCAGTGGAAGGGCAAGGTCGGCTTCGCGCCGTCTGAGACGGACTTCCAGCCGCTCCTCACCGCGGTCATCAGGCTCGACGGGCTCGCGGCGGCAGAACGCTGGCTGAAGGGCCTGCAGGCCAACAGCAAGCTCTACCCCGACAACGAGACGGTCGTCGCGCAGGTCAACAACGGCGAGAGCGCCGTCGGTCCGATCAACCACTACTACTGGTTTCGGCTGCGCGCCGAGCTCGGCCCGGGCGGCATGCACTCAGCGCTGCACTACTACGACCCCGGCGACCCCGGCGACCTCGTGGACGTCTCAGGCGCCGCCGTGCTGCGCTCCAGCTCGCACAAGGCGGACGCGCAGGCGTTCCTGGCGTTCCTCGTGAGCAGCGCCGGCCAGGAGACGATCGCCCACAGCAACAGCTACGAATACCCGCTGCGCCCCGGGGTCGCCCCCGCCCCCGGCCTGCGTCCGTTTGCGCAGCTGCGGCCCGCGCCGCTGACGCCTGCCGAGCTCGGCGACGGCAGCCAGGCGCTCGCGCTCGAGCAGCAGCTGGGACTGCTCTAGGAGCCCGATGAGCAGCGTCGCGCACACCGCACCGAGCACCGGCCGCTGGCAGCGCGGATGGGCGGGGCGCCGGCGCTGGCCGCTGGTGAGCATCGCCGGCGCCGGGATCGCGGCGGCGCTCGTGCTGGTGCCACTCGTCTTCCTGATCGTCCAGGCACAGCAGTCGGGCTTGAGCGAAGCGCGACATCTGCTGCTGCGCCACTCGGTGGCGGTGCTGCTGTGGAACACGGTGCGCCTGACGCTCGCGTGCACGTTGCTGTGCGCGGTGCTCGGCGTGGCGGGCGCGTGGGCGGTCGAGCGCACGACGCTGCCGGCGCGGCGCCTGTGGGCGGTGGCGCTCGTGCTGCCGCTCGGCGTCCCGGACTTCGTCGTGGGCTTCGGCTGGGTCTCGATCGATCCGGCGCTGCACGGGTACCTGGCGGCGGTGATGATCATGACGCTGTCGCTGTATCCGCTCGTGTACCTGCCGGTCGCCGGCGCGCTGGCCAATCTCGACGCCGGCCTGGAGGAGGCGGCGCGCAGCCTAGGGCTCGGACCGTGGCAGGCGTTCCGGCGGGTGACGCTGCGTCAGATCTGGCCGGCTGTGCTCGGCGGGTGCCTGCTCGTGACGCTCGCGCTGCTCGCGGAGTACGGCGCGTTCGAAATCGTCCAGTACCAGACCTTCACCGTCGCGATCTTCACGGAGTACAAGATCGGCTTCGACCCGGTGGCCGCAGCCGTACTCGCGCTCGTGCTGGTGGCGCTGAGCGTCGCGGCGCTCAGCGCCGAGCTCTCGCTCACACGCCGCGGCGGCACGGCCCGAGGCGGCCCCGGCGCGCGACGGGGCGCCCGCAGGGTCGCGCTCGGGCGCCTGACGGCGCCGGTGCTCGGGGCGCTCGCGGCGCTCGGCGCCCTCGCGCTCGGCGTGCCGCTCGGCTCGCTCGTGTACTGGATGGCGCGCGGCAGCTCCACGACGCTGCCGTCGGCCTCGGTCCTCGCCACGGTGTGGCATACGGTCGAGTACAGCGCCGCCGCCGCCGCGCTCGCGACAGCGCTGGCGGTACCCGTGAGCGCACTCGCGATCCGCCATCGCAACCGTGTGACGGTGCTGCTCGAGCGCGTGGCCTTTCTGCCGATGGCGCTCCCCGGCCTGGTCATCGCGCTCGGCCTGGTGGCGTTCTCGGTGCGCTACGCGTTCGCGCTCTACCAGAGCGCTCTCGAGCTGATCGTCGCCTACTCGATCCTGTTCCTGCCGCTCGCCCTCGTCGGCGTGCGCTCGGCGATGGGCCAGGCCTCGCCGCGCCTGGAGGAGATCGGGCGCTCGCTCGGCAGCCGTCCGACGGCCGTCTGGTGGCGCGTGACGCTGCCGCTGCTCGCCCCCGGCCTCGGCGCCGCCTTTGCGCTTGTGTTCATCTCCTCGGCCACAGAGCTGACGGCGACGCTGTTGCTGCACCCGACGGGCGTGAACACGCTGGCGACCCAGTTCTGGGCGTACACCTCGGAACTCTCCTACGGCGCGGCTGCGCCGTACGCGGCGCTGATGGTCGCGATCTCGGCGGTCCCCGCCTACCTGCTCAGCCGTCGCATGAGCACGCTCTCGCGCTGGGAGAGCGCGCGATGAGCAGCCTCACGGTTAGCGGGCTGTGGAAGGGCTACGCGGGCACGCCCGTGCTCCAGGGCGTGGGCCTAGAGGTGCCCGCGGGGTCGCTGACGGCCGTGCTCGGGCTGTCCGGCTGCGGCAAGACCACGCTGCTGCGGGTGATCGCGGGCTTCGAGCGCGCCGAGCGGGGAACGGTCACGCTCGGCGGCCGGACGCTCGAGGACGGGCGCACCTACCTTCCGCCGGAGAAGCGCAGCATCGGCTACGTGGCCCAGGAGGGCGCGCTGTTCCCCCACCTGAGCGTCGAGCAGAACGTCGGCTTCGGGCTCGCGCGCCGCGAGCGCAAAGGCGCGGCGGTCGCCGAGCTGCTGGAGATGGTCGGGATCGCGCAGCTCGCCGCCCGCCTGCCGCACGAGCTCTCCGGCGGCGAGCAGCAGCGGGTGGCGCTCGCCCGCGCCCTCGCTCGCCGCCCACAGGCGCTGCTGCTGGACGAGCCGTTCTCCTCGCTCGACGCGTCGCTGCGCACGCGGGTGCGTGAGGAGGTGCACGCGCTGCTGCGCGAGCAGGGCGTGACGACCGTGCTCGTCACCCATGACCAGGAGGAGGCGCTGTCGCTGGCCGACAGCGTTGCGATCCTGCGCGATGGCGCGATCATCCAGCACGGCGCGCCGGCGGAGCTGTACGAGCGTCCCGTGGACGAGCGCCTCGCGCGCTTTCTCGGCGCAGTCAACGTGCTCGACGCGGAGTTCGAGCACGGCACCGCGCTGACGGCGCTCGGCGCGCTCGAGCTGCGCGGCCAGTCGCCGGACGGCGCGGCGCCAGCGGGGGTGGTGATGATCCGCCCCGAGCAGCTCGAGGTGCGCGCGCTCGCCACAGGCGCGGGTGCGGACGCGGAGGAGCCCGGTGCGGGGATCGCGGGCCGGGTGCAGCAGTGCCGCTACTACGGCCACGACGCGCTGCTGCAGATCCGCCCGGAGCAACCGGACGGCGCCGCGCAGACGCTGCTGCTGGCGCGAGTGCACGGCGAGCAGGCGCTGCCGGCGGGCACGCGCGTGACAGTCGCCGCGCACGGGCACGCCACGGCGCTTCGGTAAAATCCGCCTCATGGCCGAGGTCGAGCAGCGGACATACAACGTGACGGGGATGTCCTGCGAGCACTGCGTCGCCGCCGTCAGCGAGACGGTCGGCGAGCTTGCAGGGGTGAGCGGCGTGGACGTCAACCTCGCAAGCGGCGACGTCGTCGTAACCGGCAGCGCCATTGACGGCGAGGCCGTCCGTGCCGCCGTGCAGGAGGCCGGATACGAGCTCGCCGAGCACGCGTAGCGTGCCCGAGGACGCTTAAGCCACGCCCGTCGCCTCGACCTGAGCGATCTCCTCAGCCGGCGAGCGCCGCGCGGCGCCGGCGCGCTGCGCCACCGGGAACAGGGCGAACGCGAGCAGCACGAACAGCGGTCCCGAGTTGAAATCGGTCGCGCCTTCCGCCCAGAACGGACCGCCGAGATCCTGTCCGAGCACCCAGTAGGCGAGCGACAGCACGATCCCGACCGCGAGCGCCGGCCAGCGCAGCGGCGTCCACACGCCGGCGGCCACCGCCACCGAGAGGATCGCGAGCCCGACCGCGATCGTCGCCCCGTGACCCTGCGTGTCGCCGGCGACCGAGCCCTGGAACTTCGCCAGCCAGTGCGGCGAGGCAGCCGCCATCCCCATGATCATGTCGTGCGTCGCGCCCTTTGCGCGGTTGACGTTCGCCAGCCACAGGCCCGCTGAGAGCGCCCACAGCGCCGACCAGGCGAACAGCCCGCCGCGGTCGCGGAGCGGCCCTCGGTCGGCCGGCGAGCGCCCGGTCTCCCTGTCGGTGGGCCACACCAACAGGCCGACGATCGCGTAGATGATCACCGCCCCCGGCGCCCCCATCAGCGGCGCGGGCATCGTGTTCGAGGTGAGCCCGCCGAAGCCCTCGCCGAACCACCACACGACGAGCGCCCACCCGAAGGACACGAGCAGCGCGGGCCTGACGGTCTTCCTGCTGAGGATCAGACCGAGCCCGATCGCGATCTGGATCTCACCGGAGAGCGTGTTCCACAGGGTCAGGTCGTGTCCGTAGAAGCTGTCGAACGTTCTCATCGGGCCGCCGACGATCGACCACTGCCTTTCCGCCGCCGGCGCGAACACCTGGGTGACGATGCCGTGCGTGTACATGAAGCTCTTGAACTGGAACAGCCCGTCGAGCAGCCAGAACACGCCGAGAGCGATCTGGATGCCGCGCGTGGTGACGTGGCTGTTGGACATAGCGGCGCTCCTCTGTCGCTGATCGACGCGGGCTGTGAACGCGGCCGACACAGAGCGAACGCTGCTCATCGCGCACTAATACTAGACTCGCCAAGGGGGTGTTGCGAGCACCCCGGAGCACCGGTATGGGGGGCCATTTCCGTGGTACATTCGCGACTCATGGGCAGCATGAACATGAACATGAGCATGAGCCACGGCGGCGGTCACTCCACGTCGATCGGCGGCATGTCCATGAGCGCCGGCCACGGCACGACCGACATCCTCCCCGAGTGGCTCGCGGTGATCTGGACGCTCGCGTTCGTCGCGATCGTCGTCATCCACGTCCGTCACCTGCGCGACACGCACGGCCAACGACGGATCTGGCACTCCGGGCACGTGCTGATGGCGCTCGGGATGGCGTTCATGTTCGCGCCGGCGTCGATCGACCACTTCGACATCCCCCCCGGCTTCTGGCAGCTGGCGTTCGCCAACGGCGCGCTCGCGGTGCTCGCGTGGATGATCGCCCAGGCGCTCGACGGCCGCGCGATCAACGTGCTGTGGCTGGTGATGGCGCTCGACCTCGGCGCGATGGCGTACATGTGGTCGCCGAACGGCTTCCAGGCGCCGCTCACGTGGCTGCTGGTGGCGTACTTCTTCGCGCAGTCGCTGCTGTGGGTGACCGACAGGATGCGCGACGTCGATCACAGAACGCTGCTGAAGGGCAGCTTCGCGGTCACGCCGGGCGGTACGGTCGCGATGGCCGCGGCCGAGCCGCTGGTGTGCTTCCGCGACCTGCGCGCGTCGATGTTCGCGATGACGCTCGGCATGGCGTACATGTTCGCCGCGATGCAGCTGGCGATGTAGCCGACGTCAGTTGATCGGGACGGCGAACGAGCCGCCCAGTGGGCGCCCGGCGCCGTCGACGCCCGCGACGTGGAAGTCCCAGACGCCGCGTGTGAGCCGTACTTCGGCGATCTCGTGGCCAGTGCCGGCGTGGTAGAAGGTGACGTTGGCGTGCGCGCCGGCCGCCGAGCTCGCGCGCATCGCGATCGAGCGGTAGCCGATGCGGGCGCTCGTCGTGCCCTCGAGGTACAGGTGCATGTTCACCTCGCCCGGGCGCAGCGGTTCGGCGTAGATCTCGAGCGTCTCGCCGGCCGGCTCGCGCAACGTGATCGAGGCGGCCCGCGGCACGGCGAAGGAGTCGGGCGCGGCGAGCACGAGGCCGCCGAGCAGCGCGGCTGGGATCACGGCGGCCGTCGCGATGCTCGCGAGCCGCTGGCGGGCGCCGCGCACGGGCGTGGGGCGCCCGGGACGACCGAAGCGCCGCAGTCGCAGGCTGTTGGTGACGACGGTGATGCTCGACAGCCCCATCGCCACCGCGGCGAGCGCCGGGCTGAGCAGCCCCGTCATCGCAAGCGGCAGCGCGATCAGGTTGTAGCCGAAGGCCCAGCCGAGGTTCTGCAGCACGATCGTGTAGGTCTCGCGCGCCAGGCGCAGCGCCCGCGCGACCCCGCGCAGGTCGCCGGACAGCACGCTGATGTCGGCCGCCTCGATCGCCGCGCCGACGCCGGTGCCCATCGCGATGCCGAGGTCCGCGCGCGCGAGCGCGGCGGCGTCGTTGACGCCATCGCCGACCATTCCCACGCGGTGGCCTTCGCCCTGCAGCCGCTCGATCTCCTCGAGCTTGCCGCTCGGGCTGACGCCCGCGCGCACGTGCTCGATGCCCACAGCCGCTGCGACCGCGTGCGCGGCCCGAGGATTGTCGCCGGTGAGCAGCTCGACGTCGATGCCCATGCTGCGCAGACCCGCGATCGCCGCGGGCGCCTCCGGCTTGATCGTGTCCGCCAGCGCCACCGCGCCAACCATCTGCTCATCGCGCTCGATCACGACAGCCGTACGTCCGCTCGCCTCCCACTCCACGAGCACCGACGTCAGCTCCGGTGAGCCCGCGAGCGAGCTCGGGCGTCCGACCCACACGCCGCGGCCGTCCAGCACGGCGCGCACGCCGCGACCGGGGATCGAGCGGAACTCCTCCGCGCGCGTGAGCTCCAGTCCGCGCTCGCGCGCCGCGGCGACGACGGCCAACGCCACGGGATGCTCGGAGCCGGCCTCCGCGGAGGCGGCGAGCGCGAGCACGCGGTCGGGCTCCTCGCCCGGCGCGCTCCAGACGTCGGCGAGCGACAGCTCGCCGGTCGTCACGGTGCCGGTCTTGTCGAGCACGATCGTGTCGAGATGCTGGCTGCGCTCGAGCACCTCGGCGCTGCGGATCAGCAGCCCGAGCCGCGCGCCGCGGCCGGTACCGACGAGGATCGCCACAGGCGTGGCGAGCCCGAGCGCGCACGGGCAGGCGACGATCAGCACGGCGATCGTCGCGTCCATGCCACGCTGCAGATGCATCGAGGCGAACATGCCCACCAGGCCGTCGCCGGTGATCACCCACGCGAGCGCCGTGAGCGCCGCGAGCACGAGCACGACCGGCACGAACACGCGCGCGATCTCGTCGGCGAGACGCTGGATCTTCGGCTTGGATGCCTGCGCGCGCTCGACGAGCGCGACCAGCTGCGAGAGCGCGGTGTCGGCGCCGACGGCGCTCGCGCGAGCCAGCAGCACCCCGTCGACGTTGAGCGTCGCGCCGGTCAACAGCGCGCCGGCCTGCTTCTCCACCGGCAGCGACTCGCCCGTGAGCATCGACTCATCGACCGCGGAGGCGCCCGCGATCACGATCCCATCGACCGGGACGCTGTCGCCCGGACGCACGCGAAAGACATCGCCGCGGCGCACCTGCTCCACGCCCACCACACGCTCGGGCGCATCCGGATCGTCTGGATCGACGAGCCGTGCCTGCGTCGCGCCGAGCTGCGCCAGCTCGCGGACCGCGCGCCCTGAGCTGCTGCGCGCCTTGGCCTCGCACCAGCGCGCGATCAGCAGCGCGGCGATGATCGTCGCGCCCATGTCGTAGTCGAGCGCCATGTTGAACCTGCCGACGGGGACGCCGTGCTCGTACACCGGGCTGGCGGTGAGCAGAATGACCGTCGAGTAGATGAAGCTCGCAAGCGTCGAGAGCGCGATCAGCGTGTCCATGTTGGTCGCCCGCTGGCGCGCTCGCGCCCACGCCGAGCGCAGGAACGGCAGCCCGCACCAGAACTGCACGGGCACCGCGAGCGCGGCCGTGATCCAGCGCGCGGCGGTGTCGTGCGGCTGCGTGTAGGTGAGCACCGCGATCGCGATCGCCAGCGGCACCGCGATCGCGATCCGCCGCACGAGGCTCGCCTGCTCGCGCGCCTCGCTGCGTTCGAGCTCATCGAACGTGCGCGCCTGCTCGGTCGCGCTCGGCGCCACCGGCGCAGCGCCGTATCCCGCACGCTCGACGGCGGCGATCAGCTGCTCGGCGTCCAGCGCGTGCGCCTGGAGCTCGACCGTCGCGCGCCCGGTGGCGTAGTTGACGAGCGCCTCGGTGACTCCGCTCTGACGCGACAGCGCTCGTTGCACGCGCGCGGCACACGACCCGCACGTCATTCCCGAGACGTCCAGCTCGACGACCTCGCGGTGGCCATTGGCCGGCGCGACGGCGACGCTCGGCTCTGCGATCTGGCTCGTGCTCATCCTCGAGGCTCCCGCTCAGAATAGCGCGGCGGCAGGCCTACTCAGCGACACTATCGCGATGACCGCGACCAGGATCACCGTCGCAGGCCTGCTCCTGCTGGCGCTCTCGGGCTGCGGAAGCGCCGGGAGCTCGAGCGGCGCGAGCTCCCACGCTCCGAGCGTTCCCTCCTATGTCACCGAACCGTTCAGCCACGAGGAGCAGCTCGTCGCGCAGGGCGCCAGTCTGGTCGTCGCCGACGGATGCGCGGCGTGCCACCTGTCCGCCAAAGGCAAGCCGATCGCGCCGAGCTTCGCCAGCCTGGCCGGTCACCGCGTGACGCTGACCGACGGGCGCACGGTGCTGGTGGACGAACGCTTCCTGCACGAAGCCCTGCTCGACCCCCGCCGGACGCTGATCAAGGGCTATGACCCCGCTCCGATGCTGGCGGCGCTGGCGCGCCTGCGCCTGCACAGCGAGCCTGGGCAGGTTGACGCGCTGGCCGCGTTCATCGAGCAGGTCGGGCCCGAATCGGAATAGCCGGGCGAGTCCTCATCTGTCTCGAGCCGGCTGGGGCGGCGTCTAGCATCTGCCGATGCCTGCGAGCCGGACACGGATCCGCCGCCGCCGGGGCGCCGCCGCCGTGCTGCTCGCGGCGCTGCTCCTGCTGGCCGTGGCCATCGCGCCCGGATCTGACTCGTCATCACACGCCCCGCGCGCGGCGTCGGGCACGAGGGCGCACGCCGGCGCACGCCCGACGCGGCCGCAGGCCGCGCGCGCTCCCGAAGAGAGCCCGAGCGCCGCGGTGAAAGTGGTGCTCGCGTACACGCCGTTCGTCAAAGAAGGCGGCGATCGCGGGCGCGACATCGCGTTGACGTTCGACGATGGCCCCGGACCGTATACGCCGGCGGTGCTGAGCGTGCTCGAGCGCTTCGGCGTGCACGCGACGTTCTTCGAGATCGGCGAGATGCTGCGTTACTTCAGCGCGTCCACCGTGCGAGAGCTGCGCGACGGCGATGTGATCGGCGACCACACCGAGACCCACCCCGAAATGGCCACGCTCTCCGCACACGCCCAGCACGAAGAGCTGTTCGAACAGATCCTGCACATCGAAGTGCTCGACGGGCCGCGTCCGGTGCTGTTCCGTCCGCCGTACGGCTCCTACAACGCGACGACGATGCGCGAGCTGAGTGCGATGCACCTGCTGATGGTGCTGTGGTCGGTCGACACCGACGACTACCTGCAGCCCGGCGTGCCGGTGATCGTCCAGCGGGCGCTCGCCGGCGCACGCCCCGGCGCGATCATCCTCATGCACGACGCCGGCGGCACGCGCACGCAGACGATCGCCGCGCTGCCGACGATCATCCGCGATCTGCGCGCGCGCGGCTTTCACCTGGTGAGCGTCCCGGAACTGCTTCGCGACGATCCGCCGCCGCCGGGGCAGACGCTACCGTCGAGCCTGAGAGGCGACTGAATGGAGATCGATGCTCTGCACGCGCGTCGTGACGCCCGCCGGCGGCTGATCCGCCGGCGACGTATGGCCGCTGGAATGATCGTGGCAGCCGCGGCGGCGGTGATCGCGATCGTCGTGATCGCGAGCGGGTCGGGCGGGAGTCCGCGCACCGCCGTTCCCGTGGCCCACGCCGGTCCCGCCGCCCGGCATGCGGGCACGCGCCCGAGCACGAGCGCCGCCGCTCGCACCGGCCCTCCTGGGACACAGCCGGTTCCGATCCTCATGTACCACGTGATCGCGGCGCCGCCCCCCGGCGCGCCGTTCCCCGGGCTGTACGTCGAACCAGCGGAGTTCGCCGAACAGATGCAGGCGCTGAAGAGCGCCGGCTGGCATGCGGTGACGCTCGATCAGGTGCAGGCCTACTGGCGGCGCGGCGTGCCACTGGGGGCGGGCAAGCCGATCGTGATCAGCTTCGACAACGGCTACAACTCGCAGTACACGCAAGCGCTGCCGGTGCTGCGCCGGCTCGGCTGGGTCGGCGACGAGAACCTCCAGCTGACCGGGCTGCCACCCTCGCAGGGCGGCCTCGGCCCCGAGCAGATCCGCGGTCTGCTCACAGCGGGCTGGGAGCTCGACACCCAGGGGATCAGCCATGCCGACCTGATCACGCTGGACGCAGAAGAGCTCCATCAGCAGGTCACGCTCGCGCGCCAGACCCTCCAGCAGCGCTACCACGTGCCCGTCAACTGGTTCTGCTACCCCTCCGGCCACTACGACCCGACGGTCGTCGCCGCGGTCAAGGCGGCCGGCTTCAGCGGGTCGACGACGGTCGTCCCGGGGTGGGCGCATCCGGGCGATGACCCGTACCGTCTGCATCGCCTGCGCGTGCTCGGCGGAACCAGCGCCAGCGCGCTGATGGAACTCCTGGACGACACCCGCGAAGCCCCGCCCGCGCCGGCCTCCTACAGCGCCTAGGCACGCCAGCCGTTGGCTTCTGCAGACGCAAGCGGCCAACCCGACAAGCGATAAAGACCGCGCCGCGCGCTGCCGATCCGCTCGACAATGCCAAGCTCAAGCTCAATCTCTGGCGTCGAGGAGCTTCGCCGCCTCGGGCAGGCGCTCGACGCGCGCACCGACGACGTGGTCGACGCGATGCTCCAGCGCACCCGGGACTCGAGCCGCCAGCTGGACGCGGGGGTCGAGGAGCGCTTCGCTCGCGTCGGCGCCGTCTCCACCGTCGCGGTCGCGCGCTGGATGTCCGGCCAGGGCGTCGACACCGCGCGCGAGGTCGGACAGGAGGCGTGGCAGATCTTCGGCCAACTGGCCTCGCAGCGCGCGGCGCCGTTGCACGAGGTGACCAAGCGCTGCCTGCGCTGGCGCGACGCGGCCCACGAGGTCCTGTGCGGGTGCGCTCAGGATCTCGGGATCGGCCCGGCGGTGCTCGAGGAGGCACTGGCGATGCTGCAGCGCAGCCTCAACGTCACGCTCGTGCGCATGTGCGAGTCCTTCGAGTCCGAGCGCCAGGCCGCCGACGAGGAGCTCGAGCACCGCCAGCGTGAGCTCGCGTTCCTCGCCACTCACGACGCGCTGACGGGACTGCCGAACCGGACCCTGATCCTCGACCGCGTAGAGCAGCTGATGATGCGCGCCCGACGCGACAAGACACCGCTCGCCGCTCTGTTCATCGATCTCGACAACTTCAAGGCGATCAACGACTCGCTCGGGCACGCCGCGGGCGATGAGCTGCTGCAAGCAGTCGCCTCACGACTGACCGCAGTGGTGCGCGAGACCGACGCGGTCGGCCGGCTGGGCGGCGACGAGTTCGTGGTGATCGCCAGCGAGCTGTCGTTCACGTCCGGGCCGGAGCTGGTCGCGGAGCGCCTGCTCGAAGCGCTCAACCAGCCGTTCAAGCTCGCGGGGGCCGGCCAGCCGTCGCTGACGCTGACCGCGAGCATCGGCATCGCCGCGGGCGATAGAGAATCGGCCGACGAGCTACTGCGCGACGCGGACGTCGCGATGTACCAGGCCAAGTGGGACGGGCGCCACCGCTACGTGCTCTTCGAAGCGGGCATGCAGACCGCGGTCCAGTCGCGCATGGAACTCGAGATGGACCTGCGCGTGGCGCTGGAGAACGACGAGTTCTTCGTCGTCTACCAGCCGACGTTCAGCCTGAGCGACATGAGCCCCACGGGCATGGAGGCGCTGATCCGCTGGAGCAGCCCGACCCGCGGGCTGGTGCAGCCGAATGACTTCATCCCGCTCCTGGAGGAGACCGGGCTGATCGTCGAGATCGGCCGCTGGGTCCTGCGTGAGGCATGTGGGCAAGCGGTGCAGTGGCGCGACGCCGGCCACCCGATCGGCGTCGCGGTCAACGTATCGGCACGACAGCTCGACACCGACGAGTTCGTCACGGACGTCGAATGCACACTGCAAGAGACGGGCCTCGAGCCGGGCCTTTTGACGATCGAGATCACCGAGACAGCGCTGATGCGCGATGTCGATCAGACAGCCGCGCGCCTGGCGACGGTCAAGCAGCTGGGGGTGCGCGTGGCGATCGACGACTTCGGAACCGGCTACTCCTCGATGGCTCACCTGCAGCAGCTGTCCGTCGACGCGCTCAAGATCGACCGTTCGTTCATCGCGCAGATGACCCACAACCAGGAGGGCGAGACGATCATCCGCACGCTCGTGCAACTCGGCAAGGCGCTCTCGATCGAGACCCTCGCCGAGGGCATCGAGCGCACGAACGAGCTGAGTCTGCTGCAGGGCGAGTGTTGCGACAGCGGGCAGGGCTTCCTGTTCGCACGGCCGCTCGCGCCTTCCGACGCGTGGGCCTTCCTGCGCAAATGGAGCGCCGAGCAAGCGCTCGCGACCGGGTGAGAGACGCCAGCAGACAATCGTGTGCTTTCAGCTTATGGTGAGCCACCCCCGCAAGTGGTTGGCGCGCCGCCGCGGTTTTCGCCGCGGCGGCCACCAGCCAGTGCGGTTGGCGCGCGAGGGGCTTTCATGAGTAGGCGCAGTGCCCTCGCACGCCGAGCGTGAGGATCCGGAGCTTGTCGAGCCGGGTCCTCAGCTTGTGCGAATAGGTGCGTGGATCGATCCGTCCGTGCGGTGCCGCAGGATGCCGGGCTCTTTGACGCGCTCCTCCTCGACATCTCTGCGCGCATGGCAGCACCGTGCACTCGACCAGCTCGCAAGCTGGCAGGCGGGCCCGTTCCTGATCTCGGCCGCGCCCGGAGCGGGCAAGACACGCCCTGCGCTCGAGCTCGCCCGCGAGCTCCTGTCGCGGCGGGTGGTGAGGCGCGTGGTGGTGCTCTGCCCCACCACGCCGCTGACGCGCCAGTGGGCCGCCGCGGCGGCGCTCCTCGGAGTGCAGCTGCAGCCGGACGCCCCCGGACCGAACCCGACGAGGGACTTCGACGGCGTAGCGGTGACCTACGCGCGGGTCGCGAGCGATCCGCGCGCGTGGGCGGCGAAGGTCTCGACGGACACGCTGGTGGTGGTCGACGAGGCGCACCACCTCGGCGAGGACCTCGCCTGGGGCGCGAGCTTCAGCAGGGCGTTCGCGTCGGCGCCACGATGGCTGCTGCTCTCGGGCACCCCGTTTCGCTCCGACGCCACGCCGATTCCAGGCGTTCGCTACGACGACGATGGCCTGGTAGTGCCAGACGTGTCCTACACGTACGCCGAAGCGGTCGCCGACGGCGTGTGTCGTCCGGTGGCGTTCGTGACGTTCGACGGGAGCCTGTCCTGGCGCAGCGGCGAGGACGTGGTCGAGTCCTCCTTCGAGACAGTCCTGAGCGCGCGCGAGGCCTCACGCCGCTACCGCACGGCGATCTCGGCCGAGCTGCCCGACGGCCTGCCGCGCATCATCCGCGAGGCCGACGCCAAGCTGCGTGCGCTGCGCAGCGAGGGTCACCGCGACGCGGGCGGGCTGGCGGTTGCGGCCGACGCTGCGCACGCCCGACAGGTCGCCAAGCTCCTGCGCGAGGTGACGGGTCGTGCGCCGCTGGTGGTGCTCCACACCGAGGCACAGGCGGCGCGCAAGCTCGCCGACTTCCGCAGCTCGGCCGATCCGTGGATCGTGGCGGTGAACATGGTCTCCGAGGGCGTTGACATCCCGCGCCTGCGCGTCGGCGTCTACGCGAGCGCGGCGAAGACGCCTTTGATCTTCCGCCAGATCGTGGGGCGGTTCGTGCGCACGATCCCGGGCAGGCCGGCCGAGCCGAGCTGGCTGTACCTGCCGGCAGAGCAGACGCTGCGCACGCACGCCTCGGAAATCGAAACGGAGCTCCGTCACGCCCTGCAGCGCGCGGAGCCCGAGGAAGGCTGGGAGGAGCCGCCCGAGCGGCGCGCGAGCGAGCCGTCCCCGGCAGCCGATTTCGTGCCGCTGAACGCCGAGTTCGCGGCCCAGATGACGCTATTCGGTGCGCCCCAGCGAGCCCCCTCCCCCGTGCCCCAGCCACCGCCGCCCGCCGCTGGACCCGCAGCGATCCCGGCGTTCGAGCGACGCGCCGGGCTGCGCCTGCAACGCAGCCGTCTGGTGGCAGAACTGCATCGCCGTGATGGGCGCAGCCACCAGGAGATCAACGCCTGGGTCAACCGCACGGTGGAGCTCGAGCGCGTCGAGCAAGCGAGCATCGTGCAGCTCGAGCGCTCGATCGAGACGCTCACCCGCGAGCTCATTCGCGCCACCCGGCGTCGCGCAGCGTCCTGAGAGCTGGTTCTAAGAACCCCGACCAGGCGGGCGCTTGGGGCATTTTGTGTGTCAGCGCGCGAGCTCGCGTGCACGCGCGGCGCGGTGTGCAACGCCGAGCCGCTCGTACTCTTGCGCCGCGCGCTGCAGGGACGCGACGGCGGCGTCGCGGTCCTCCTCGAGCAGCCGTTGTCCGAGCAGTAGCTCGCAGCGTGCGGCCTCCAGCGGGCGTGTGAGCGACTGCCAGGCCTCGCGCGCACGTCTCAGATCGGCGCATGCCGTCGGCATCGGCCCGACGATCCCGGCGGCTTCGATCGCAGCCGCAACGCCCACGGGGTAGCGCACGCGCTCGGCGCGCTCGGCCGCCTCGCGCGCGGCCCGATCCGCCTCCTCGTGGCGACCGGCCAGGTGGTGCAGCAGAGCCTGGGCCGAGCTGGCCTGGATCGACTGCACGACCAGGCCGGCGCGTTCGCACACATCCAGCGCCTGCGCGAGTGCGGTCTCGGCGCCTGCCAGCTCGCCCTGGTCGTGGAGCGTGCTGGAGAGCCCGTAAAGGGAGTCGAAGCAGACCTCCGACCAGCCGATCTGCCGGGCGAGCTCGTGCGCACGCCGGTAGGAGCTCTCGGACTCCTGCCACCGCCCGCTGCGCCAGTGCAGACGTCCGCGCAGAGCGTATGGAAGGCAGAGCTTGCCGATCAGGCCCTCACGCTCGGACAGCTCCGCGCTGGCGTCGCTGGAGCGCGCGACCCCCTCCCAGTCGGCGCCGTAGAGCGCCAACTGCGCGACAGCGGCATGCAGCTCGACCTCGGTGGGCAGATCGCCGATCTGCTGGGCGAGCGTGAGCGCCTCTCGATACGCGTCGCCGGCGGCGGTGTAGTCCCCGTCCGAGCCCTCGCGGTGATTGCCGAGCGCCAGCAGCGCGAGGACCGTCTCGTGCGCGTCGGAGTCGCGTGCCAGCTCGACCGCGCGCTCGAGGTTCTCACGCGCCTTGACGTTGTCGCCGATGCGCCCGAAGACGCGGCCGAAGATGCCGTGCGCGCGGCTCGCGGCGCGCACCTCGCCGAGACGCTCGGCGAGCCGCAGCGCCTTCTCCGAGGCGTAGATCGCGAGCATGTTCTCGCCGGTCTGCATGTACAGCCACGCGGCGTCCTCGTACAGGCGCACGAGCGCGAGCGACGGCTCGCCGTCCTTGATCAGGTTGATGCCTATCTGGTGGTGCTCGATCGCCTGCTTGCGCTCGCCCTTGTGCGCCAGACCGGCGCCGATCTTGCGATGCAGCTCGGCGACGTGCTCGAGATCCTCGCGTGCGCTGTGGTGCTCGAGCGCCCGCTCCCAGACGTCGATCGCGACATCGACGTGACCGAGCCGCAGCGCGACATCGCCCTGCTTCTCGAGTAGGCGCGCGAGCGCGTCGGCATCGTCGCCGGCCTGCGCGAGCGCGGCCTCGTAGTTGGCGAAGGCGTCGGCGTTGGAGTAGAACGCGGTTGCGGCGTCGCCGGCGGCCTCGAGGTAGCGCAGCGCCTTCGCGCGGTAGGGCGCGAGCGCGCCCGACGCCAGACCGAGCTCACCGCCGAGCTCGGCCGCTTTGCCGTAGTGCTCGGCGAGCAGGGCGACCACCTCCTCGACGCGCGCTCCGGCGCGCGTCTCGATGAAGCGCGCGACCTCGAAGTGCTTCTGTGCGCGCACGGCCTTCGGCAGCATCTCGTACGCGGCGTCGCGGATCAGCGCGTGCTTGAACGCGAGCTCGGGCTCACCGGCGAGCGCACTGCCCTCGCCCGCGACCACGATGTCCTTGTCGCGAAGCGCCCGCAACGCAGCGGCTAGATCGCCGCCCTCAACGTCAGCCACCGAGGTCAGCGCCGCCTCCCAGAACGTGCGGCCGATGACCGCGGCGTGCGCGAGCAAACGGCGTTGGAACGGCTCGAGCGAGTCGAGCCGCGCCGCCAGCAGAGCCTGCACCGTCGCCGGGAGCTCGGCCGCGCTCGCGCCCTGATCCTCTGCGAGGCGTCGCACCATCTCCTCGGCGAACAGCGGGTTGCCCTCCGCACGAGCGGCCACGGCAGCGACCACGCGCTCGTTGGGCGCCTCGACGCGCATCAGCGAGGAGATCAGCTCGCGCGTCTCGCTCTCGCCGAGCGGCTCGAGGAACATAGTGGTGGAATCGCGGCGCACACCTCCCCAGCTGACCCGGCGCCCGAGCAGCTCTTCCCGGGCGATGCAGACCTGCAGCACGGGCGCGCGCACCCACTGCACCAGGTGCTCGATCAGGTCGAGCATCCCCTCGTCCGCCCAGTGGATGTCCTCCCACACGAGCACCAGCGGAGCGTCCCTCGCCAGGCCTTCGACACACGCGCGCACGGCAGCGAAGAACACTTCATGGGCACGCTGGGCATCCTCCTGCTCGGAGAGCTGCGGGTCGTCGGGTCCCTCGATCCCGAGCAGGCGACCGATCACCGCGGTCTTCGACGCCGAGGACCTGCTGTCGGAGCCGGGGCCGTCGAGCAGCTCGCCGATCCGCGCCGACAGCTTTTTCCACGCCTCCGCAGGAGGGTCGCCGTCGACGATCGCGCACTCGGCGCGAATGACCTCGCCGAGCGGCCAGTAGACGATGCTCGACCCATATGGCAGGCAGCGCCCGTGTCGCACCAGCGCCCGCGGCTCGTCGGCGTCCTGCAGTTCGAGCTCGAACTGGCGCAGAAGCCGCGACTTGCCAACGCCGGGATCGCCGATCACCGTCGCCAGATGCGGTCCGCGCTTGCGCCGCACCCGCGCGAGCAGATCGCGCAGCCGAGCGAGCTCGGCGGTCCGGCCCACGAGCGGCGCACGCGCCGGGCCAGCCGAGGCGGCTGCCTGCGGCTGCGGGTCCGCGGCGAGTGCCTCCCATGCCCGCACGGGCTCGGTCTTTCCCTTGAGCACGAGCGGCTGGCGCAAAGGGCTGTAGTCGATCGCCTCGCGGGTCACGCGGTAGGTCGCCTCGCCGACGGTGACGCTCCCCGGCCGCGCGGCGGCCTGCAGTCGGGAGGCGACGTTCACGGCGTCACCGATCACCGTGTAGCTGTCACCGACGCGCCCCGCGAGCACCTCGCCGGTGTTGATACCCACACACAGCTCGAACGTGGCGTCGTGCTGCTCAGCCAATGGCGCGTTCACCTCGTCCATCGCGGCCTGCATGCCTAGACCGGCGCGCACCGCGCGCTCGGCGTCATCGCCGTGCGCGACGGGCGCGCCGAAGATCGCCATCACGTTGTCGCCGATGAACTTGTCGACGTAGCCGCCGTAGAGCATCACCTCCTTCCCCAGGCGGCCGAGAATCCTCTCGAGCTGGCGCTTCACCGTCTCCGGGTCCAGCCTCGCCGCCACCGCCGTGTAGCCCGACAGGTCCGCGAACAGCACGGTCACCGTGCGGCGCTCGTCGAGCGTGGGCGAGGCGAGCGCAACGGCCGGCTCCTCCGCGTCAACGGCGGGTGAGTTCATCTCCGTTGGCTCGGCGCCGACGCGCCCCACCTCCAGTTGCGCGCCGCATGCCATGCAGAACCGCGCTCGGTCCGGTGCCGGCTCACCACATGACCCGCAGCACCGCTCGAGCGCTGCGCCGCACGCCATGCAGAACCGTGCACCGGCGGGGTTTTCAGCGGCACACCCCGAGCAGCGGCCCATCGGCGCCCAGCCTACGCTCGAGAGGGGATTGCGAACATCAAACCCGAGTATCACCGATTCGAAGCACACCGACCACGCGGCCTGATGCACGTTGACAGTCCAGTCACCTACAAGGCCACTTACTACCTGATCTCTTTTGTGTTCACTACCACCACTTGCCCTCGAGGGCCTGGTCGGTGCCGCCGGTCTCATCGAGCGCGTCGAGCGCCGCCATGTCGTCGTCTGCCAACGTGAGATCGAAGATCTGCGCGTTCTCCTCGATGCGCTCGCGGTGCGTGGACTTGGTGAGCACCGGAACGTCGTGTTGCAGGCACCAGCGCAGCAGCACCTGCGCGGGAGTGCCGCCGGCGCGCTGGGCGATCCGGCTGACGGTCTCGTTGGAGAGATGCCGGCCGGTCCCCAGCGGGCTGTATGCCTCGAGCGCGACATCACGCTCGTGACATGCCTCGAGCAGCGCGCGCCGGTACTCGAACGGACTGAACTGCACCTGGTTGACGACCGGCGCGATGCTCGCCGTCGCGGTCACCTGCTCGAGCTCCGCGACACTGAAGTTGGAGACCCCGATCGAGCGCGTGTAGCCGAGCGCGTGCGCCCGCTCCATCCCCGGCCACGCCCACGTGGGTCCACCCTGGGGCCAGTGGATGATGTACAGATCGACCTGGTCGACGCCGAGCCGGGAGAGGCTGCTCTCCGCCTCGGCGGCGCGATCCGTGTGCGCGGGGTAGAACTTCGTCGTGATGAACACCTCCTCGCGCGACAGACCGCTGTCGCGCAGCGCCCGCCCGACGCTCTCCTCGTTGCCATACGCCTGGGCGGTGTCGATGTGGCGATACCCGAGATCGAGCGCCCACCGCACCGCGTTGACGCACTCCGGCCCGTTGGGCACCTGCCAGACACCGAGCCCGAGCATCGGCAGCTCGTTCCCGTCCGCGAGCACCCGGGCGCGCCCGTCTGCTGTCACTGTGAGGGTTGTCATGACTGTCTCCTCTAGGCCGGTTACGCGGGTGATCTACCCGGACCCCGAGTCCTCGTTCTTCTCCTTGTATCGCTCGCGCTCGTGCTCCCAGCGCTGCGCCTCAGCATCGGGATCCGGCGTCAGGTCTCGCGGCTCCTCCCCGATGTAGTCCCTAGGTGGCAGTCGATTGACGGTATCAGCGGCTTCGATCACTCCCGCATCCGACAGATTCGCTGGAGTCTCGCCCCGAAACATCGGTCCCACGTCCACACGAGGCGCATTTTCCTCGCGGCGCTTGAGTAGGCGCCTGATCCGCTCCAGCACCACCGCACCGTACCACCGCGAGGTTGTGGCCAACACCGAAACGGCCAACAGCGAGGTCGTGGCCGACAGTGGCCAACGCCGCGAAATGCTACATCGTAAGTTTTGTGTGCTAGCGTTCGGAGCATGACATCGGGGACAGGTCAGAAGACCCCGAAGGGCGCGCCATTCAGCGTGCGCTTCACCGGCCCCACCGACCGCATGGTCGAGGAGGAGGCACGACGCACCAACCGCTCCAAGAGCGCGATCGTCGAGTCCCTGACCGACGAGGCGATCCGTATGCGACGCTTCGCTGGAATCGGCTTCCGCGGCGAGGATGCTGCCCGGCGTCCCTGGGTGATCGGCTCTGGCCTGGACATCTGGGAGATCGTTCAGATGCTCGATGGCTTCGGCTCGATCGAGCGGCTGGTTGAGGAGACGCAGCTAACCGAACGGCAGACCCGGCTCGCGGTCGCCTACCGCGACAGCTACCCCGAGGAGATCGCGGACGCGATAGCGCAGAACCGTCGCACAGTCGCGGAGTGGCACGAGCTCTACCCCTTCGTCGAGCTCTCCCCCGCGGCATAGTCGCGCTTGCGCCTGCTGCTTGACGCCAACCTCTCCCCACGCGGAGTAGCCGCCCCACTGCGCGAGAACGGCCACGACGTGCTGGCGCTCGCCGAAGACGCGGCCTTCGAGGGACTCTCCGACCCGCACGTGCTCGAGCTCGCCGCATCCGAAGGACGGGTGCTGATCACACGCAACAGCCGCGACTTCGCACCGATCGCGCGCGAGTGGGCCGAAGCCCAGCGATCGCACGCCGGCCTGATCCTCATACGGACGCTCGACCACAGTCAGTTCGCCGCGGTCGTCACCGGGATTGAACATCAGCTCGAGGCCTGGCCATCCCAAGAGCAATGGCGCGATCTGACCGTCGCATTCTGATCAGCTCCCACCGCGAGCCGATCCCCGCCCACCTGACTGCTCAGCGCATGCGCAGGAGCGTTGCCTGGACATCAGCGGTGAGGAGATACAGATCCAGTGACTGCTCATCCGAGGGATCGAATGGACTGAAGCCCAGATGCTCCCACCAGCCACGAGCTGAGGTATGCCGAGCGTTGACGACCACCGCGCGGCACGCTGCCTTGGCATTCAGCTCCACCGCCGTCGCAAGCACGTGCGCGACGAGTGCGGTGCCGACACCAAGGCCGCTGCGGCGCTGATCGACCGCGAGCCTGCCGACCAGCAAGGCCGGCACCGGGTCTGGAGCCTGGCGAGCAACGCCCGCAGGAGCACTCGAGCGGTCGATCGCGCTCATCGCGATGGTCGCGTAGGCGACGACCGCGTCCTCGGCATCGGTGATGACCCAGGTGGCTGCCGTGTCACGACGGCGGTTCTGCCCGGCATAGCGGCGGAGCCACTCGTCCAGCGCATCATCGCCGGAGGCAAACCGCGAACGATCGTGCCGCGCGGGGTCGAGCAGCGCGGGGCGGCGCAGCTCAGTCAAGCCAGGCGAACTTGCGAGGACGCTCAAGCGCCTTTGCAAGCCGTTCGTTGACACTCGCCGGCGCGTCCAGCGCCTCGGTGAACGCCTCTGCGGCCTGCGGTGTCAGCCGAATACTCTGACGCTCAGCAAGAATCTCCTCTGCCCTGAACGCAGCCGCCTGCAGCACAAACGCAGACACATTCAGGTGCGACGCAGCAGCAGCACGCTCCAGCACAGCCTTCTCGGCCGGCTCCACGCGAATCTGCAGTCGCTGTCCCTTCACAGTAGCCATGTACTAACAATGGCAGTACAAACGCCGGCTGTCAAGCGCTTGCAGAGAGCCCGCGTTGAAAGGGCTCAGCGCGGGTTCGGCGGAGCTGGAACGCCGAGCTGCCCGCATATGGCCCGCGTCAGGCCGGGCCCGATCTCCTCCTTGTGACGCGGAAGGGCCGAGACCTCGCCTTTCGGCCCGCGCCACTTGGCGTGCTTCGAGCCACCTACCTCATGGCAGCCATGCGCGCGTAGGTGGCGTTCGAGCTCGCGGCGCTTCACGCCGCGGCGAAGAACCGCAGATGCTCTAGATCTGCCCCGGAGTGTCTCCCGGAGAGCTCGTCGTCCGGCGTGAGCACCGTGCGCAGCGCGTCGAGCACGTTCTCCCGCGCCTCCTCGCGTGTACGGCCCTGGCTGAGGGCTCCCGGGACCTCCAGCACGCGTACGACGATCCAGCCGGCCTCGTCGGGTTCGTCGAAAGCGATCGTGAAGTCGATTGAGGACGCCACGCACACACAGTAGCGCCCGGCCGGACCGTCGCCCACGGCCGCCGATTCCCACTCATCTGCCTCAGCGACCACCTCTACGGGCAGCCTGGAAACAGCCGGCCGATCTCGTTCGCGAGCTCACGCTCGAAGTCCGCGTCCTCGAGGGCGCGCAGAGCTCACCCTCATTCTCGGCGCAACCCCCTGCGCCCTACGCCGAGGCGGTATCTCACTGCGACTGCGCGCCGAGGACCGCTCGCGTTCTCGCTGACGACGCCGCACGCGGGCGTCCTCGCCGGCGAGGCATTACGCTTCGCTTGCTCGAGCGCGGACTCCTCGACGAGCACGCCCTGCAGCTCGTAGCGCTTGCGCGCACGGCTGAAACGCACGACGACGGCGGACAGCCGGCTGTGCTTGCGCGCCCTGCGCGTCAACGCCGCGTCCCCGGCGCCGAGGAAAGTCAAGTGCGCGAGATCCGCGTCCAGAAGGCCGCCGAGCACCCACACACCGTCGCGAGAGAGTGAGGCACCAGCCTACAAATGCTCAACAACCACTACGCATGCGCGATCGAGGACCTCCGCCAACACGAGCCACGACCCGCCGACGTCGAGTGGCGTGCAGCACGCGCGGCCCTCCTGCAAAGGCGCACCGCCGAGCAAGAACACACCCCTTAAGACCGGACACAACGAAACCCCTAGACGCCGCACGCTCCGCTCGTGGTTCGCGGGCCGCAGAGGACGCTCAAGTGGGTCGTACCGCCCGGCGGCATCTGCCACTTCGCTGCCCAAAACCGCCAGCGACCTACTCTTGGGCGAGCGCGAGCGCCGAGCTCTAATACCTGCCTTGCATCGCGACGCGCGAGTCTCACCCGCCGACGCGTAGGCGTGCTTGCATCCAACATGGCAGTGCCTGCCTTCACCGACCGGATAACACGCGGAGGTGCACCTCCGGGCGCTGGGACGCTGGCTCGGTTAGGGTCATGCCGATGAGTTATCTCGAGTCTCACGAGGGCACGGTCTCATATCGTCCACCGGACCGCCTATACGCACGGGTCAACTCCATCGAGGCCCTGGAGCGCTCGGCGGTCGTCACTTTCAGCAGCGTCGATGCCGACTGGTTCGACGACTGGACTCTGGAGCGTCCGAACACCCCCCAGTTTGCATACGTGGAGACACCGGACGAGGTTGAGCGACGGGTCTCGGTAGTGGAGGTCGAGTTCTCACCGCGCAAAGTGCCGCTGGAGGGTGGATGGTTCGAGCTCCACTTGGAGGACGGGGTGGGCGACGACGCTTCGGCGCTTCACTACCTCAGCCTGTATGGCCCTGGGATCCCCAGGACGCTGGCTTCACGGAAGCCGATACGCGGTGAACAGCGCGACAGGCTGAGCCGCGCGACCAGCCTGGATCAGGTCAAAGATGCGTCAGCGGCGGAACTGGCCGATGCCCTGACGGTACCGGAGGCGATCGGAGCCGCCGCGGTCTATGACGTGGGCCAGGGGGGCTGCAACGCCCTGATCGGAGAGTCGCGCTATCCGCTCATCTACTTCGACCTCGGAGGCGGCATCCGTGCCAACGCCCGAACCTTCCCACCGGCGCTGCAGCGCTTCTGCTTCACCCGTTCGCCGCCGATCATTCTGAGCCATTTCGACGAAGACCACTGGTCATCGGCCAACCGCGATCAGCGCGCCCTGCAGATGACCTGGATCGCGCCAAGGCAGAGCCTAGGACCCACCCACGCGGTCTTCGCGCGCCGGCTTGTGATCAACAACAAGCTGCTCGTGTGGGGGGACAGCATGCCGCCCCTGACCGTAGGACAGGTAAGCGTCGGGAGGTGTACGGGCAGCGGTATGAACAACAGTGGGCTTTCACTGGTGCTCAGTGGACCCGACGAGAAGCGGATGTTGTTCCCTGGCGATGCAAAGTACGAGCTCACACCATTCCTGGTCGGGAAGTTCTGCTCGGTGGTCGTTGCACATCACGGCGGTCGCGCGACCACGAGCCCCAAGCATGTCCCGGTTAGCGACGGCTCCGCCTGTGGCCGGCTGGTCTACACGTATGGACCCGACAACCACTGCAATCATCCGCTCACATCATCGGAACGCCTGCACCGTGCCTGGCCGCGCGTGCTGCGCACAGAGAGCCGGGTGACGGGCCTCGGCCACGTTCATCTTTATTGGGACTCGCCTCCGAACGAGGTTCACCCGCCCTGTGGCGGAGCCTACTGCGCGCTGCACTGTCGGCAGCATTGACCCGCCACCGGGTTCGGCGCCTGCGTAGCCAGAAGCCCAGACGAGATCTCACTCGTGCCACTCCCGAGCATAGCCAGCGTGCTACTTGACGATCGTGAATGCGAGCGATGTCGGAGTTGAGCGTTCGCCAGCAGCGTTGACAGCTGTGATCGTCACTAGATAGCGGCCTGGCTTCAGGCTGCTCCGGTGCGAGACGCGTCCCTGGAAGGACAAATTATTCCTGCCCGGAGCAGCGCCGACCGAGAGCGTGCCCCGGGTCACCGGTCGCTTACACGAACGACTCTCATGAGTCTGTTTGGTCTGCGCGATACATCTCCCTTTGACCTTGCGGCCACCGACTACTTGGGTGAACAGGGTCGGGATTGTCGGCCGGTCGTCCGCTAGGTTGCCCGTCGTGGCAAGTGACACGAAGAAGGCGTGGGATCAGCGGCTCACCGAGCACTGGGCGCGTCAAGCACGGGAGGCGGCCAACAACCCGCGCCTGCGCAACAGACCCTCGTTCCGCGAACAGGTCAGGTCACCGCTCTACTGGATAGGAACCGGTGCCGTGGGCATCGGCATCCTGATCGCCGTGCTGGCCGGCCGCAACAGCTCGGCCGGCACTATCGCCGGCGCCTCGGCTATGTCGTGTTCCTTGTCGCGCTCGGGATCGATCAACGGCGGTGGCGACGGCGACAGGCGCCGTGACAGGCGCCCTTGTGGATAGTGCCGCAGACCGGACTTGTCGCGTCCAGCCGACTGGGTTGGCTATGGGACGTTGAGGAAGAAGTCTTCGCGCACCGTGTCGCCTGACGGGATCACGAGGGACTTCGTTTCCTTCGGGTGCGCACCGTTGCTGGTGTCGTCGAGGAACGTGCCCGTGAGCGTGTATGAGCCAGCGGGCAGCAGAACCTCGATGAAGCGGCCATCCGTCGAGGTCTGCGTCACCACGACCGTCCCGCTCGCGTTCATCACTTCCACCGTGCCGGGCTGCGGCGAGGGTGCGGGACGTTTGCAGCCTGGGTCCGAGAAGCGTGCGAGCGGACCGCCGACGACATAGAAACCGCTGACCAGCTTGGTCGGCCCTGGCGTGATGACCGGCTCTTTGAATGCCGGCCCGTACGCAGCCGAGCCGAAGCAGAGCCGGTTCAGCCACACCGCCACGCTCGAGGAGCGCCCACCCACAGCCGGCGACTGCCGCTCGATCGTCTGGATCCCGGCCTGCTTGATAGCGGAGCCGTTCACACGCAGCGTGCAACCGGCGTGCCCAGCCCGCTCACGCGCAACCCTGAGCGTAAGCCCGGTGAGCCGCGGCACATGGCACGCGCTGGCCACGCGCGCCGCCGGGCGGGCAGACGCGCCGACCGCCACCACGCAGAGCCCTATCACCACCACGACGAACGTGCAGCGCATACTCACCGATCCCCGGGCAGGTAGAGGTACGCACCGAGCGCGTCGGCGAACGTCAGCATCGCGATCCACGACACCCGCGATCCGCGCGGCGGCGGGACGCGCTGCGTGTACGGGTACTGGAGCCGCCCGACCGCGCTCTGAGCCGGACCAGGGTGAAACAGTGGTGCGGGCGCGACATTGAGGCGCGCATCTCAAAGGCCCTCGAAGGGCAAAGCCGCGCGGCAGGCCACAAGCCCCTGACACCTGCGCTTCGCTCGGTCAGTCACCCGCACCACCACGAACTCTGCCACAACCGCAGCTGGCCCGCACGTGGGCTCGCGCCCCCGAACAGCCGCCCGCGGGAGCGCTGAAATTCGTTGGGGGGAAACGCGGGTCAACTCGCGACAGACGTGCGGTAGGGGAGCGCGTTCGGCGCTGCCCGCGCAACTACGGAGTGTAGACGCATGTCTGAACGATTCGTTATCGCCGTAATGGCCTTCATCCCACATCTGATCTGCCCCGAGATCGCCGCGCTGCTCGTGCTGCGCGTGATCTGGTGGCTGCCAGACTGGTGCCTGAAGGTCGTCATCCTGATCGCCATCACACGACGCCTTCATCGCCCCGCCTCGATGGACGCTAAC